>JAHZHF010000003.1:0-20865 GCA_019420405.1 Clostridiales bacterium
CTTCGCTCCGATTCCGGCCGTATATAACAGAAAATGTTAGTGCACTAAATAGCTGGTTGCCATCTCCCTCCCCTTCATGCTACAATAGACGGATCAGAGAGGAGTTACAGAGTATGGAACGTGGATTGATACACATTTACTGCGGCGATGGGAAGGGGAAGACCTCAGCGGCCACCGGGCTTTCCATCCGTGCAGCCGGGAGAGGGCTTTCCGTACTCTTTGCCCGTTTTCTGAAAAATGACGATTCCGGAGAACTCCGCATCCTGGAGACGATCCCTGAGATCCGCCTCATAAATCCGGAGAAATCCTACGGCTTTTACCGGACGCTTACAAACGATGAGAGAAAAGAGATGCATCAGGTTTACAGGCGCTTCTGGGAGGAAATCCGTGGAGAGATCAGCAGGGGAGAGTATGATATGCTTGTCATGGATGAATTCATGGCTGCGTACCGCTACGGACTGATCCCAAAGGATGAGGCTATCTCGTTTTTAGAGGAGAAACCGGAGACGCTGGAAGTCGTCCTGACCGGAAGAGATCCGGGGGAGGAGCTGATCCGCCTGGCGGATTATGTCTCTGAGATCCGGAAGAAAAAACATCCTTTCGACCGCGGTATTACGGCGAGAGAAGGAATTGAGTATTAGAGGCAGTGCGGTTCCTTGCATGAAGACTGCGCGGAGGCTGCTGAACTGCAGATATTTATAAGCTGTGTCATGCGGCTGAATCACAGACCGGCTGCATTTCACATAGATGCCCGCATCTGCGGGCCCTGAATAAATCCAGATCCGGCATACGTTTAAAAGACTGCTGCCATCGCCTGTTCTGAAAGCAGGCGGGGCACGAGGAAGTCAGGTGAGAATCCTGCACAATACCCGTTGCTGTATTGGAAGAGCAATGCTCCTGTCCGTGCTTATGACACGGAAGTCACTGTGGGGAAAGTCCTGTGGGAAGGCGGAGCATCTGTGTTGAGGCCTGAGTCAGAATATTCACTTTTAAATGATCTGGGAGTTACGGGAATATAACACAAGGAGAAAGAAAAACATGTCAAAAAAACAGAAAATCGTACTGAGGGCGCTCATCGCTTTTGCCGCGGTGACTGCCGTCGCACCCGCTTCCAATGCGATGCATATCATGGAGGGCTATCTTCCTGCGGGATACTGCATTGCCTGGGGCGTGATCTGCCTGCCCTTTTTATTCGCGGGCTTCCTTTCACTGAGAAACAAAATACAGGAAAACAGGAGGAACCTGACATTGATCGCCATGTCCGGTGCCTTTATTTTCGTGATTTCATCGCTTAAGATCCCTTCTGTCACGGGGAGCTGCTCCCACATGACGGGAACAGGGCTTGGAGCGATTCTGTTCGGCCCCTCAGCGGTGAGCGTGCTGGGGATCATTGTGCTCATCTTTCAGGCAGTGCTTTTAGCGCACGGGGGCCTGACCACGCTTGGGGCGAATACATTTTCCATGGCTATCGCAGGCCCTCTTGTATCCTTCGGGATCTATCACGCCTGCCGGAAGCTGAAGGTGAATCAAAGAGCCGGAATCTTCCTGGCGGCTTTTCTCGGAGATCTGTTTACCTACTGCGTCACAAGCGTTCAGCTTGCCCTGGCCTACCCGTCAGAGGCGGGAGGCGTGACGGCCTCCGTGGTGAAATTTCTGGGAGTGTTCGCACCAACCCAGCTCCCTCTTGCAGTGATTGAAGGAATCGTGACTGTGGTGATTGTGATAGGCCTGGAAACTTACGCGCGGCCGGAACTTAAGAATATCGGATTCCTGCCAGAGGGAAGAAAGGAGGCCGTATAAGATGTCGAAGAATACGAAAACCGTGGTGATCCTTCTGGCTCTTGCAGTGCTTATCGCTGCAGTTCCCCTTTTCGCGTTAAAGGGCGCCGAATTCGGCGGCTCGGACGATGCGGGAAGTGTGATGGTAGAAGAGATACACGGAGAATATACGCCCTGGTTCACTCCGGTACTTGAGACTGCGCTGGGCGGAGAACTGCCGGGAGAGATCGAAAGTCTGATCTTCTGTATCCAGACCGGGATCGGTGTGGGAGTGATCGCCTTTGTGATGGGACGTTTTGTGGAACGGCGAAGATGGCTGAATATGTCCGATGCGGACAGAGAAGAGGAGAAGAGGAAATGCTCTTCATAGACAGACTGAGCTATCAGTCGAAGCTTCGATATGTGAACGCATCAGAAAAGTTTGTGTATGCCATGCTGACTCTGGTGCTGTGTATTGTTGGAAAATCTTTTTTGACGGCAGTGTCTGTGTTCGCCGTAAACGGGATACTTACAGTGGGGAAAGGGGCCATCCCTCTTTCCCGCTATATCAGGCTGCTGCTCGTCCCGGTATCTTTTCTGATACTGGGCGCGGCGGCGATCATAATTAATGTTTCAGAAGTTCCGCTGGACGCGTTTGCCTGTCCGGTGGGGGAGTGGTATATTACCGGCAGCCGTCAGTCAGTGCTCCGGGCTGCAGAGCTTACGGCGTCCGCGCTGGGAGCGGTCACCTGTCTGTATTTTCTGGCACTGAATACGACCATGCCGGATCTGCTGCAGGTTTTGAAGAAGCTGCATATTCCTGCGCTGGTCATTGAGCTCATGATGCTGATCTACCGGTTCATTTTCCTGCTGTCTGCGACGGCTTCGGCTATATCAACCGCCCAGGAGGCGCGTCTTGGAAAACGCACCTTCCGGACGAGAGTCCGGGCCTTTGGAGGAATGGCCTCCGCTGTGTTTATCCTGGCCATCCGGCGCTCCGGCGCGGTGTATGATGCGATGGAGTCCAGATGTTATGACGGGGAGATCCGGGTTCTGGGCACCGGAGAATCGGCGAAGATCAGGGAGATCCTGCTGATCGTCCTCTTTGAAACGGCGCTGCTGGCCGCCACAGTATGGAGTGTGTTACAATGAAAAATGAATGGATCATAGAGACAGAAAACCTCTGTTATACTTATGAGGGGAACGACAGAAGAGCTCTGGACGGCGTGAGTGTTAAGATCCGCAGGGGACGGAAGGTTGCCTTCATGGGCGGAAACGGCTCGGGAAAGTCCACCCTTTTCCTCTGCCTGAACGGAATCCTGCGGCCCGAGAGCGGCAGGGTTATCATAGACGGAATTCCCGTGAAGTATAACAGGAAGGGGCTTCTGGACGTGAGAAAGAAAGTGGGGATCGTGTTTCAGGAGCCGGATAACCAGCTCTTTTCTGCCAGTGTGTATCAGGAGATTTCTTTTGGAATCTTAAATCTCGGGGCGGATGAAGAGACTGCCAGAAGAGAAGTAGAGCGGGTGATGGAAGAGGTGGGGGTCACGTCGTTTTCAGACCGTCCCGCACATGCTTTGAGCGGAGGTCAGAAAAAGCAGGTGGCTATTGCGGATATTCTGGTCATGCACCCTGAGGTGATGATCCTGGACGAGCCGGCTGCCGCCCTGGACCCGAAGCACACGCGGATTGTGGAGGAGATCATCGAAAGGCTGACGGATAAGGGGATTACGGTGCTGATGGCGACTCATGATATGGACTACGCCTTCGCCTGGGCCGATGAGATTATTCTGATGAAGGACGGACAGGTGATAAAGGAAGGCAGTCCCGGGGAGGTCTGCGGGGACCGGGAGGCGCTTGAGAGGACAAACCTTGAGCCCCCTGCGGTGCTCACTATATACGAAAAGATGCTGGAGAAGAATCTGCTAAAAAGGGGCGGTACGCCGCCGAAGAATATCAGGGAACTGGAGGAGATGCTGTGAAAAACGGAATACTGGCCGTCAGTTTCGGGACGAGCCATCTGGATACAATGGAAAAGACAATCTGTGTGATTGAGCGGGAGATTGCCGGAGCCTTTCCGGACTGGAAGGTGTACCGCGCCTTTACCAGCGGTGTGATCATACGAAAACTCAGGGAGACGAAAGGGATTGAGATCGACACTGTGGAAGAGGCGCTTGATCGGACGGCTTCTGATGGAATCCGGGATTTGCTTGTCCAGCCCACTCACATGATCAGCGGGATCGAGAATGACCGTCTGATGGAGGCGCTGACCGGGAGAATGGACCGCTTCGAGCGGCTCCGGACAGGGAAGCCGCTCCTTGACAGTCCGGACGACTATCGCGAGTCTGTGCGCGCGGTGATGGAGATGACGCAGCTTGCGGAGGATGAGATGCTGATCCTCATGGGGCACGGGAGTGAGCACCGGGCAAACGCTTCGTATCTTACTCTGGAGTATGCTTTCCATACAGAGGGATATCCCCAGGTGATTGTGGGAACGGTGGAGAGTGAGCCGGATCTTGATAACGTGATGGAGAAGCTCCTCCTCTCCGGGAAGAGAAAGGCGGCGCTCATGCCCTTCATGCTCGTGGCGGGGGATCACGCGAAAAATGATATGGCAGGAGAGGACGACTCCTGGAAGACCTGTCTCGAAGAGGCGGGATATGAGGTTCGGGTGATTTTGAAAGGGCTCGGGGAGTCGGAGCGGATCAGAAAACTTTTTCTCAAACATATCCGGGAGGCTGTGTGAGGCCGGATTTTCCGGGATATGATACGCCCCGGAGCGGGCAGGATGAAACGGAGGATGAACGGATGAAGGAGATGTGCGGGGCAGGCAGAACAAGGAGCGGACTGCGCAGGGGATATACCACTGGAAGCTGTGCGGCGGCGGCAGCCAAAGCGGCCGCGCGGATCCTTCTGACGGGGGAGGATATCCGCCAGGTTTCCCTTACCACCCCCTCCGGGACCGTTCTTGATCTCGAGGTGGAGCGCGTGATCCGGGAAGTGGATTCTGTGGAATGTGCAGTGAGAAAATACAGCGGGGATGACCCGGATGTGACAGACGGACTGCTGATCTGTGCCCAGGTTAGGAAGACTGATGAAACAGAAAGCGGGATCCTCTTAGATGGAGGCGAAGGAGTGGGGCGGGTGACGCGTCCGGGACTGGAACAGGAGATCGGCCAGGCCGCGATCAACCGTGTGCCCCGCCGGATGATCCGGGAAGCCGTGGCGGAAGTATGCGCGGAGTGCGGATATGAAAAGGGGATGCAGGTGACGATCTCAGTGCCGGGAGGAGCGGAGACGGCCAAAAGGACGTTCAATCCGAGACTGGGTATTCAGGGAGGGCTCTCCATCCTGGGGACTACCGGGATCGTAGAGCCCATGAGCGAGAAGGCTCTGACGGATACGATCTGGCTGGAGATGAAGATGCTGCGGGAAGAGGGCAGACAATTCTGCTGTATCGTACCGGGAAATTACGGCATGGACTTCCTGACCGGGGAGGCAGGGATTGATCCGGGACTCTGCATAAAATGCAGCAATTTTATCGGAGAGGCGCTGGACGACGCCGTGCTTCTCGGATTCGACCGGGTGCTCCTGGCGGGACACGCAGGAAAGCTCATCAAACTGGCCGCAGGCGTGATGAACACCCATTCCCGTCAGGCGGACTGCAGGATGGAAGTCATCGCCTCCCACGCGGCGATGGCCGGAGCCGGAGCGGATACGGTGAAGAGAATCATGAACTGTATCAATACGACGGAGGCCTTTGCCATCCTCAGAGAGGAAGGGCTGACCGGGCAGGTCATGAAAACCGTGATGGAGCGGATTGCGTTTTACATTGGTCAGAGAACCGGAGGAAAGCTCACAGTGGATGTGATCCTCTTTTCAAAGGAGGAGGGAATCCTGGGAGCGGCTGATGGGGCTGAAAGAAATGCGGAAAAAGTCAGACAGGAGGATCAGATGAGATGATAGGAACATATACGGGAGTCGGCACGGGACCGGGAGACCCGTCGCTGATGACGCTGAAAGCAGTGGAGGTAATACGGACGAGCGGTGTGCTTGCCCTTCCGGTATCTGATCCGGGGCTGGAAGAGCCGGTTCTGGCGTCAGACAGGGAAGAAAGATATCTGGAAAACTGTACGGCATGGCAGATCGCACTGGGAGCGGTTCCGGAGGCGGAAGATAAGCGGAAGCTGCTTCTCCCGATGCCAATGCTGAAAGACCGGAAACGGCTGGATGAGATCCACGACCGGGATGCGGATGCAGTGGCCTCTTTTTTGGAGCAGGGAGTTGACGTGGCGTTCCTGACACTGGGCGACCCGACCGTGTATTCCACATGCATGTATCTCCACCAGCGGCTGAAAAGTCGGGGATATCCGACGGCTGTCGTACCTGGAATTACATCTTTTACCGCTTCCGCTGCGCGGATGGATATGCCTCTCGTGCAGAACCGGGAGGAACTGCACGTACTCCCCGCTTCCTATGAAATCAGCGAAAGTCTCGGACTGCCCGGTACGAAAGTGCTGATGAAGGCCGGGAGAAAGCTGCAGGAAGTGAAACAGGCAATTCTCGCGGAGGGACTGGAAGCGGTGATGGTAGAAAACTGCGGGATGGAGGGAGAGCAGATCTACTCCTGTGCGGAGGCGATACCGGAGCAGGCCGGATACTACTCTCTGCTCGTGATCCGGGAGAAGAAAGAGAAGCAAAGGAGGGAAGAATGATGATTACATTTGTTGGGGCGGGCCCCGGTGCGGAGGATCTGATCACGGTCCGGGGACAGCGGCTTCTTGAGCAGGCGGATCTTGTGATCTATGCAGGTTCCCTTGTCAATCCGGGACTGCTTAAACTGTGCCGGGAAGGATGCGAGATCTATAATAGCGCCCGTATGACACTCGAGGAGGTGCTTGCGGTCATGACAGAAGGATGGTCGCAGAATAAAGAAATCGTGCGGCTTCACACCGGGGACCCCTGTCTCTACGGGGCGGTGAAAGAGCAGATGGATGAGCTTGAGCGCCGGGGGATTCCCTATGAAGTCTGCCCCGGGGTGAGTTCATTCTGCGGGGCGGCTGCGGCTCTGAAAGCAGAGTATACGCTTCCCGGGATATCCCAGTCCGTAGTCATCACCCGGATGGCGGGGCGGACTCCGGTTCCGGAGAGAGAATCCATTGCCTCTTTTGGGGAGCACGGAGCGACCATGGTGGTCTTCTTAAGTGCGGGGATGCTTCCGGAGCTTACAGAAGAATTGAAAAAAGGCGGATATGGAGAGGATACGCCAGCGGCTATCGTATATAAAGCCACCTGGCCGGAAGAGAAGGTGCTGCGATGTACAGTAGGAACTCTTGCAGAGACTGCGGCCCGGGAAAATGTGACAAAGACGGCTCTCATTGTGGTGGGAGAAGTCCTGGACGGCAGTTACGAGCGGTCGAAACTTTACGATCCGGGATTTTCCACGGAGTTCAGAAAAGCGGAAGGAAAAGAACTATGAGTACGATCTATGCAGTGGGGCTGGGCCCAGGCGCCGGAGAACAGATGACGGAACAGGCAAGGCGGGTGCTTAAGTCCTGTCCGGTGATCATCGGATATACGGTATATATTGACCTCATCCGGGACCAGTTTCCGGAGAAGGAATTTTTAAGCACGCCCATGAAGCAGGAGGCAGACAGGTGCCGGATGGCTTTTGAGGAGGCGGAAAAGGGCCGCGATGTGGCTATGGTATGCAGTGGGGATGCAGGGATCTACGGGATGGCGGGACTGATCTGCGAGATCGGAAAGGAGTATCCGGAAATCGGGATCGAGGTAGTTCCGGGTATTACGGCGGCGTCCGGAGGGGCGGCGCTTCTGGGCGCTCCGCTGATGCATGATTTTGCGGTGATCAGTTTAAGCGATCTCCTTACCCCCTGGGAGACCATCGAAAAGCGGCTTCGCGCGGCTGCGGAGGCGGACTTTGTGATCTGCCTGTACAATCCGTCCAGCCGGAAGCGGGCGGATTATCTGAAACGCGCCTGTGGGATTCTTCTGGAGAAGAAGCGTCCGGATACGGTATGCGGGATCGCACGCCGGATCGGAAGAGAGGGAGAATCCTGCGAGATCATGACGCTGGAAAAACTGAAAGACGCACAGGCGGATATGTTTTCCACCGTGTATATCGGGAATTCAAAAACCATGGAATTAAACGGGCGGATGGTGACGCCGAGAGGTTATCAGGGTGTGTAGAGAAGGGCAGGGAACATGGAGAGAATAGAAAAACAGCAGGTGATTATAGCGGGAATCGGTATGGGCTCCACGCAGATTCTCCCCGGAAATGTGAAGGATCTATTAAGGGAGAGCGACTGTGTGATCGGAGCAGAGCGCATGCTGGAATGTGCCCGGGAGCTGGCGGCGGCGGACTGCGGTGAAAAGAAATATTTCTGCGAGTACAGCGCGGAGAAGACCGCCGCAGTGATTGAAGCCCACGGGGCGTGCAGGCAGTTCCTGATCCTGATGTCCGGGGACCCCGGATTTTACAGCGGCGCAAAGACTCTGCGGGAACGTCTCGACGGGGCACGGTATGAGATCCGGACCGAACCCGGAGTCTCCTCTGTCTCTTATCTTGCGGCGCGGCTCAATGTGTCCTGGGAGGACGCGGCGCTGGTCAGCCTTCATGGAAAGGAAGAGAATTTCATCCGGACCATACACAGAAACAGGAAGACTTTCCTCCTTCTCGGAGGCAGTCAGGCCGGGAAGGATCTGCTCGATGGTTTCAGGGAATACCGGATGGAGCATGTCACTGTACAGATCGGCCGGAGACTCTCTTATCCGGATGAGGAGATCTGCTGCAAAGGGGCGAAGGATCTGACGGAGGAGGATCTGTCCGGGCTGTGTACAGTGCTGGTAGAGAATCCCGGTCCATGCCCCGCGTCCGGCCCTCACGTGAGGGATGAGGCGTTTATAAGAGGGAAGGTCCCCATGACGAAAGAAGAGGTGCGCTGCATGAGCATTGCCCGGCTGGAACTTGACGAAAACGCGGTTGTCTACGACGTAGGCGCCGGGACGGGATCGGTCAGCGTGGAAGCGGCTCTGTCGGGATGTCGGCGTGTTTACGCAGTGGAGAAGAATCCGGAAGCGCTTGAGCTTCTCCGGGAAAACCGGAGAAAATTTTTCGCAGATGCGATTCAGATCGTTCCCGGAAATGCACCGGAGGTTCTGGCAGATCTGGAGGCTCCCACTCACGTGTTTATCGGCGGAAGCGGGGGAGCTCTGAAAGAGATTTTAAAGGCAGTCCTTTTGAAAAATCCTAAGGTGCGGATCGTAATTAACGCGGCGTCCCTGGAGACCCTGGCCGAGGTGACGGAGGCGGTGAAGGAAGGGATTTTAGAAAACCCGGAGATCACCCAGATCCAGGCATCCAGGGGAAAGGTGCTGGGAGAGTACCATATGATGAGCGGACTGAATCCGGTCTATATTATTTCGGCCGGAGGGAGGAGTGAAGAATTATGAAAACACCGGGGTTTCTTCTGGCCGCCCCCGCCAGCGGGAGCGGGAAAACGGCTGCTGCATGCGCACTGATGGCGGCGTTTCAGGAAACAGGCAGGAAGGTGCGGGCGTTTAAATGTGGCCCGGATTATATTGATCCCATGTTTCACAGAGAGGTTCTGGGGGTAGAATCCGGGAATCTGGATCTGTTCTTCCAGAATCCGGAGGACCTGCGCGCGTATTATGAACGTTCGGCCGCGGGAGCGGATCTCTCGATTGTAGAAGGCGTTATGGGATATTATGACGGCATGGGGCTTGATACCGAAGCGGCCAGTTCCTATGACACTGCCCGGACTCTCGGACTGCCCGTGATTCTCGTACTGCCGGGAAAAGGGGCGGCTTTGACATTAAGCGCCACAGTCCGCGGGCTGGCCGAATTCCGCAAAGACAGCAATATCCGGGGAATTCTTATCAACAGGATCTCAGGGATGCTCTATCCACGGATGAAGGAGATGCTGGAGCGGGAGCTCGCAGCGAGCGGACAGGCGATTCCGGTGATCGGGTATCTCCCGGATGATGAGGCATTCGCCATTGAGAGCCGGCATCTGGGACTTGTCCTTCCACAGGAGATGGAAGGACTTAAGAGTCAGATGCGTCGTGCCGGGGAGATCGCTTCCGAAACCGTTGATCTGGAATTGCTGATGCAGATCGCATCCGGAGAAGGGAATCCGTCCCTCCTGACGGAGGATGAGTCCGGGGAAGAGGATGAGGATCTTTCAGTGCAAAGTCCGCTTCGCGTCGGCGTTGCGCGGGACGCGGCGTTCTGCTTTTATTACAGGGAGAATCTGGAACTGCTGGAGAAATGCGGGTGTACGCTGATTCCGTTCAGTCCTCTGGAAGATCCGGTTCTGCCGGAAGCGCTGGACGGCCTGATCCTGGGCGGCGGGTATCCGGAGCTCTACGCATCCCGTCTGTCGGAGAATGAGGGAATGATCCGCTCTGTGAAAGAGGCAGTTGACAGGGGGATGCCCTGCCTGGCAGAGTGCGGCGGCTTTTTATATCTCCAGGAAGAGCTGGAGGATGAGCAGGGAGAACACTGGCCTCTTGTCGGAGCAGTTCCATCCAGCGCGCGGCCCATGGGAAAGCTGACCCGTTTCGGTTATGTGAAACTCACAGCGGCAGATGGGTGCGGGGACGGTCCCTATCTTTTCCCGGGGGAGGAGATCAGAGGCCACGAGTTCCACTACTGGGACAGCACACGGAACGGATCGGACTGTGTGGCTGAGAAGCCGGACGGAAGAAGGAAGTGGGAGTGCATCTTTCAGAGGGGAAGGCTGTTCGCAGGATATCCCCACCTGTATCTGCCGTCCCTTCCGGAGTTCGCACAGCGATTTGCAGAGCAGTGCCGCCGCTTCCGGGAAGAGCGGGGATTTACATGGGAGGACCGCCTGCGTGAGAAGATCCGCCGGATCAATCCCTCTGACCGGGAAGCCAAAAGACAGGCGGAAGAACGCTGGAAAACGGTTGCCAAGCCGCTTCACAGTCTGGGCAAGCTGGAGGATGCGGTGGTGGAGATCGCGGGAATCCGGGGGACGGCGGATTTTGCCCTGGAGAAAAAAGGGCTCGTCATCCTCTGTGCGGACAACGGAGTTGTGGAGGAAGGCGTGACCCAGACGGGACAGGAAGTGACGGCCATTGTGGCTGAGAACTTTACGAAAGGCGACGCCAGCGTGTGCAAGATGTCCCGCGTGGCGGGAGCGGACGTGTACCCCTATGATATCGGGATGGCCTCGGACATACCGGATTTGACGCGCCCGGAATATAAAGTATCCCGCGGAACCGCCAATATGACGAAAGGCCCGGCTATGACCCGCGAACAGGCGGCGCAGGCTGTAGTGACCGGAATCCGGATCGCGGAGGAGCTCTCGGCAAAAGGATATGACATTCTGGCCACAGGCGAGATGGGGATCGGGAACACGACGACGAGCAGCGCCGTCGTATCAGTTCTTCTCGGAAAAGAGGTAAGGAAAGTGACCGGGAGAGGTGCGGGACTAAGCTCAGAGGGACTTGAACGGAAGGTGGATGCGATCCGGAGAGCGGTCTGCATAAACCAGCCGGACCGGGAGGACGTGCTGGACGTTCTGGCAAAGGTCGGAGGGCTTGATATTGCCGGACTGACCGGGGTATTCCTGGGAGGCGCGGTCTTCCGTATCCCGGTTGTGATTGACGGATTTATCTCCTCAGCGGCTGCACTCTGCGCTGTGCGCATGGTTCCAGCGGCGAAAGAATACATGCTCGCTTCCCACCGTTCCGGCGAGCCCGCAGGGGGAATGGTGCTGGATGCACTGGGACTCTCTCCCCTCATCGACTGCAGGATGTCCCTGGGGGAGGGGAGCGGGGCTGTGGCCGTCCTTCCGCTGCTTGAGATGGGACTGGCCGTCTACCGGGAGATGAGCACCTTTGATGAAATCCATGTGGAACAATATCAGGAGCTTACATAAAACAGACGGACATTAAGAACAGACAAGGAGGCAGATCATGCGGTTAGTTAAGGCGCTCTTAATCGCCATATCCATGTACTCAAAGATCCCCGTTCCGACCGTGGAGTGGAGCCCGGAAAATATGAAATACGCCATGTGCTTTTTCCCTGTTATCGGGTGTGTGACCGGAGCGCTCGTGTACCTGGCCGGATTTCTTCTCCTTGAGTTTACGGATTGCAGCGCCCTCTTTTTCGGCGCATTGATGATCCTGATTCCGGCTGTGGTGACCGGGGGAATCCATCTGGACGGGTTTGCGGATACGGTGGATGCCCTCAGTTCTTACGGGCCGAGGGAGAAGAAGCTGGAGATCCTGAAAGACCCCCACACAGGCGCATTTGCGGTGATTGCCCTGTGCTGTTATTTCACGGCGTCCCTTGCCCTGTGGAGCGAGGCAGATCTGAGTGTCCTGCCGGTGCTTGCCTGTATCTTCCCGTTTTCCCGGGCGCTCAGCGGGATCGCTGTGGTGACGTTTCCGGCGGCGAAGGACAGCGGGCTTCTAAAGACCTTCCAGGATGGAGCGCATAAAAAGCGGGTGCGGATCACCCTTGTTGTGTGGGCGGCGGCATCCGCTGCGGCGATGCTTCTACTGGACATAGTTACAGGAGCCGCGGCTGTAGTGACCGGGGGAATCGTATTCGGAGCATATTACAGGATGAGCATGAAAAATTTCGGCGGCATCACGGGAGATCTGGCAGGGTATTTCCTGCAGATCTGCGAACTTGCCATGCCCGCGGCAGTGATCCTGTCAGGAGGATGTTTATGGAAGTAGTACTGATCCGGCATTTGAGCACGCCGGGGAACGAGAAACGCCAATATATCGGGAGCACAGATGAAGATCTGTCTCCACAGGCAGTGGAGAGATTCCGTCAGATGCAGGGAGCTGCTGTGCCTGTTTTAGCAGGGGGAAGCTGTCTGCTGCCCGGCTGGATCGTTGTCAGCCCTATGAAGCGGTGTATCCGGACCGCAGAGCTGATCTGGCCGGGAAGAAAAGTATGCGCGGAACCCCTGCTGAAAGAATGTGACTTCGGGGCATATGAGGGAAAGACATATGAGGAGCTCAGGGATGAGCCTGCCTACCGGGAATGGATCGCAGGCGGAGGGATGACTGCATTTCCCGGGGGAGAGTCCCAGACCGCGTTTCGGAAGCGATGCAGGGAAGGAATCCGAAAGTGGATTTTAAAAGCGCTGGAAGAGGATGTGGAGCGCATTTCCTTTGTTGTCCACGGCGGAACGATCATGTCCGCGCTTTCCGCCTACGCAGAGGAGGATGGAAGTGACGCAGAAAGGAACGGGAGTCCCTCGGAGGATGCCGGAAAGTTCTATCGCTGGCAGGTGGAAAACGGCGGAGGCTGTGTGTGCCGGGCTGTGCGGGAAGAATGGATGAACGGGCGGTATATTCTGCGGGATGTGGAGAAACTGGGACAGGGAAGGAGTCCGGAGCAATGATTCTGTCACTGTATGCGTGCATTGCCGGGTTTGCAGTAGATTTTTTCCTCGGAGATCCGGCCCGGATCTATCATCCGGTCCGCCTGATCGGGAATCTGATCAGCTTTTTGGAGCGGTGCCTGAGGCGTCTCTGTGAGCAGGGACAAGACCGGGGTGAAGCGGCCCGCTTCATTGTGGCGGGAGGCGTGCTCTGGATTCTTGTGGCTGCCGCCTCTTATTTCATTCCCTGGCTCTGCCTTTGGGCCGCAGGCAGGATACACCCTGTAGTCCGGTTCATCCTGGAGACATTCTGGTGCTGGCAGATCTTTGCGGCGAGGAGTCTGGTGAAGGAGAGCGGGAGAGTTTATGACCGGTTAAAGGAGCATGATCTTGAGGGAGCAAGGAGAGCGGTCTCCATGATCGTCGGAAGGGATACGGAAAATCTGACGGAGGAGGGCGTGACAAAGGCGGCTGTAGAGACCGTGGCGGAAAATACTTCCGACGGGGTTACAGCGCCCATGCTGTTCCTTCTGATCGGCGGAGCGCCGCTTGGATTTTTGTACAAGGCGGTCAACACGATGGACTCCATGCTCGGCTACAAGAATGAGCGGTATCTGTATTTCGGGAGAATCCCGGCGAAGATGGATGATATCTTTAACTACATTCCCTCCCGCCTGACGGCGGTTTTCATGATCCTGGCCGCCTTTGTCACCGGGATGGACGCCCGAAATGCGGCCTATATCTGGAAGCGGGACCGAAGGAAGCACGCGAGCCCGAACTCTGCACAGACGGAGGCAGTCTGCGCGGGAGCGCTGAACATCCGGCTCGCAGGAGACGCAGTTTATTTCGGGAAATTATATAAAAAGGAATATATCGGAGATCCGGGAAGGGCCATAAAACCCGAGGATATCAGACGGGCAGGGAAACTGATGTATGTAACGGCTCTGCTGATGCTTCTGGTATTCGGCGCCTGCTGCCGGGCAGTCTGGTAACGTATCGAGAAAGGAGGAACAGGATGGAATACGGTCATGGAGGAGATATCTATACATACGAGGGAATGCTTGACTTTTCCGTCAATATCAATCCTTTCGGCCCCCCTCGGCGGGTGCTGGAGGCCGCCATGGACGCTGTCAGCCGTTCCGGGACATATCCGGACAGCAGATGCCGCAGGCTCAAAGCAGCGCTTTCCAAACGCTTCGGTTTCCCGGATTCCTGGTTCCTGGCGGGAAACGGGGCGGCCGATCTGATCTTTTCCGCCGTTTTTGCCGTGAGGCCGAAACGAGCCCTGATCGTGCTGCCTGCTTTCTCAGAATATGAAAGGGCGCTGGAAGCGGCAGGATGTGAGATCGTATATGAGACCCTTCGGACGGAGAAGAACTTCCGTCTGGAGGAGACATTTCCGGAGCAGATCACAGAAGATCTGGACATGTTATTTCTCTGTTCGCCCTCCAATCCGGCGGGGCAGGCCGTGAGCAGAGATCTTCTGATCCGGATTGCCGGGCGCTGTGAGGAGAAGAAAGTGCGTTTTGTACTGGATGAGTGTTTCTCCGATTTCCTCGGCGACCCTTTAGAAGTTTCCATGGCCGGGATGGCAGGCACATTTCCTCATCTGTTCGTGATCCGGGCATTTACGAAGATGCACGGCATCCCGGGACTTCGGATCGGCTACGGGATCACATCCGATCCTGAAATGGCGGAGCAGATTGAGTCCGTCAGACAGCCCTGGAGCGTATCTGTTCCTGCGGAGGAGGCTGCAATTGCGGCACTTTCTGAGACCGGATATGAGGGACGCACAAGAGAACTTGTCAGAAGGGAACGCATCCGCCTTCAGGCCGGATTGAGGGGATCTGGGATGTATGTGATTCCGTCGGAAGCGAATTTCATCCTCTTTTGGAGTCCACGGGAGCTGGCAGACGAACTGAGAAAAAGAAACATACTGATCCGTGACTGCGGGAATTACCGCGGACTTAAGCCGATGGAACCGATGCAGGGGGGCGGAGGATGGTACCGGGCGGCAGTCCGGCTGCCGGAGGAGAACGACAGACTTCTGGCTGAACTGTTACAAATTGTATCAGGAAAATGACAGAAAACAGGGAGTGAAAAGATGGCAAAACCGATTATGATACAGGGGACGATGTCCAATGCGGGGAAGAGCATCCTGGCAGGCGGGCTCTGCCGCGTATTCCGGCAGGACGGATTCCGGACGGCTCCTTTTAAATCACAGAACATGGCGCTCAACTCCTACATCACCAGGGATGGTCTGGAGATGGGGAGGGCGCAGGTGATGCAGGCGGAGGCCGCCGGGCTGGAACCGGACGCGGCCATGAATCCGATCCTTTTAAAACCGACCAGTGATACCGGATCACAGGTCATTGTAAACGGGAAACCCGTCGGGATGATGTCCGCGGCTGATTATTACCGCCATAAGAAGGAGTATATTCCGGCGATTATGGACGCTTATCACAAGCTGGATCAGATGTATGACGTGATCGTGATCGAGGGGGCAGGGAGTCCGGCTGAGATCAATCTGAAACAGAATGATATCGTCAATATGGGGCTTGCTGAGATGGTGGATGCCCCGGTTCTTCTTGTGGGAGATATTGACAGGGGCGGCGTGTTCGCCCAGATTGCGGGGACGGTTCTGCTTCTTGAAGAGTCCGAACGGCGAAGGATCTGCGGAACGGTGATCAATAAATTCCGCGGGGATCTGGAGATCCTGAAACCGGGCCTGACGATGCTTGAGGAGAAAACCGGGATTCCCGTGGTCGGAGTTGTTCCGTATTTTGACCTTGATATCGACGACGAAGACAGCTTAAGCGACAGATTTCGGAGAAAAACGGGTGCCGGAGAGAACTGCGCTCTTGTAGATCTTGTGATAATCCGTCTTCCGCGCATCTCGAACTTCACGGATTTTGCGCCGCTTGAAGCGTCCCGTTTCCTGAATGTCCGATATGTATCATCACCGGATGATTTCGGCACGCCGGATGGGGTGATTATACCGGGAACAAAGAATACGATAAAGGATCTTCTGTGGATGCGGCAGAACGGACTGGAAGGAAAGATTTTAAGACATGCGGAAAAGGGCGGTCTTGTTGTCGGGATCTGCGGCGGTTACCAGATGCTCGGCAGACGGATCAGCGATCCCGAAGGCGTGGAGGAACAGGGCACTGTAAATGGCATGGGACTGCTCCCCATGGAGACGGTATTCGGACCGGAGAAACAGAGAAGAAGAGTTTCAGGAAGATTTGGGCATCTGGAGGGGATGCTCTCCGGTTTAAGCGGAGCAGAGCTGGAAGGATATGAGATACATATGGGGGCCTCCTATTCATGTGAGCCTTTCCATTCAGGCGAACCGGCGGACGGAATGCAGTCCGGCAATGTGTACGGCTGTTATATCCACGGCCTGTTTGACCACGCCCAGGCTGCGGAAGGATTCGTGCGGGCCCTGCTGAAACAAAAAGGGTATGATTCCGGAGACGTACAGCTTCCGGACTGGAAGGATTACCGTGAGGAGCAGTACGATCAGCTGGCGGACATGATCCGTGCAAGCCTTGATATGGAAGCGGTGTACAGGATTGTAGGTCTGTAGAACACACTGTACGGCAGTAATCAGGATAGAAATCAGGGATGGGATTGAGATGTTTGAAGTTGTGACAGGCGGAAGCGGGAGCGGGAAATCCGCTTTTGCGGAAGAGAGAATATGCAGTCTGGGAGAAGGACACACTCTTTATTATATTGCGGCCATGATCCCGCGCGGCAGGGAGACTGAGGAAAAGATCCAGAAGCATCGCGCAATGCGGGCGAGAAAAGGATTCACAACGCTGGAATGGCCTGTGGATCTTAATGGATCTGCGGAACGCTTTCCGGACTTCTCGGCGGAGGATTCCTGCGTTCTTGTGGAGTGTATGTCGAACCTGCTGGCCAATGAGTTGTATGAGGAAAACGGGGCCCATGACGGGGCGGCAGAGGCCATACTCCGAGGAATAGAGACACTGAAAAAACGGTGTCTGCACCTTGTGATCGTGACAAACGATGTGTTCCGGGAACCTGTACCGGGCACGTCGGAAATGACTCTCTATGCAAAGTCCCTTGGGGAGATCAACCGGGCACTCTGTGAGAGGGCGGACCGGGTGACAGAAGTGGTATACGGCGTTCCGTGTCTGATCAAAGAGAAAGGAAGATCTGGGAGAATGGAATCGGTTCAGAACGAACCCGGAAGAAACATCCGGAAGAGAAGCAAGGCCAGGATTCATATTGTTACGGGCGGAGCTTATCAGGGAAAAAGAGAATATGCTGATCATATGTTTCCGGGGAAGCCGTGGACAGACGGGGCTGTATGCCGGCTGGAATGGCCCGGATCTGCCGGAAATAACATACGGATCTGCAACTTCCATCTCCTGGTGCGCAGATGGATGGAGGCAGGACGGACGAACCGGGAGCTGATGGAGCACCTTTTGTATGGGGCTGGAGAAAACTGCCGGATCGTCATTGTCTGTGATGAGGTCGGGTGCGGACTTGTCCCGGTGGACGCGTTCGAGCGTGAATACAGGGAAAATGTGGGAAGGATCATGACGGAACTGTGCCGGGAGGCGGAGACGGTGGACCGGATCGTCTGCGGTATCCCGACCCGCATAAAACAAGTGGAAGAACCAGAGGAAAGACAGGGAGGAAGAATATGACGACAGAACTGGAAAATATACTGCCGGAGGAGATCGAGAAAAGGAGTTTCGAGATCATCACCAGAGAACTTGGAGAGAAAAAACTGATGCCCGGGACCGAGAGCATCGTAAAGCGGTGTATCCACACGAGCGCCGATTTTGACTACGCGGACAACCTGGTATTCACGCCGGGTTCTGTGGAACGGGGACTTGAGGCACTCCGGTCCGGAGCTGCGATCATAACGGACACGCAGATGGCCAGAGCAGGGATCAATAAGACCCGGCTGGGAACATTCGGCGGGGAAGTTCTCTGCTTTATGTCTGATCCGGATGTAGCGGAGACGGCAAAAAGGGAAAAGATCACCAGGGCTGCCGCCAGTATGGAGAAAGCGGCGCGGCTGTGCCGGGAGAGCGGAGCGGACAGAAGATGGATCTTTGCCATCGGCAACGCGCCGACCGCGCTTGTCCGTCTGTATGAACTGATTACAGAGGGGGCCATAAACCCGGATCTGATCATCGGAGTGCCGGTGGGATTTGTAAACGTGGTACAGTCAAAAGAACTGATATTAAGCCAGAGAGAAGTGCCGGCCATTGTGGCGCGGGGCAGAAAAGGGGGCAGCAATATAGCGGCCTGTATCTGTAATGCACTTTTATACATGCTGTAACAAAGTTACTATTCACAGCCGTTTCGGACTTGACAGCAGATATGTTGTGCTTGCACAAAAGCTTCTGCTGTCAAGTATGAAACAAGACTGTGAAGCAGTCACCCCACCCTCATAAGCAGTCTTAGCCCCACAAGGGGCGGGACTGGAGCGCGCAAGCGCGACGAGTGCGCATGCGGGTGGGGGCTGTGAATAGTAACGAGACAATATTTTTCACAGAATTTTAATCCCTAATCCCTATACACAAAATCCAATTTGTGCTAAAATAAATCACTGTATTGTATCATCAAGCCGATTGACGGATCAATTATATGAGTAAAAACAATACAATCAAAGAAATGTACCGCGAAGACCGTCCTTATGAGAAATGTGAACGTTTCGGCGCTGAGAATCTGACAGATGCGGAGCTTCTGGCCGTGATTCTTCGTACCGGGACAAAAGGGGAGAATTCTCTGGAACTGGCGCGCAGGCTCCTCCATCCGGATCTTACGGGGAAGGGCATTCTGAATATTCATCAGTGGACAATGGACCGGCTGCTTAAGATCAGGGGAATCGGAAAAGTGAAGGCGGTTCAGATACTCTGTCTGTCCGAATTGTCAAAGCGCATGGCAAAGTCAGCAGCCATAGAAGGTCTGGATTTCTCCTCACCGAAAAAGATTGCACAATATTATATGGAAGATATGAGACACAGGAACAGGGAAGTGTTAAAGCTTCTCCTTCTGAACACGAGGTCGAAGCTGATCGGGGAGTGCGATGTATCAGTTGGAACCGTGGATATGGCTCTGGTATCGCCCCGGGAACTTTTCCTTGAGGCACTGCAGAAGAGTGCGGTGTCAGTCATACTTCTTCATAATCATCCGAGCGGTGATCCGACTCCGAGCAAGAGTGATGTGCTGATTACAAAGAGGGTGTATGAAGCCGGAGAGATCATCGGGATCCCCCTGCTGGATCATATTATTATAGGGGACAACTGTTATATCAGTTTTAAGGAGAAGAAGCTTTTTCAATGAGGGACGCGTTCGAGGGGAAATCTATGCGGAACTACGGACAGGGGTTTTGAACTTATGATGGGGAATGTTTATGGGCTTGATCTCGGGACATATGAGATCAAAGTGTTTGATAAAAAGAAGAACAGAATATGGCAGGAAAAAAATACCATTGCCATGAAAAATAAAAGATATATTTTCGCCGTCGGAGATGAGGCCTACGAGATGCATGAGAAAGCGCCGGAGGATATTGAAGTGATCTTCCCGATGAAAAACGGCGTGATCGCCCACTTTGACGACATGCAGTACCTGCTGTGCAGTCTTCTGGAGAGGGACCGGAAGATTTCGTGGGGCTCGGAGTATGTGATCGCGGTGCCTACGGACGTGACGGAAGTGGAGAAAAAGGCGTTCTTTGATCTTCTCTTTCACTCCGAGGCGAAGGCGAGATCCGTGCGCATCGTGGAGCGCGGGCTGGCGGACGCAGTCGGAGCCGGGATCGACGTGATCGGGGAGAAGGGCATCTTTGTCGCCAACTTCGGAGGCGGCACGACAGAACTCTCAGTTCTGTCATCCGGGGGAATGGTTTTAAACCGTCTCTTAAAAGTCGGCGGGGAAGATTTTGACAATGCGATCTCCGGGCTGGTCCGCCACAATCAGGATTTCCTGATCGGAAGGATGACGGCAGAGCGGCTCAGGAGAGAGTTCGGCGTGTTCGAGGAGAGCACGAACAGCTCGATCACAGTGTACGGGCGCGACCTTGTAACGGGAGTTCCCGCGCAGACGGAAGTGTCGATCAGTCTTGTGCGCGCCGCGATTAAAGACCTGCTGGAAGAGTGTGTCCGCGCGATCCGTACTATGGTCGAGAGAACTCCGCCGGATGTACGCAGAGTGATCTTAAAGCGCGGGATCTGCCTGACCGGAGGCATGGCAAACTTAAGAGGGCTCGCTACATACATCAGAGAAAGTACGGGACTTCCCGTACAGACCGTGGAACATCCGGAGCTCTGTGCGGTCACGGGACTGCAGAAGATTATATCCGACAAGTCGTATTACAGGCGGCTCACATATTCAATGCTGGATGAAGATTATAGGTGGTTAAGATAATGAACAGAAAGAATCGTACATCTCATACAAACAGGTATATCCTTCTCGGACTTGCCATATTTTGCGCTCTGATGATGGTGCTCTCATCATTTTCGGACCGGGTGGCAGGCCCGTTTAAAGTGCTGGCAAATGTAACGGTGATCCCGCTTCAGCAGGGTATCAACCAGATTGGAGGCTGGATGAGCGACATGAAGGACAACTTCGCGACGCTTAAGCAGCTCCGGACAGAGAATGAGCAGTTAAAGGAACAGGTAGACGCGCTGTCTACGGAGAACAACTATCTCCA
>JAHZHF010000003.1:20875-23674 GCA_019420405.1 Clostridiales bacterium
AGCAGTATGAGTACGAGCGTCTCCAGGAACTCTATAAGCTGGACCAGAATTATGCGGATTATGAGAAAACAGCGGCTCATGTAATCGGGAAGGATTCCGGCAACTGGTTCTCCACGTTTACCATTGACAAGGGAAGCACCGACGGCATCAAAGTGGATATGAACGTGCTGGCAGACGGCGGCCTGGCCGGGATCGTGACTGAGGTGGGGCCGACCTGGGCGAAGGTCCGCTAGATTATCGACGATTCCTCGAACATCAGCGGAATGGTGCTCTCTACATCTGATACCTGTATTGTGAGCGGAAGCCTGTCCCTTATGAGTACCGGGCAGATTGCCTTTGATTCTATGGAGAATAATGAAAATGTGGTGACAGTGGGAGACCAGATCGTCACCTCATATATCAGCGACAAATATGTACAGGGACTCCTTATCGGGTCCGTAAGCGAGATCAATGTGGATTCCAACAATCTGACGCGTTCGGGTTATATTACCCCGGCGGTGGATTTCAATAATATCCAGGAAGTGCTCGTTATTACCCAGACAAAGGCGGAACTTACAGGTTCTGATACGACGGAATAGGGAGATGAATATATGAAATCAATTAAGATCCGGCGCATTGCAGTTACAGCGGTCATTATCCTGGCCGCCTATCTTCTGCAGTGCACCGTGTTCCCGGCGCTTGAGATCGCGGGGATAAAACCGAATCTGATGCTGGTTGTGACAGCTTCCTTCGGATTTATGAGAGGTCCCAGGGAAGGAATGTTTGTCGGCCTCGCCTCCGGTCTGCTGATTGATATCCAGTCAGGAGATATGATCGGCTTCTATGCGCTGATTTATCTGGTAGCCGGATATGTCAACGGCCTGTTTGAAGAGATGTATTTTGATGAAGATGTCAAACTGCCCCTGTTTCTGATCGCGGCCAGCGATCTGTTGTACGGGGTCTGTATTTATTTTCTGACATTTCTTCTGAGAAGTGATTTTAATTTTCTGTATTATCTGAACAGGATCATTATACCGGAAGCGATCTATACGATCGTCATTACACTTGTGGCGTACCCGCTGCTGCTGTTTATCAATCACAAACTGGAAGCAGAAGAAAAAAGGAGTGCAAGTAAATTTGTTTAGAGAGATTATTGACCGCATAAAAGAAGCAATAGACTATATTATGAGATCCAGACTTGTGGTGCTCATTGTCGTTTTCTGCCTGACTTCCTCCGTGTTAATCGGACGGCTGTTTTATCTCCAGATTGTAAGGGGAGAGGACTATCTTGAAAACTATGAGCTGCAGATCCGGAAGACAAGGAAAATCCCGGCAACCAGAGGGAATATCTTCGACAGGAACGGGGAACTTCTGGCCTACAACAAGCTGGCCTACTCTGTCACGATTGAGGATACGCTCTCCACTGATCTTGATGAGAGTGAGAGGAACCGTATTCTGAACGGGATTCTGGACAGTGTGCTCACTATTGTCGAGAAAAACGGGGACTCTGTGATCGACAGTTTCGGAATTATTCTGGATTCTGCGGGCAATTATCAGTTCGCGGAGACCAATGAAACACTGAGACTCAGATTTATTGCGGACGTATACGGAAGAAGCTATACAGACGATCTGACGGAGGATGAGAGAAATCAGACGGCAGAGGGGATTATGCATTATCTCTGCTCAGAGAGATACGGCCTGGATGATGAGAACAGTGATCCGGCCTATATTCTGAAAATGGTGAATATGCGGTATGCCATGGGACTTAACAGCTACCAGCAGTATCTGACTACCACCCTTGCCTCCGATGTGAGCGACGAGACTGCAGCCGCGATTATGGAAAATCAGGAATCTCTGACAGGTGTAGACATCGAAGAGGATTCCGTCAGAGTCTATCCGGATGGAGAATACTTCGCCTCCATCATCGGGTATACGGGACCCATGTCCCAGGAAGAATACGACAATCTGGACGAAAAGGAGAAAGATCGGTATTCTCTGTCAGATATCGTTGGAAAATCCGGAATCGAGCAGGTGTTTGACAGCACGCTCCAGGGGGAGAAAGGAGAGCGCACGTTCTACGTTGACAACCTTGGAAAGGTGACGGATACGGTCAGCGAGACCGAACCGAAAGCCGGAAACGACGTATATCTGACTATTGATAAAAATCTTCAGATCAATGCCTACCGGCTTCTGGAGGAGAAGCTGGCGGGAATCATTCTGAGCAGGCTGAATAACGTGCTGGACTACGATCCGTCTGTAGCTTCTGATTCCTCTGAGATCATCATCCCGGTGGGAGATGCGTATTATGCGTTTATCGGAAATGAGATCATAGACATGGATCATTTCGGCACTGAGGATGCGGGTACTGCCGAACAGGCTGTTTATTCCGTATTCCAGGAGAAGAAGTCTTCCACGGTTGCAGAACTCATGTCGCAGCTCCAGAATCCGGACGCTCCGGCATACCGCGATCTGTCCCGCGAGATGCAGGCATACATGGATTATATCTGTGATACTGTGCTCAAGGAAAGAACAGGGATTCTGATGCCGGATCAGATCGACAACACGGATGAGACTCAGATCGCGTGGGCCACAGACGAGACGATCAGTCTGTATACTTATCTGAACTATGCCATCTCGCAGAACTGGATCGATACGTCGAAGCTGGAGGGAAGTGCATATTCGAGTTCGGAGGAGGTTTACCAGGCTGTGATAACCTATCTCGAAGAATATTTGAATGATGCAAGTGATTTCGACAAACTTCTCTATGAAAATCTTATAAAATCAGGGAGTGTGAGAGGCGGCCAGATCTGTGCCATCGCA
>JAHZHF010000003.1:23684-24729 GCA_019420405.1 Clostridiales bacterium
AGGATGCATACAATGGCCTGTTGAACGGGACGGTTGATCCTTATGGCTGGCTGTATAATAAGATCGAGACGCTGCAGATCACACCGGGCGATCTGGCGCTGGAGCCCTGTTCCGGAGGCATTGTCGTGACAGATCCGCAGACCGGGGACGTACTGGCCTGTGTTTCCTATCCGGGATATGACAACAACCGGCTTGCGAATACAATGGATTCTGCATATTACAACAAGCTGAATACCGGGCTGGCCAATACATTCTATAACAGGGCGACTCAGGAGCTGACAGCTCCCGGTTCTACTTACAAGATGGTTTCTGCGACGACTGCTCTCGAGGAGGGAATCATAGATACAGGCACTACAATTTACTGTAACGGATCTTTCGACGAGGTTACTCCGAGCCCGAAGTGCTGGATCTATCCGAACGGATCTCACGGATCTCTGAATGTGGTACAGGCACTCGAACATTCCTGCAATGTATTCTTCTATCAGGTGGGATACGACCTGGGTATGGATGAGGAAGGCAACTATGACAGCGACCGCGGAACGGATAAGCTTGCGAAATATGCGGAGATGTTCGGACTCGGTGAGACATCCGGTGTGGAGATCCCGGAGGCGGAGCCCCATATCTCGGATGAATACTCCATTCAGTCCGCCATCGGACAGGGCAACAACAACTATACGGTCAGCCAGCTCAACAGGTATGTGACCGCAGTGGCTACAAGCGGAAAAGTCTATGACCTGACGCTGATCGACAAGACAACCGACTCTTCCGGAAATCTGATCAGAGATTATCAGGCGGAGGTGACTTCCACGATGGATGACATCCATCAGGAGACGTGGGATGCGCTGCATCAGGGAATGCAGCAGATGGTTTCCAGCTCCACTACGTTTACCGGGCTTGATTTCTCCATGGCCGGAAAGACGGGTACGGCGCAGCACAATGAACTTCATGCAGATCATGTGCTCTTCGTTGGATATGCACCTGCGGAAAACCCGGAGCTTTCGATTGCTGTCAGAATCACATACGGCTATAACTCCGGTTACTCTTC
>JAHZHF010000003.1:24739-26193 GCA_019420405.1 Clostridiales bacterium
AGAGATATCGCGCGAGTGTATTTCAATCCGGATGATGCGTCGGAAGTAATCACGGGCGGCGCGGCTGATCTGGGCCAGGGAATTGCAGGCGATTAAAGGATAGGGGATGACGGACAGATGAAGAAGGACATGCTGGTAACAATCCGCAGCAACCGGTACGGACTGGATATTGAACTGGACCCTGAGGCGGATTTCAGGGAGCTCCTTACGGTTCTCACGGAAAAATTCCGGGATTCGGCGCGTTTTTTTAAGGATGCGAGTATGGCTCTGAGCTTTAGCGGGCGGGAGCTGGACCGGATTCAGGAAGAACAGATTCTGAATGTCATACACAGTTACACACAGATTGAGATACTGTGCATTATTGAGAGAAACGACAGAAATGAACCCATGTACAAAAGCGTTGTGGAATATGCCCTTTCGGATATCAGAAGACGTGAGGGCGAGTTCTACAGAGGAACCCTGGGGAGAAGACAGGTGCTGGAGACAGAGTCCAGCATAGTGATCCTGGGAGATGTGGAGCCTGAGGCACGTGTCACTGCCGGGGGCAGCATCGTGATTATGGGAACCCTGTACGGGTCAGCCCACGCCGGAGTCTACGGGGACAGGGATGCCTTCGTGGCCGCCCTCTCCATGCAGCCCCAGCGGCTGTGCATCGGAGATATCGAGGCGAAAAGACATATCATCTGCCAGGAGAGCCTGAGCATAAAAGGTCCAAAGATCGCCGTCGTAGACGGAAGCAGGATCTATCTCGATCCCCTCACAGAGTGACGGGAGGAGATGAGCGGCCGGCCGGACAGCGGCGGCAGATAGCATAGGTAGGAGGAAAAGCAGCATGGGAGAAGTGATAGTCATTACATCGGGAAAAGGCGGTGTCGGGAAGACGACGACGACGGCGAATATCGGGATCGGTCTTTCGAAACTTGAGAAAAAAGTCGTCGTCATAGATACGGATCTGGGACTGCGGAATCTGGATGTGGTTCTGGGGCTGGAAAACCGGATTGTTTATAATCTGGTGGATGTCATAGAAGGAAACTGCCGGTTAAAGCAGGCGTTGATCAGAGACAAGCGTTTTCCCGAACTTTACCTGCTCCCCTCAGCGCAGACGAAAGATAAAACCAGCGTCTCGCCGGAGCAGATGAAAAAACTCGTGGAAGAGATCCGTGACCAGTATGATTACATACTTCTGGATTGTCCCGCCGGAATCGAACAGGGATTTCAGAACGCCATAGCAGGAGCGGACCGCTCTATTGTGGTGACAACTCCGGAGGTATCTTCCATCCGGGATGCAGACCGGATTATCGGGCTTCTGGAAGCTTCCGGAATCCGTCAGAACGATCTTCTGATCAACCGGCTGCGGATTGATATGGTGCGCAGAGGGGATATGATGTCAGTTGAGGATGTGACAGAGATTCTGGCCGTGAATCTTCTGGGAGTGATCCCGGATGACGAGCAGG
>JAHZHF010000003.1:26203-26623 GCA_019420405.1 Clostridiales bacterium
TCATCGCTACCAACCAGGGAGAGCCGGTAGTCGGTGAGGATTGTATGGCCGGGAGAGCTTATATGAATATATGCCGCAGGCTGACAGGTGAGGAGATCCCGGTGCAGGATTTTTCAAAGCCGGAGAGCTTTTTCGGAAAAATCGCGGGACTTCTTCACAGACGACAGGGAGAGCGCTGAGTGGGCGTCCCATCTGTTTCCATCGCGAGGGAAAGACTCCGGAATCTTCTGATTTCAGACAGAATCCAGTGTGCTCCGGACTCGGTGGACAGGCTCTCCAGTGATCTGTACCACACAGTGTCAAAGTATATGGAGATAAAGCCGGAGGATTTTCATATTGAGATCACCCGGACAGACATACATATCAGATATATGGGAGAAAACAATTGAAGCAAATTTTAAAACACATTAAACTGCATTA
>JAHZHF010000003.1:26633-36442 GCA_019420405.1 Clostridiales bacterium
CGGCGACGTCGGCCCACTGAGCTCATCCTCGGCGTCTGCCTCGGCGTCTGCGCAATGATTGTGATCTCGCTGATCGACTACAAATGGGTGCTGAACTTTTACTGGCCGATGTACTTCTTAAATCTGGTGCTTCTGGCTGCCATATGGATTCCGGGACTCGGCGTTACAGCAAACGGTGCGCGCCGCTGGCTCGATCTCGGCATTACGCAGCTTCAGCCGTCGGATCTGACCAAGATTCTGATGATCCTGTTTTTTGCCCGCTTTTTTTCGGACAGGGAAACGAAGATCAATAATCCGAAAGTGATCCTGCAGGGTGTGGCTTTGATTCTGCCGTCTCTGGCAATGATAGTTTCACAGCCGAACCTGTCGACAACCATATGCGTGGCAGCTCTTTTCTGTGCGCTGCTGTTCCTGGCAGGACTGAGCTACAAGTTTATCGGTACCATGCTGGCAATTTCCGTGCCTGCAGTGGTTATCTTTCTTGTCATTGCCGTGCAGCCCAACCAGCCGTTTCTGCATGACTACCAGCAGACACGTATCCTGGCCTGGCTCGATCCGGAAGAATATGCGGACAGTGAATCTTACCAGCAGCTTAATTCGGTAATGGCTATCGGTTCCGGACAGCTCTCCGGGAAAGGGTACAACAATGATGAAACTAATTCTGTGAAGAACGGAAATTTCGTCTCGGAGCCCCAAACGGACTTTATTTTTGCCATAATTGGTGAAGAATTGGGATTTGTGGGTTGTTGTGCCATCATATTTTTGTTATTATTAATTATTATAGAATGTATTTTGGTTGGCTTGAAAGCAAAAGATACAGGAGGGCGCATCATCTGCGGCGGAGTAGCCGCACTGATTGGGATACAGAGCTTTATCAATATCGGTGTGGCTACATTGATCCTTCCCAATACGGGACTGTCGCTTCCCTTCGTAAGTTATGGACTGACTTCCGTTGTATGCTTTTTTATGGGGATCGGTTTCGTACTGAATGTCGGCTTACAGCCTAACAAATATCAGTAAGGAGAGGATCGATTATGAATATCGGACTGATCGCACACGATGCGAAGAAAAAATTAATGCAGAATTTCTGCATTGCTTACCGTGGGATACTCAGCAAGCATGAGCTGTATGCCACGGAAACGACAGGAGTTTTGGTGGAGAGTGTGACGAATTTGACAATCCACAAATTTCTTGCGGGACATCTTGGAGGAAAACAGCAGCTTGCTTCTCAGATCGAGCACAACAATATTGATCTGCTGATCTTTTTCAGAGATCCGCTGGCGCCGCGTCCTCATGAACCGGACGTAAACGATGTTGTGAAGCTGTGTGATATGTACAATATACCGATCGCGACCAATATTGCAACTGCGGAAGCTCTGATTCTTGCGCTTGACAGGGGGGATCTTGACTGGCGTGAGATGTATAAATAACGGAAAGCCAGTATAACAGGTGACAGTACATGAAACGACAGAATATAAATAACAGTAAGGGGAAGAGAAGAAAAAGAGGAAGGCGCAGGCGCCCGATACGGGCGGCTGCGGTTTTGGTCTGCCTGACTGCAGTGATCGGAGCAGGTGCCGTAGGCGGCATTGTGCTCTGGGGCCAGGCAAAAGATTATGTCGGGGCCTATGAGATGGAGACGTACAACAAGCAGCTTTATCAGGGAGAGCTTTTTGCTTCCGGCCTGTGCGTTGCTTCCGGAGAAGTTTCTCTCGACGGATTTACACCTGATTCTGAACTCCACGCAGCCGGACTCTTTGATCTGAACCAGAAACAGGTGCTGTGCGGTTATAAAATCTTTGACCGTCTTTATCCGGCCAGCACGACAAAAACGATGACAGCATACATTGCGCTGAAATATGGCAATCTCGACGATCAGATTACAGTCAGTGCGAATGCGACGGATTTCAACTGGGATGAGTCTGTATGCGGGCTGCAGACAGGGGATACGCTGACCCTCTATGATCTGCTCTGCGGTCTGATGCTCCAGTCGGGAAATGACGCAGGTACCGCGATTGCGGAATATATCTCCGGGAGCGAGGAGGATTTTGCGGAGCTGATGAATGAGGAAGCCGCTTCGCTCGGGGCGACGGGAACCCACTATGTGAATCCACACGGGCTTCACGATGAAAACCACTATACAACCGCATATGATCTCTATCTGATTTTTAATGCGGCGCTGAAAAATGAAAAATTTCTTGAGATTATTTCGCTGGACTCCTACAGTGCGTCCATCACAGGTGCAGACGGTACGGTACGGACGCAGGTGTGGGAGCCGACCAACTATTATTCGGCAGGGCTTGCTACGCCTCCGGATGGAGTCCGGGTAGTCGGGGGTAAGACGGGAACGACTGACGAAGCAGGAAACTGCGTAGTCCTTTACGACCTTGATTCGGAGAATCAGCCTTACATTTCGGTTATAATGGGAGCACCGGATAAAGACAGTCTGTATATTGAGATGAATGAAATGTATACGGCGGGTATTCTTGGCACGACCGGGTGATACGAAACAGCCTTCCGGTTTCACACATGGAAGCCGGAAGGCTGTTTTATGTTATTCTGACATGCCCCTGATCCTTCCGAAAAGGCTGATCAGATACAGTCCGCACAGACCGACGATTGTGTAGACGATGCGGGAAAGCCAGCTTAAATTTCCCAGAAGAAACGCTACCAGGTCGAATTTGAAGATTCCGATCAGAAGCCAGTTGACCGCTCCGATGATCACGATCGTCAGTGCCGTATTATCAAACCATTTCATGAGATTTCCTCCTTTATCATTAATGCTTTTATTATTTCCATAAAAACTGGAAATATACACGGGAAAATGATATACTGTTTAAGTTAAAAAATGCAGGAGGTGCTGCCTGGTTTTGGCATCGAAAAAAAAGAAAAAGTCAATCAGTATAAAAAAATATAAAAACAGGCGCGAGTTCAATCTCGGTATCTTTCTGTTCGCCATTGTGTTTATTTATCTTATTGTCACGATCATCATGTATTTTACAAGCGATACGATCTCCATATATGAGGTCCGTGAGGGAAGTATCGTAAATGACAATTCCTATACAGGTCTTGTGATCCGCGAGGAGACGGCGGTAAACGCGGAGGCGGACGGATATGTCAGCTACTATCAGAACGAGAACACCAAGGTAAAGGCTGGAAGCAGCATCTATGCGCTTTCTGACGGACAGCTTGATACGCAGGCGGCAGAAGGTGAAGGAACTTCTGAGAGCCAGGCTTTAAACCCCGAGGTCCAGAACGGAATTATGTACCAGATACAGAATTTTAATGAGAATTATAATTCCAACAGTTTTTCTTCAGTCTATTCCCTGAAGAATGAGATCAGCGTGTCCCTGCAGGACGCGTACAGTGCGACCCGAATGCAGCAGCTCGACGCGGCGATCGCAGCCAGCGGCCTGGTTACTGCTTCCTATACTACACAGCAGGATGGCATTGTGGCTTTTACTGTGGACGGATATGAGTCTTTGACGAAAGACACCTTTACCGCAGAGCATTTCGACCGCTCGAAATATGAGAACACAGTTTTGTCAGACCAGATGAAAGTCTCGGCGGGCAGTCCGGTTTACCGTCTGATTACAAGCGAAAACTGGTCTGTTATCGTGCAGCTCGACCGGGAAACCGCAGAGCAGTTTCTGGCGGATGAAGTCAGCAGCGTCAAAGTGCGGATCGACAAGGACAGTGAGACAATGTGGGCGGACTTTTCTGTCATTTCCAAAGACGGAGACTATTATGGATGCCTGGATTTCGACAACTCGATGATCCGTTATGCTGAGGACCGTTATCTGAATATTGAGCTGATCCTTGAGGATGAAAGCGGGCTTAAGATTCCGAAATCTGCTGTTGTGGAAGAAAAATTTTATGTGATTCCGCAGGAATATATCACCACAGGAGGGAACAGTTCTTCTGATGGAGTCATGGTGAGCGGCAATGATGGAAGCGCTCAGTTTCAGGAGATCAACATTTACGACGTTTCCGAGGAAGGAGATGTATGCGTCAGAAGAGAGGACTTAAATGAAGGAGACTTGATCTACAAACCGGAATCCTCAGAGACTTACACCATCGGAAAAACGAAGGCATTAAGTGGAGTATACAATATCAATAAAGGATATGCAGTATTTAATAAAGTGACCATTCTGTGCGAGAATGACGAGTACTATATCGTTGAGGAGGGAGAGAGCTACGGTCTTTCCAATTATGACCACATCGTGCAGAACGGAGACAGTGTCAGCCCGGATGAAGTTGTATTTCAATGAAATGAGGGCGAGTGTATCAGCAGTTAGGAGGAGACAGGATGATGCTGGAAGATAATTTAAAAGAAGTGGAGAGAAGGATTGAGGCAGCCTGCAAAAGAGCAGGGAGGAGCAGGGATGAGGTCACACTGATCGCAGTCAGCAAGACAAAACCGGTGTCCATGCTTCAGGAAGCCTATGATCTGGGAGTACGTGTATTCGGGGAGAACAAGGTTCAGGAGATCCGGGACAAATATGAAGCTCTTCCGAAGGACATTGAGTGGCATATGATCGGTCATCTCCAGACCAATAAGGTAAAATACATTGTGGATAAGGTGAAACTGATCCACTCTGTGGATTCCCTCCGGCTTGCGGAGACGATTGAGCGCGAAGCAGAGAAGCATGGCTGCACCGCCGATATCCTCCTGGAGGTGAACGTAGCAGAAGAGGAGAGTAAATTCGGCCTGAAAATGGACGAGGTGATTCCGCTGGCAGAAAAAATTTCACAGTTTTCCCACGTAAATCTCAGAGGACTTATGACAATTGCACCATTTGTAGATAATCCAGAAAAAAATCGAACAATTTTCGCGGATTTACAAAAATTATATGTTGACATAAAAGAAAAAAACATTGATAATGGTACTGTGAGCATACTTTCAATGGGGATGACCAATGATTATGAAGTCGCGATCGAGGAGGGGGCCACTATGGTCCGGATCGGGACGGGAATCTTTGGTGCCAGGGATTACAGCATATGAGCCTGACTTGAAGTTTCAGTGATCTTCTGGAAAGGAGAGTATAAAATAATAAATTGCGCGGGGACATGAATGCGTAAGATAGGAGTGTAAAAATGGGTGTATTTGATAAATTTCTGGACATCATGAAGCTGAACGACGACGATTATGATGATGAGTACTATGATGATGACGAGTATTTTGACGACGACGGGTATGAGGAAAAACCGCAGCGCCGTTCTCTGTTCGGAAAGAAAAATACCAAAGAAGATAATTTTGACGATTTTGATATGGAAGAAGAAGATAAGAGCTTCCAGCCTTCCACATCCAATAAAGTGACACCAATGAGACAGCCGGCGGCAAGAAGAGGCGGTAATATGGAAGTCTGTGTTGTGAAGCCGACTTCCGTGGATGATTCCCGTGAAATTACGGAAACGCTGCTCTCCGGACGCACTGTGATCCTGAACCTGGAGGGGATGGATCTTGAGGTTGCACAGAGGATTATTGACTTTGTTTCCGGAGCAACTTTTGCGATCAGCGGGAATCTGCAGAAGATCTCGAATTATATTTTCCTTGTAACGCCCACGAACGTGGACATTTCAGGGGATCTGCAGGATCTGCTCGGCGGCTCTATGGAGACTCCGAGCGTAAAGGGAAGATATTAAAGCGATATGCAGAGATTGGATCAGGAGAAAGACAGTCAGCTTCTGGAGAGGCGGTTTATCGACTTGTCCAGGGCTGCATATCAGCGTGATATCATAACCTATTCGGATTTTCTTAATCTGAATGAACAGAATATATTACATACGCTGCCAAAAGACAGACTTTATACGGGAGTTGTATCTTTTGGCGGCTTTGGTTTAGCAGAGCGTCAGATGGCTGCATTTATCCCTGAGGCTCTTTCTTTGCGTTGGGGAAAACAAAAGCTTGATCCCGGGGATATCGGCTATCCTTTTTCCGTCTTGAAGATCTCTCCTCTGAACCGGAAATTTGCAGAAGCGCTGAGCCACAGAGACTACCTGGGAGCGCTTCTGAATCTGGGGATTGAGCGGTGCAAGACCGGAGATATTATCGTGAGCGGCTCAGACGCCATGGTGTTTGTACACCGGGATATGGTACGGCTGGTCTTAGATGAACTGACCATGGTACGGCATACTTCTGTATCTGTGTCGGAAATCACTCTATCAGAGCTTAAATATACCCCGGAATATGAGGAGATCAGAGGTACTGTCGCTTCAGTACGCCTGGACAGTCTTCTTGCCCTTGCGTTTTCATCTTCGCGTTCAAAACTGACCGGGCTTATTGAAGGCGCAAAAGTATATGTCAACGGCCGGCTTGTCACCAGCAATGGATATGAACCGAAGGAAGGGGATGTGATCTCCGTACGCGGGATGGGGAAATTCCGCTATGAAAGTGCCGGAGGACGCACAAGAAAGAACCGGATCAGTGTGACTGTTCACCGGTATGTATAAAGGAGAAGCTTCAATGGAAGGAAAAATGACAGAAAATAAAGATCGAAAAATAAGCTGTCTGGCTGCATTCATCGGATTTGCAGCAGCGCTTGCGCTGGATCAGCTTACGAAGTATCTGGCGGTGCTTCATTTAAAGGATCAGGCTCCTTTCGTCATAATTGACGGGGTCTTTGAACTTCATTATCTGGAAAACAGAGGAGCTGCTTTCGGCCTGATGCAGAACATGCAGTTCATCTTCGTCATCGGAGCAGTTCTTGTGTTCGCAGTTGTGATTGTTCTGTATCGCCGGATACCGTTAAATAACAGATTTCTGCCGCTGCGTATATGCGCGGTGCTCCTGTGTGCCGGAGCGGCGGGAAACATGCTCGACAGACTCAGGCTGAATTATGTGATTGATTTCTTTTATTTCAAGCTGATTGATTTTCCGATATTTAACGTGGCGGACTGTTATGTGGTGGCAGCCTGTATTGTATTTGTACTGCTTGTACTCTTTTTCTATAAGGACGAGGATTTTGAATTTCTCGGACGAAAGAAGGCGGATAAAGGGAGGCAGGGACAGTGACTCTTACAGTAGAACAGGGAGGGGAAAGGATCGACCGGTTTCTGAGTGAAGAAATCGCGGACCTTTCCCGTTCTTATATCCAGAAGCTGTTGAAAGAAGGCAGTATCAGCGTAAATGGAAAAGCCGTGAAGGCCAACTATAAGGTAAACGCGGGCGATGAAATCCTGGTTGAGATTCCTGAACCTGAGATGCCGGATATTCTTCCGGAGGATATCCCGCTTGATATTCTCTATGAGGATGACGATATTCTCATCGTGAATAAGCCAAAGGGAATGGTTGTGCATCCGGCCCCCGGCCATTACAGTCATACGCTTGTGAATGCGGTTCTCTATCACTGCGGCAGCCGGCTCTCAGGCATCAATGGAGTGCTCCGCCCTGGGATCGTACACAGGATCGATATGGATACAACGGGTTCCCTTTTGATCTGCAAAAATGACAGAGCACATCAGATCCTGGCGGAGGAGCTGAAAGAACATTCCATTACAAGGCGTTACCACGCTATCGTACACGGAAATCTGAAAGAGGATACAGGGACGGTAAACGCACCGATCGGAAGACATCCTGTGGACCGCAAAAAGATGAGTACAAAGTCCTCATCAGGCCGTCACGCGGTCACTCATTATCGAGTCCTCGAACGATTCGGTGATTTCACCTACATTGAGTGCGAGCTTGAGACAGGCCGGACACATCAGATCCGCGTCCATATGTCCAGCATCGGACATCCCATTCTCGGTGACGCGGTGTACGGCCCGGCCAGATGTCCGTTCCGGCTCCAGGGCCAGACGCTTCACGCCAAAATACTCGGTATCCGCCATCCGTCAACAGGAGAATATATGGAGTTCGACGCTCCTCTTCCCGAATATTTTTCAGAGCTGCTTGACCGGCTGAGAAAACAGCGGAGATAATTTTAAATTATGCATTGTAAATAGAACACACTTTGGTTATAATAGTCATATGGTAAGTGATTACGCAAATGCTTTTTATGCAAAATCACAAAATCAAATACTGCTGTGAGGCATAAAGGAGTGTGGTTTTCTATGAAAACAAATACGATCATAACTATTGGAAGAGAATATGGCAGTGCCGGACGGGAGATCGGTTATAAAGTGGCCGATGCTTTCGGAATTAAACTGTATGATAAGGAGATGCTCGCACGGGCCGCAAAGGAAAGCGGGATCTGTGAGGAGATATTTGAATCGCACGACGAGAAGCCGACCAACAGCTTCCTGTACTCTCTCGTAATGGATACATATTCTATGGGATATTCCGGAAATTCTTATACAGATATGCCGATCAACCATAAAGTTTTTCTCGCTCAGTTTGACGCGATCAAGAAGATTGCCGACGAAGGACCATGCATCCTGGTGGGGCGGTGCGCGGACTATGCGCTGGAGTCCTACAAAAACGTGGTCAGCATCTTTATTCATGCGGATATGAATGCCAGAATCCGCAGAATCGCAAGAATTTATGATCTGACGGATGCAAAGGCAAAAGACAGAATTGTAAAGACAGATAAGCAGAGAGCCAGCTATTATAATTATTACACAAATAAAAAATGGTCCGACGCGGAGAGCTATGAGCTCTGTCTTACAAGCTCTGAGCTCGGCGTGGACGGCACCGCGAAAGCGATTATTGATTATGTAAATATGAAGGAAAGCATCAGGAAAGAAGACCGCCGTCTGTAGAGTGTGAGTGCGGGGTGAATTATTCCGTTATTTCCCTGTCATAAAGATTGTGCGGTATATAAGAATTGGGGTATATAAGATCTCCCGGCATACGATGAAATTCTGTATGCCGGGAGATTATTTGACACTTACAGTGAAACACAGCCTTTTAGGACGCCGCTGCTCATGTTTTCCGCCGCACTCCGGCGCACAGAAGCTTTAGTGTGCCGTCTTTTCCGGCTTTGTCCGTTCCCTGAGAACCGGTTCAGGCCAGCCGGAGATATGTCCGGAAAGGATCGCGTGGAACATGCGCTCGCGGGCACCGGGGTGTTCCGTATTGAGCTGCTTTACAAGCTCCTTGGCATACTGGCGCTTCGTATATCCGTCGATGGGACATTTGCTCTTTACGACAGGAAGATCATATTTGTTTTTGAATCCGATCACTTCCATCTCGCTCACAAACATAAGCGGACGTATGACCGTGAGATCCATCCGGTCCAGATATGTCCTCGGTGAGAAGGAATAGAATCTTCCCTCAAAGATCAGCGAGAGGAGCATAGTCTCAATAATATCGTCTTTGTGATGCGCATAGGCAACCTTATTGCATCCCATTTCCTTTACCGCCTGATTGAGCGCCCCCTTGCGCATCTTGGCGCACAGGGAACAGGGATTGCTCTCCTTGCGGACATTAAACAGGATATCATAGATCTCGGAGGGGACGATCCGGTATGGAATTTCCATCTCACTGCACAGCTTCTGGATCGGGCTTAAATCAAAGCCTTCAAATCCCAGATCCACGGTGACCGCGCTCAGCTCGAATTTCTTCGGGTAAAAACGCTTTAAGCCGTGAAGCGCATAGAGAAGAGTGAGGCTGTCTTTTCCGCCGGAGATGCCTCCGGAATCATCTCGTACTCATCGACCGCCTTGCGTGTATAGCTTAACAGACGCTGTAACTGCATAATTGTATTTCCTTTCTGTAATCCGCTTAACCGGGGCTTAGATTTTATGATCCGCCAGGTCTGAGCATGATTCTTATTTTATACCGACTTATATATTATACTGACAGGAAGGTGTAAAAACAAGAAAAAAATCAGTTGAGTTACATATCAAAAGGGGAGATTATGAAACAG
>JAHZHF010000030.1:0-16136 GCA_019420405.1 Clostridiales bacterium
GCGGTGTGCAGGGATTGTTTGAGCGTAAGCGAGTTGCCCTGCGCGCCGCTTTGCTATTAAACAACTCTTCGGATTCTTAGATTCTTCCCAGATTCCGGAACGGAATATCGAACGGCTGTCTCCCTTTCACAGAATACGATTTTCCAAACATCCCGCCCTGCTTCCGGACATTTCTGAAGAAAAGTGTTAGTGAACTTTATAACTGATCCATCACAGAAAACGCTCCAATGCTTTCGCAATCCCTCCATGATCTACATCCTCGGTAACATAGTCGGCGTACTGTTTTACGTGATCCTGGGCGTTTCCCATTGCCACGCCAATACCTGCATAGTTCAGCATATCGAGATCATTTTCTGCATCGCCAAATGCAATCGTTTCTTCCCGGGCAATATTTAAATGGTCGCAGAAATATTTTATGCCTGCGACTTTGCCTCCGCCAGTGGGAATGATATCTGCGCCTCCGGGACTCCATCTGGTGAATTTGCACCCTTCCGGAAGAAGGGGCAGGAAAGATGATTCTTCCCAAGGCGGCAGATAAACGGTCGCCTGATAAAGCGGCGAGCCTGTGTATTCGCCGATATCCGGTACGGGGGAGGAGATATCAGCCTGGGCCTTGCGGACTTTATCCGTGATGAAGTTAATATAGATCTTTTTTTCTTCTACCATTACGAGGGGGATCAATCTCTCGTTGAATATCTCTCCCAGTTTCTCGGATGCATCCGTGGACAGGGGAGAGCGGAATACCGGATTCCGGTCTGTATCCAGGCAGAGCTGTCCGTTCAGCATAATATAGCCGTCAAACCGGATGTCATTTACAGGAAGATGGGACAATTCCAGGATATGACGGCCCGTTGACATGAAAATTTTGATTCCTGTTTTCCGGAGGTGCTCTAATGCCAATTTCGTATCAGGCGGGATCTGTCTGGTAGTATGGGAAAGCAATGTCCCGTCCACATCAAAAAAAGCGGCTTTTATCATCGCAGTAAACTCCTTTTTATATTTCTAAGACTTCCAGATCATCGGGGATCCAGAGCCTGCCGTGAAAATATTGGCTGCCCTCCGCCAGGTACAGCTCCCGGCGGTTCCCTATGTTTTGATCTTCGGTGTGATAGAGCAGCAGATTTTCAATTTCCAGATCTTCCGCCAGCATACACGCGTCCTTTACCGTAGAGTGATGTTTCTCATAGGGATGGAAGAGATCAGACTGGGAGTGCAGGCAGAATGCTTCGTGCAGCAGCCAGTTACTTTTGTATGCATATTCCTTTGCACATTCATTGCAGGGCTCATCTCCGCAGCAGGTCAGCCTGCGTCCGTCGGCCAGAGTCATGGAGAAGCCGAACTGCTTTGCCTTGGTGGAATGGATATCAAAAAAGGTGACATCGTTCCCGATAATCCTGTGGGTTTCTCCGTCAGTGACCGGGATCAGGTGAAGCCGTTCTCCGAGAAACCGCGTCTCTTTGGGGCGGAGCAGTCTGGGGATCAGATCCTGTATGATTGAGATCACCTCATCGTGCGAATAGAGAAAGGTCTCCCCGGGATACTCGTCTTTGCTCATGGACTGGCAGATCATACGGATCAGCCAGATGATTCCCAGCAGATGATCCGTATGCTTATGTGTAACGAAGATTTCGTGGATAGTTTTCCAGTCGATTCCTGCATGTTTGATCTGATGCATGAGATAATTGCCGCCGCCTCCATCGACGAGAAAACGGCGGGAATTTTCCTCCAGGATAAAACAGGTATTGTAACATTCGGTTGCGGCAGCATTGCCGGTTCCAAGCATTGTAATCTTCATAGACGTCTCCTTTGCGGTGTGAACTGATGCAATTATATCATTGATATCCGAATAAGTCATCCGGAAGAAAAGAGTCTGTCTTTCCGGGAGGGATTTTGATATAATGGTGTGCAGAAATCGGGAAGGAGAAGAATAATGAGTATCAGACATATTTTATTTGACCTTGACGGAACGCTGCTTCCGATGGTACAGGATGACTTTGTGAAATTTTATATGCCACTTCTGGCAAAAACATATATTGCGCAGGGCGTGAAAGTAGACCCGCAAAAGTTCATCAAGGCGGTCTGGGCCGGCTATGAGGCGATGGTAAAAAATGACGGGAGCCGTACAAACAGAGAAGCATTCTGGAGTTTCTTCGACGGGCAGTTCCCTGTTTCTCTGGAAGAATCCGAAAGGATTGCCCTGTCCTTTTATAATAGGGACTTCAATCAGGCGGCCGCTGCGACCAGACCGACGCCGCTGGCAGATCAGGTTGTAAAAGCGGCGAAGAAAAAGGGGCTGGAGGTTTATCTGGCGACAAATCCGGTATTTCCCCGCTGTGCCACAATGAACAGGATAAAATGGGCCGGACTGGATGCGGAGGATTTCAGGGTGATCACGACGTATGAGGACTGCAGATTCTGCAAGCCGAATCCGGAGTACTTCCGGGTGATCCTGGAGGAGGCCGGATTAAATCCGGAGGAGTGCCTGATGGTGGGAAATGACGTGGAAGAGGATCTGGCGATCCGAAAGCTGGGGGTGAAGACTTATCTGGTGACGGATACGATGGAGAATAAAAAGGAACTTCCAACGAGACAGAGTATATGGGGACGATGGAGGAGCTGCCGGAGTTTGTACAAAATCTGTAGGTGCGCGGATTAATAACCATATCAACTGGCATTGTGACGGGTGTGATAGGTATTTCAGCGACGATACAGGCTGGCATTCGGATGAGGAGAGCCGCTTCCTGGGCTGTTCAACCGGGAAATGGTATTGCCTAAATGGGCTGAAACGTGGCAAATGGCGCGGCATGAGGGCTATCGACATCGAAAATCCGTCCGGCCGCGCCTTACTTCTGGAAGCTATATATTCATTAGCTTCCGGCTTGGAAAGTCCAGAAAACAGCCCCATTTCGAGAAAAATTCTGCGGGGATGGAGGAAGGCGCCCCTCGCCATCCTCCATCCCCGCAGAATACGTCTCTGTAAAATCCCTGTTTTCGGACGATTTACGCCAGGGAGTTAGTGAACTTTATAGCTGAAACTGTCGAAAAATGTTACAGAATTATTACAACAAACGTATTGACAAATGGTTCCAGTGTGATATACTTTGAAAGTCAAAATATTTAAGAATCAAAATAAATGCAGCGGATCAGTCGGACGGACTGATTTTTTAAAGCAAATAATCTGACATATCTGGAGAAGAAGAATGGTTGGTAAAATATGCGGAACCGGCTCTTATGTGCCGCCCCATGTGATGAGCAACGATGATCTGGCGAAGATCGTTGACACAAACGATGAGTGGATACGGGAGAGAACCGGGATTGGAAGAAGGCACATAATTAAAGGTGAGACGACGTCCTATATGGCCGGACAGGCGGCGCTTAAAGCGGTGGAGAACAGTGGGATTGACCCGGAGGAGATCGAACTGATTCTGCTGGCGACCTCTTCCTCGGAGACGATATTCCCATGTGCGGCGTGTGAGGTGCAGAAAACGATCGGCGCGGTACATGCGGCCGGGTATGACCTGAACGCAGCGTGCACGGGATTTGTTCTGGCGTTTAACACGGCGCAGGCGTATATAAGCGCCGGCCTGTATAAAACAGTGCTCGTGATCGGCGCAGACAGCATGAGCAATCTGGTGGACTGGACGGACAGGAGCACGTGCATTCTCTTCGGTGACGGAGCGGGCGCAGCGGTTCTCAGGGCTGAAGAAGGAGCTCCGGTGTTTATGGCGGCTCACTCTGACGGAGTGAAGGGGGAGGCGCTGACCGGACTGAGCAGGCATCGCAAAGACAGGAACGAGAGTGGGGAGGACAGAGAATCCTATATCCACATGGACGGACAGGCGGTCTTTAAATTCGCGGTTCGGAAAGTTCCGGAGATTATAGAGGAAGTACTTGAACAGGCGGATGTGAAGCTGGAGGAGATCGAACATTTTGTTCTCCACCAGGCCAACCGGAGGATCATTGAAGCGGTGGCCAAACGGCTGAAAACAGATATTGAGAAATTCCCGATGAACCTGGAAGAGTATGCGAATACATCGGCGGCGACCGTGCCGATCCTTCTGGACGAGATGAACCGGGCGGGAAGCCTGAAAAAGGGTGAGAAAGTCATGCTCTCAGGGTTCGGCGCGGGCCTTACGTGGGCGGCGTGCCTGTTTGAGTGGTAGATAGAAGGGTAATTCCCGGCAGAGCCGGATTACAAATATAATTTTATTTCAGAAAGGATAAGAAACCATGTTAGAAAAGATCAAAGAAATCGTAGCAGAATCATTAAATGCAGATGTAGAAAGCCTGACAGAGGAGACATCTTTCAAGGATGATCTCGGCGCAGATTCCCTGGACCTGTTTGAGATGGTAATGGCATTCGAGGAGGAGTTCGAAGTTGAGATCCCGTCCGAGGATCTGGAGCAGATCGCGACAATCGGCGATGTTGTAAAATATCTGGAAGCTCATAAATAAGACTGGAAATACAAAATTAAACGCTATTTTTAAGAAAGAAAGGTTGTAGAGTATGAAGACAAAAGTAACCGAACTATTGGGAATTGAATATCCGATCATTCAGGGGGGAATGGCCTGGGTTGCTGAGTATCATCTTGCAGCCGCCGTATCCGAAGCCGGCGGCTTGGGGCTGATCGGCGCAGCGAGCGCGCCGGCTGACTGGGTGCGTGATCAGATCCGGGAGGCAAAGAAGCTCACGGACAAACCATTTGGAGTAAACATCATGCTTATGAGTCCGTATGCGGACGATGTGGCAAAGGTGATTGTGGAGGAAGGCGTGAAGGTTGTTACAACAGGCGCCGGATCTCCGGAGAAATACATGAAGATGTGGAAGGAAGCCGGAGTAAAGGTGATTCCGGTTGTCGCATCCGTAGCTCTCGCAAAGCGCATGGAGAGATGCGGCGCGGACGCACTGGTTGCGGAAGGAACAGAGGCCGGCGGACACATCGGCGAGAATACAACCATGGTACTGGTACCTCAGGTTGTGGATGCGGTGAGCGTCCCGGTTATCGCAGCGGGCGGCATTGCCGACGGCAGAGGAATCGCGGCGGCGTTTATGCTTGGAGCCCAGGGCGTACAGATGGGAACTCATTTTGTGGTTACGAATGAATCTCAGGTTCATGAAAATTATAAAGATATGATCATCAAGGCAAGAGATATTGATTCCAGAGTGACAGGACGTTCTACGGGACATCCGGTAAGAGCCTTAAGAAACCAGATGACAAAGGAATATCTCCAGAAAGAGCAGGAGGGCGCTTCCTTTGAAGAGCTGGAGCTTCTCACACTGGGCGGCTTAAGGAAAGCTGTCGTCGAGGGCGACGTAAAGACCGGAAGTGTGATGGCGGGCCAGATCGCAGGCATGGTGAAAGAGAAAATGTCATGTCACGACCTGATTCAGAAGCTGGTGAAAGAAACGGACGAACTGATCGGAGGAAAAGGTTTCTATGAGTAAGATCGCATTTATCTTCCCGGGACAGGGCGCACAGAAAGCCGGGATGGGAAAAGATTTTTATGAACAGAGTGAAACAGCGGCGAAAGTGATCGACAGAGCCACGGAACTGCTGGGAATAGATATGAAGGAACTGTGCTTCGAGGAGAATGACAGGCTGGATCAGACAGAATACACGCAGGCAGCGCTTGTGACAGTCTGCATGGCGATGGAGCACGTGTTGAGAGAAAGAGGGCTTAAGGCGGACGTGACCGCCGGGTTGAGCCTTGGAGAATACTGTGCCATTGCCTCAGCAGGCGGAATGAGCACGGAGGACGCAATTACAACTGTGAGAAAGCGCGGTATCCTGATGCAGAACGCGGTGCCGGGCGGAAAGGGCTCCATGGCAGCCGTGCTCGGCATGACCGGGGAGGCCATCGAGAACGTGATCAGAGATATGGACGGCGTGAGTATCGCAAATTACAACTGTCCGGGCCAGATCGTGATCACCGGATGGAAAGAAAGTGTGGAGAAGGCCTCCGAGGCGTTAAAAGAAGCCGGGGCAAAGAGGGTGCTTCCGCTGAACGTAAGCGGACCGTTCCACTCCCCTATGCTGACAGAGGCCGGGGAGGAGCTTGGCAAGGTGCTGGAGAATATTGAGCTTTCAGAGCTTGAGATCCCCTATGTGACAAATGTGACGGCGGAGTATGTGACGGATATCAGTGCGACAAAAGCACTTCTTGCAAAACAGGTCGCTTCGTCCGTGCGCTGGCAGCAGAGCGTGGAAAACATGATCGCTGACGGTGTGGATACGTTTGTGGAGATCGGGCCGGGCAAAACGCTGGCAGGTTTCATGCGCAAGATCAACAGGGACGTGAAGGTGTATAACGTAGGCGTCTGGGAAGACGTGGATAAGGTGGTAAGTGAATTATGTTAAATGGAAAAGTTGCGGTAGTGACAGGCGCTTCCAGAGGAATCGGAAGAGCGGTTGCGATGAAACTGGCGTCCGAAGGCGCAACGGTTGTGATCAACTATAACGGATCAAAAGAGCGCGCTGAGGAAGTGAAGAGTGAGATCGAGAATAACGGTGGCAAAGCTGAGATCAGGCAGTGCAATGTCTCTGATTATGCAGCTTGTGAAGAGATGTTTAAAGAGATCATCTCCACCTTCGGCAGTGTGGATATCCTTGTAAATAATGCGGGGATTACCCGTGACGGGCTGCTGATGAAGATGTCCGAGGAGGATTACGATGCGGTTCTGAATACAAATCTTAAGGGCACATTCAACTGCATCCGCTTCGTGGCAAGACAGATGATCAAACAGCGCGGCGGGCGCATCATCAATATGTCTTCCGTATCCGGTGTGCTCGGTAACGCAGGACAGGCAAACTACTCTGCGTCAAAGGCAGGGGTGATCGGACTGACAAAGTCCGCTGCAAGAGAACTTGCAAGCCGGGGGATCACGGTGAACGCTATCGCGCCGGGATTTATCAATACAGAGATGACAGAAGTACTCTCGGATAAGGTAAAAGAAGGCGCTGTGGCTCAGATTCCTCTCGGAAAATTCGGAGAGACAGAAGATATCGCCAATGCTGTGGCGTTCCTGGCTTCTGAAGGGGCGAGGTATATCACGGGACAGGTGTTAAATGTAGATGGCGGAATGGCTATGTAAAACGAGAATACTTTTGGGAGGAGCCGCAGGAGGCAATGAATATTATCACTGCGGACGCGCTTGCGCTCGGGCCGGAACGCAGCGGTACATAAGGCCGCATAGGACGCGGCCTAAGTGCCGGCGTTCCTCTACGGTCCTTAGTGATAACACCCATTGCCGCCTGCTGGGATTCTCCTAAAAAGGGAACCTGGTTTTAACTGAGGTGAATGCAGAAGAGGAAATGTACTTCTGGCGAACGCTGAACGGTTATGATTTGTAAGGAAGAGGCAGTTTAGCGCTGTCTCGGAAAGGGTTAGTCGATATATGAAAAGAAGAGTTGTTGTAACTGGTCTTGGGGCTGTGACGCCGATCGGAAATACGGTGGAAGAGTTCTGGGCAGGTATTAAGGAAGGTAAGGTCGGGATCGGTCCGATCACAAAGTTTGATGCATCGGAGTTTAAGGTGCAGATTGCGGCTGAGGTGAAGGATTTCGTTGCGAAGGAGCGCATGGACTTCAAGGCGGCGAAGAGAATGGAGCTGTTCTCCCAGTACGCGGTTGCGGCGGCGAAGGAAGCATTTGAGGATGCGGGAATCGAGATGGAGAAGGAAGATCCGTACCGTGTGGGAGTGATCGTGGGCTCCGGTATCGGAAGCCTGCAGTGTGTGGAGACCAATTATGAGAAAATCCTGACAAAAGGACCGAACAAGGTGAATCCGCTGATGGTTCCTCTGATGATCTCCAACATGGCGGCAGGAAATATCTCGATCCAGCTTGGACTGAAAGGAAAGTGTACAAACGTAGTGACAGCGTGTGCGTCCGGAACACACTGTATCGGCGACGCATTCCGCGCGATCCAGTACGGCGATGCGGACGTGATGGTTGCAGGTGGAACTGAGGCTTCCGTATGCCCCACCGGAATCGCAGGATTCACAGCGCTGACCGCTCTGTCTACGACAAATGATCCGGAACATGCATCCCGCCCGTTTGATAAGGACAGAGACGGATTCGTGCTGGGCGAGGGCTCGGGAATTGTGGTACTGGAAGAGCTGGAGCATGCGAAGGCAAGAGGCGCACAGATTTACGCTGAGTTAGTGGGATATGGCGCAACAGGAGACGCATATCACATCACTTCACCGGCAGAGGACGGAGAAGGCGCCGGAATGGCGATGAAGCTTGCCATGAAGGAAGCGGATGTTCAGCCGGAGCAGATTGATTACATTAACGCTCATGGAACAAGCACACACCACAACGACCTGTTCGAGACGAAGGCGATCAAATTTGCCCTCGGGGACGCGGCAAAAGACGTGGTAGTGAATTCGACAAAATCCATGATCGGACATCTTCTCGGCGCGGCAGGCGGCGTGGAATTTGTTGTCTGCGTGAAGAGTATTCAGGATGGATTCATCCATCAGACAATGGGAACCGAGAACGTAGATCCGGAGTGCGACTTGAACTACGCGGTGGGCGCGCCGGTTGAGAAGGATGTAAACTATGTTCTCACGAACTCCCTTGGGTTCGGCGGCCACAATGCGACACTGTTATTAAAGAAGTTTGAAGGGTAGAGGTATGAAAATGAAAGTAGAACAGGTTTTAGAACTGGTCAAGGCTGTTTCAGACTCAGCACTCACCGAATTTAAGTATGAAGAGGACGGCGTTAAGCTGTCTCTCAAGAAAACAGAGGATAAGATCGTACAGGTTCAGGCACCGTCAGTTCCTATGTCGATGCCGGGCGTAATGCCTGTTTCTGCACCGCTGGCTCCGGTACAGGGAATGGCAGCAGGAAACGCTGTGCCGGGTGGTGTAACAGCAGGAACAGGAAGCGCTTCTGCGGCAGGAAATGATCCGGCAGCGGCGGAGAGCGGAAATACACAGGCGGCGCTGTCGGGAAAAGTTGTGAAATCTCCTCTCGTGGGAACGTTTTATGCGGCTCCGGCAGAGGACGCAGAGCCCTTCGTTAAAGTGGGAGACAGTATAAAGGAAGGACAGGTTCTGGCGATTGTAGAAGCCATGAAGCTGATGAATGAAATCGAGAGCGACTTCGCGGGAACCGTGACGGAGATTCTGGTTGAAAACGGACAGGCGGTCGAATACGGACAGCCGCTTATGGTAATCGGTTAGTTAAGAAACTTCTGTGGCCAGCATGGCGGAAAGGTGAATGGAATTATGAACAGTTTGAATGTGGAACAGATCCAGGAGATCATCCCCCACAGACACCCGTTCCTCCTGATCGACAAGATCGAGGATTATGAGCCGGGACAGTATGCAGTGGGATATAAGAGCGTGACATACAGAGAGGACTTTTTCCGGGGACATTTCCCGCAGAAAGCGGTAATGCCGGGCGTTCTGATTCTTGAGGCTCTCGCCCAGACCGGAGCGGTGGCAATCTTAAGCCAGTCGGAGAATAAAGGAAAGATCGCATTTTTCGGAGGCGTGCAGAAATGCCGTTTTAAAGGGATGGTGCTCCCGGGAGATACGCTTAAGCTTGAGACGAAGATCATTAAGAGCAAGGGGCCGGTCGGAGTCGGACAGGCGACGGCTTATGTTGACGGAAAGGTAGTTGTCAGCGCGGAACTGACATTTATGGTGGGAGAGTAGCATAGAGATGATTGGGAGAATATTGATTGCAAACCGCGGTGAGATCGCAGTGCGGATTATCCGTGCCTGCCGTGAGATGGGCATTGAGACCGTGGCTGTTTACTCCGAGGCGGACCGGGAGGCGCTGCATACCCAGCTTGCCGATGAGGCAGTCTGTATCGGGCCTGCGCCGTCTTCGGAGAGTTATCTGAATATGCAGAATATCATCAGTGCCACACTGATATCCGGGGCGGATGCGATCCATCCGGGATTTGGATTCCTTTCGGAGAACAGCAAGTTTGCAGAGCTGTGCGAGCAGTGCAGCATTAATTTTATCGGGCCCAGGTCAGAGGTGATCCAGAGTCTTGGAAATAAATCTGAGGCGAGAAATACCATGATCCGTGCAGGCGTCCCGGTGATTCCGGGAAGCACAGAGCCCATTTACGACGCGGAGACGGGCGCACGGACTGCGGCGGAGATCGGCTACCCGGTGATTGTGAAAGCGGCCCTCGGCGGCGGCGGAAAGGGTATGCGAGTGGCCCGGACGCCGGAGGAATTTGAAAACAGTTTTAAGACTGCGCAGAAGGAAGCGGAGATGGCTTTCGGCGACGGAACCATGTACATTGAGCACTTTGTGGAGCATCCGCGGCATATCGAATTCCAGATTCTTGCGGATAAGTTTGGAAATGTGATTCACCTCGGGGAGAGAGACTGCTCGGTTCAGAGAAATCATCAGAAGATGATCGAGGAATCTCCCTCTGCTGCGCTCACGCCGGAGCTTCGGGCGAAGATGGGAGAGGCGGCTGTAAAAGCAGCAAAAGCAGCCCATTATACGAATGCCGGAACCATAGAGTTCCTTCTGGAGAAGAACGGAAACTTTTACTTCATGGAGATGAATACGAGAATCCAGGTGGAGCATCCGGTTACAGAATGGGTGACAGGCATCGACCTTGTGAAAGAGCAGATCCGGATTGCGGACGGACAGCCTTTGAGCTGCCGTCAGGAGGATGTGCATATTACGGGACATGCCATTGAGTGCAGGATCAACGCGGAAAATCCGGAGAAGAACTTCCGTCCCTCACCGGGAACCATTACGGATATGTATCTTCCGGGCGGAAAGGGCGTGCGGATCGACGCTGCGATATACAGCGGCTATACGGTTCCGCCTTATTATGACTCCATGCTGGCGAAGCTGATCGTCCACGCAAAAAACAGAAGCGAGGCGATCAAAAAGATGAGGAGCGCCCTGGGGGAAGTGATCATTGAAGGAATCGACACGAATGTGGACTATCAGTATGAGATACTGAATCATCCGGATTTTATCAAAGGTGATATCGATATTGAATTTATTGAGAAAATGCAGGCGGAAAAATAGCCAGTGAACGCGCCGTATGACCTGTCTGTATTTGGGAGGTAACTCAGATGAATTTAAAAGATATGTTCAAGAAGACAAACAGACGGCCGCATTACATTTCCCTGAAAGGCGATCGTCCCGAAGTGCCGGAGGGGCTGCTGAGGAAATGTAATAAATGCGGCGCTGCCATCATAGCGGAGGATGTAAAGAAAGGGTATTACATCTGTCCGAAATGTCATGGATATTTCCGTGTTCATGCTTACCGCAGGATTGAGATGCTGGCGGATGAGGGCTCCTTTACGGAGTGGGATAAGGAGATGGAGTTTGTCAATCCCCTGAAGTTCAGAGGCTACGAAGAGAAAGTGGAGGCGCTGAAAGAGCGCACCCGCCTGAATGAAGCGGTTGTGACAGGGAAGATCTCCATTGACGGAAACCCGGCGGTGATCGGCGTCTGTGACGGGCGGTTCATGATGGCCAGCATGGGGCACATCGTAGGTGAGAAGATTGCCCGTGCCGTAGAGCGCGCCACAGAGGAAAAACTTCCGGTCATTATCTTTACCTGTTCCGGAGGCGCCAGGATGCAGGAGGGAATTGTCTCCCTGATGCAGATGGCGAAGACGTCGGCCGCTCTGAAACGTCACAGCGATGCGGGACAGCTCTATATCTCCGTTCTGACAGATCCTACAACCGGCGGCGTGACGGCAAGTTTCGCCATGCTTGGAGACATCATCCTGGCAGAGCCGAAAGCGCTGATCGGATTCGCGGGGCCGCGGGTCATCGAGCAGACGATCGGGCAGAAGCTGCCGAAAGGATTCCAGAGATCAGAGTTCCTTCTGGAGCATGGATTTGTGGACCGGATCGTGGAGCGGGAAGAGCTCAGAGACGTCCTTGCGCAGATTCTCAGAATGCACGGAGAAAACGGAACGGTGGATAAATCCCGGCTTCTGGAAGCTCCTGAGATCAGCAGAGCCGCAGAGAAGAAAGAACTCACTGCATGGGAGCGGGTTCAGATCTCGAGAAAGAAGGACCGTCCGGTGGGAACGGACTATATTGACGCGTTGTTTACGGACTTTATGGAATTCCACGGAGACAGGTATTTTAAGGACGACCATGCGATTGTCGGCGGAATTGCATATTTTCACGGTATGCCGGTCACTGTGATCGCGCAGGCGAAGGGAAAGACGACGAAGGAAAATCTGGACCGGAACTTCTCCATGCCTTCACCGGATGGATACCGCAAGGCCCTGAGGCTGATGAAGCAGGCTGAGAAATTTAACCGCCCGGTGATCTGCTTTGTGGATACCCCGGGAGCATTCTGCGGCCTGGAGGCAGAGGAGAGAGGACAGGGCGAGGCGATTGCGAGAAATCTGTTCGAGCTCTCCGGTCTGAAAGTGCCTGTCCTTTCCGTTGTGATCGGCGAAGGCGGAAGCGGCGGCGCGCTGGCAATGGCTGTGGCGGACGAGGTGTGGATGCTGGAGAACGCGATCTATTCGGTTCTGTCTCCGGAAGGATTCGCGAGCATTCTCTGGAAAGACAGCAAGCGGGCGAGCGAAGCTGCGGAGGTTATGAAGCTGACTGCCGCTGATCTGAAACAGCTTGGAGTTATCGAACAGGTAATTCCGGAACCGGAAGAATTTGACGGGGAGCATTTAAAGCCTGTCAGCGAGTACCTGGCGGTGCAGATCGCAGAATTCCTGGAGAAATATAGGCAGTATTCTCCGGAAGAGCTGACAGCGAAACGATATGACAGGTTCAGGCGCATTTAGCCGGGCAGTCAGAGACGAGGAAAAATATGAAAAATCTGAAAATAGGTGAGAAGATCACCAGATTCCCCTTAATACAGGGCGGAATGGGAGTCGGCATCAGTCTTGGGAGGCTGGCCGGAAGCGTGGCGGCAGAGGGCGGCGTCGGAATCATTTCCACAGCGCAGATCGGATACCGGGAAGCGGATTTCGACAGAGATCCCGCCGGAGCAAATCTGCGCGCCATTGAGAGTGAGATGAAAAAGGCGAGAGAGATCTCACCTGACGGCATCGTCGGATATAATGTCATGACCGCTCTGAAAGAACATGCGGCGCACGTGAAGGCCGCGGTGAAAGCGGGGGCGGACATCATCATTTCGGGAGCGGGTCTTCCGACAGAGCTTCCGGAGCTGGTGGCGGGCAGCAGGACGAAGATCGCGCCTGTTGTGTCAACTGAGCGGTCGGTAAATGTGATCCTGAAATACTGGGACAGAAAATACCGGCGCACCGCAGACCTTGTGGTGGTAGAAGGACCTCAGGCCGGCGGGCATCTCGGGTTTAAGAAAGAAGAGCTGGGGGAATACACTGAGGCTGTTTACGCGGAAGAGATCAAAAAGATCCTGGCTGCGGTCAGAAAGTATGCGGAGAAGTATCAGACTGAGATCCCGGTTGTCGTTGCAGGAGGAATCTATGACAGCGAGGATGTAAAGCGTGTGATGGATCTGGGGGCAGACGGCGTCCAGGTGGCGACGCGGTTTGTCACCACAGAGGAGTGCGACGCGGATATCCGTTACAAGGAAGCTTACATCCATGCTTCAAAAGAAGATATTCAGATCGTAAAGAGTCCGGTCGGAATGCCGGGACGTGCCATCATGAACCGTTTTATGCAGCGTGTTATGGGCGGGGAGCAGATCCCCCACAGCCCCTGCCACCGCTGTCTTGCAAAATGCAGCCCGGCAGATATCCCATACTGTATCACAGACGGGCTGATCGAAGCAGCAAAAGGGAATATAGAGAAGGGACTTCTGTTCTGCGGGGCAAAGGCGTACCGCGCAGAGCGGATCGAGACGGTCAGGGAAGTTATGCAGGCGCTGTTCGCATAGGGCTTCTGTCTGAAAGAAAGGAGAAACCGGATGGATGCACATGAGACCATCAATGATATTCTGGTCAATCTGTTTAATGAAATATGGAAACTGGAAGAGGATGCAATCATAACCGAAGAATTCAAAGACATCACAAACAATGATATGCATATCATTGAGGCGATTGGCCTGTCCGGGGAAAATACAATGTCCGTGGTGGCAAAGAAACTCGGGATCACAGCGGGATCTCTGACGACGGCCGTCAACGGACTGGTAAACAAAAAGTATGTGGTACGGCAGAGGAGCGAGAAAGACCGGAGAGTTGTATTTCTGGGGCTGACGGAGAAGGGCGTCCGCGCTTACGAGCACCACAGAGAATATCACCGCCGGATGACCGACGCAGTGATCGAAAGACTGGATGAACAGGAGATCCCGGTTCTCATAAAGACCCTCAACGGATTGGCAGAATTTTTTAGAGGATATAACAGTTCAGCCATCAGGGATGAGCTGAACTGTTTGAAAAGAATATAAAAAATTTGACCTTTTCAGAAAAATGAGGTACAATCCCTATGGAACTTTAAGGATTGAGTTGAATATTAAGCGGTGTTACATCAAAGCGCCGGAAAATACTTGGTTGTATTATTTTAGGAGGGAACAAGTATGGCAGTAAAGAAAGCAAATTCAACGACAAAGGCAGCGACAGCAAAGAAGGAAACTGCAGCAAAGACAGCAAAGGCAGAGACAGTAAAAACAGAGACGGTAAAGGCGGCAAAAGCTGAGCCGGCTAAGGCGGCAGAGAAAACTGTGAAGGCAGAGCCGGTTAAGGCTGAGGCTGCAAAAGCGATTGAGACAAAGAAAGACACAACGAAAAAACTTGAGACAAAAGCGGCAGTTTTAGTAGATACACCAGAGGTAAAGACAGAAGAGACAAAAGAAACTGTAAAAAAAGCGGCAGCGAAGAAGACAGAAGAGAAAAAGGCTCCGGCAAAGAAAGCTGCGGCAAAGAAACCGGCTGCAAAGAAGGCTGAGCTGAAAACAGAGTTCGTTCTTCAGTATGCTGAGATCGAATGCTCTGAGAAAGAGATCATGCAGAAGGTAAAAGAGAACTGGACAAAGGTTCTGAAAAATAAAGTCGGCGATATGAAGGATGTAAAAGTTTACTTAAAGCCGGAAGAGAGAAAAGCATACTATGTTGTAAACGGTAATGCAACAGGAGCGGTTGATCTGTAGGAGATTTGATGTACGGGGACTGTCGGAACGGACAGTCCCTTTTTGTTTTATAGAAAACTGTGTTCCCCAACGCTGTCATGTCAATTCGGAAGAGGAGACGTTTTGGTCAGAGGTAGTTAGTGCACTAAATAGCTGGGATTTTTATTTGGGCCGTGCTACAATAGAAGGCAGAATAGAGAAACGGAGATGACTGTGATGGAAGAAAGAGTGGCACAGAAACAGAACCTTACAGAAGCGGAAAGGCTTAAAAAGCAGATTGATTTCATCGTGGAAGTGGACAAGGTGAAGAACATCTTCCGGCAGACGTATCTGGCGGACGGGAAGAGAAAGGAAAATGACGCAGAGCATTCCTGGCATCTGGCGCTTTCTGCAGTGCTTTTGAAAGAGCATATGAAGGAAGAGACTGATTTGACAAAGGTAATGATTATGGTACTGATTCATGACCTGGTTGAGATTGACGCAGGAGATACATACGCATACGATATGGCAGGCGCGGCGACAAAGAGGGAAAGAGAAGTAAAGGCAGCGAACCGGATTTTCGGAATGCTTCCGGAAGACCAGGGTGAGTATTTCAGAGCTCTCTGGGAAGAGTTTGAAGCTTATGAGACGCCGGACGCAAAGTTTGCACATCTGCTCGATAATTTTCAGCCGCTTCTTTTAAACGACGCGTCAGACGGAAAGAGCTGGGCAGAGCACGGTGTGCACAAGTCCCAGGTATGTAAGAGGAACGAGCGGATCCCGGAGACGTCGGAGATGATATGGGCGCAGATGCTGGAGATTATGGACAGACATATAGAAAAAGGAAACCTGAAATCAGACTGAAGCGGAAAAAGATCGGGAAAGGAAGGATCGTAATGTATGACAGAGAGATAGAAAGGCTGCAGGATATCATAGACGACAGCAGCAGAATCGTATTTTTTGGAGGAGCAGGTGTTTCCACGGAAAGCGGGATACCGGATTTCAGAAGCGCAGACGGAATATATCATCAGAAGTACAGATATTCCCCGGAGCAGGTCGTGAGCCACAGCTTTTTTGTCAGATATCCGGACGCTTTCTACGAGTTTTATAAAGATAAAATGAT
>JAHZHF010000030.1:16146-18265 GCA_019420405.1 Clostridiales bacterium
ACGCAAAGCCCAATCCGGCGCATCTGAAGCTGGCTGAACTGGAGAAGGCTGGGAAACTTTCCGCCGTGGTGACGCAGAATATCGACGGACTTCATCAGGCCGCAGGAAGTAAAAACGTATACGAGCTTCATGGAAGTATCCACAGAAATTACTGCATGGAATGTGGGAAATTTTATGATGCGGAATATGTGAAAAATTCAGAAGGCGTTCCACATTGCGAGTGCGGCGGAGTGATCAAGCCGGATGTGGTGCTTTACGAAGAAGGGCTTGACCAGGCGACGATAGAGGGCGCGGTACGCTCGATTTCAAAGGCGGATACGCTGATTATCGGCGGTACGTCACTGGTAGTATATCCGGCGGCCGGATTTATTGATTATTTCAGAGGGAAACATCTGGTGGTTATCAATAAATCTGAGACCGGACGGGCGGTTCGGGCGGAGCTTGTAATCAGCGCGCCGATCGGGGAAGTAATGGGGCGGCTGAGGGTGTGAGGATTCTCCGTGATCCTGCGTTTATACCGCTTGACATCTTCCGGCGGATTTTGCCCAATGAAGGTATCAGAAACAAGCTGGAAGAAAAACTTCGTACTGTAAGTGAGGGGGAAGGGAAAAGTGGCAAAGTATGAGAAAACAGTAAACGGTGATTTTGATGAGATACTGGAGCGCCTGGAAGAGGCGGTAATAGAAGGAAGCGCTTCTTCCTCTTATGAGGATGGAAGTGACTTTGTACAGGGGGATTTCCGGTGTGCTGTGAGAGTTTATGAGAGATACAGTTGGACAGGCGGGAACCGGTGCAGCATGAATCTGACTCTGGCGGGATCGAACGGTACATATTTTCTTTCCGTAATTACATCAGGCGGAAGCCAGGGGACATTTATGAAGATTAATACGTTCGGAGAAGAAGCGTTTCTTGAGACTATTCTGGATGTGGCGGAAACGCTTTGAATTTCAGCCGATAACCAAAGTACTTTCATTACAATAAGATGAATTACTTTGGCTATCGGTTTTTGCTATAAGACGATATCTTTATGCATCGCGTTCCCACCGTCCGGAGGCACCGCAGGGCAGTACCAGGCCGGATTTTGTGACGGGAAGTCCGATTTCCTGTGATTCTACATGGCCATTCCAGGGCTTTAGCTCCGTTGCAATCATATAGGTGAGTACAGCAGGGGCAAGTCCCGTAGTGTAAGAGTTCACCAGGAAGAACAGAGCGTCTTTTGACAAAATTTTGGTACAGAGTCTGATCAGTGGATGAATCATGTCCTCGATCTTCCAGATCTCTCCTTTTGGCCCTCTGCCGTAGGAGGGCGGATCCATGATGATGGCATCATATGTATTTCCCCTGCGGATTTCGCGTTCCACGAATTTCACACAGTCGTCCACCAGCCAGCGGATCGGAGCGTCTTTCAGGCCGGAGGAGACAGCGTTCTCCTTCGCCCAGCCGACCATGCCCTTGGAGGCGTCCACGTGAGTGACATGAGCTCCGGCCGCCGCAGCAGCAAGGGTAGCTCCGCCGGTGTACGCAAAGAGGTTAAGGACCTTGACCGGACGGCCGGCATGTCTGATTTTTTCAGAGAACCAGTCCCAGTTTGTAGCCTGCTCAGGGAACAGTCCGGTGTGCTTGAAGCTGAATGGTTTCAAGTTGAATGTAAGGGAACCGTAATGAATCTGCCACTGCTGGGTGAGATTGAAAAATTCCCACTCGCCGCCGCCTTTTTTGCTGCGGTGATAATGTCCGTTCATTTTCTTCCAGCCCCTGTGAGTCTTTGGTGTATCCCAGATCACCTGGGGATCTGGACGCACAAGGAGATAGTCACCCCAGCGTTCCAGTTTCTCTCCTTTTGAACAATCTATGACTTCATAATCTTTCCATTTATCGGCAATCCACATATAAAATATCCTCTTTCTATTACAATGTCCACAAAACTGCATTTTCTACAGTATATCCGATTATAGCATATAGAAAAAGAATGGGGAAGGGTTCCTGACAAAAGTTACAGCTATAAAGTTCAATAGCGTTTTCTGTCAAAATGCGTCCGGAAGCGGAGCGAAGTTTTGACAATATGTATTCTGTGAAAAGGGGACAGCCGTTCGATGTTCCGTTCCAGAATCCGGAAAAT
>JAHZHF010000300.1 GCA_019420405.1 Clostridiales bacterium
CTACAAATGCCGGAGCGATCTCAGCGATGATCTTCTCTCCCTGTGACAGCGCTCTTGCAAGCTGGAAGATCTGAGATTTATCAGAAATCGCACCGAACGGGCAGCTCACCATACACATGCCGCAGGAAACACATTTATCATTGTCAATATATGCGCGTCCGTATTTATCCGATACAATCGCGTTCACTCCGCATGCCTTCTGACAGGGTCTCTCCTTCTTCGCAATGGCATCATACGGACAGACGGATTTACACTTGCCGCACTTGATACATTTATCCTGATCAATATAAGAGCGTCCATCCACCATGGAGATCGCTCCTCTGGGACAGACCTGCTGGCACGGATGGGCCAGACATCCCTTACAGACATTGCTCACCTCGTACTTGTTCTCCTCGCAGCTTTCGCATGCAGAAGGAATTACCTGCATCAGCGGCGGCTCATAATATTTCTCGGAAATATTGCTGGCCTCAACGCCTGCAGTCAGATGCACCGGCTTGTTCTCCGGGCGCAGAGAGAGTCCCATCGCCAGACGGAGACGCTCTCTTACAATTGCGCGGGAGCGGTAAGTACTCTCGCGGTATTTCTCAGTATCATCGTTTACGATCTCGTAGGGGATAGCCTCCATGTCATCCAGAAGCGTCTCCGCATCAGCCTTAAATCCCAGCTTTGCCACTTCTGTGAACACCTTTCTCCGGATCGCTCTCACCGGAGTATGGATTCCTCTCATCGTAGACTCCATCATCTCTTAAAATCCTCCTGTAATTCCAAGTCTATTTTTCATTATTCCAATTCAAGACCCGCGAGCGGGTCTTGGCGCGGGATTCGGGTCAGCTTTAGCTGACCTTTCCCTTACCGGTACACATTACTCTCGGTGCATGGAGAATGACTCCTCGTCGTAATTGCTCAGGTTCGAGTAGATTCCTCTGTTGTCCGCCTCTTTTATAAGAGCATCCCTTGACTTTTTCGCCAGCATCTGATCTTTGAAGGAACTCGGTCCTCCCACGCAGCCGCCGTCGCATGCCATACCCTCGATGAAATCCTCGGGCAGACGTCCGACTTTCATAAGAAGAAGTGCCTTCTTGCACTCGGCCGCACCGTTCGCCCGGAATACCTTGATATCAGTATCGTTTCCGGACTCTTTCAGGCTCTCAAGAACCGCTGCAGTAACTCCTCCGGAGTTTCCGAATCTCTTTCCGAATACGGAAGCCTCCTGATATGTATTCTCCGCAGGCTCCAGAGCCACTCCCTTCGCACGCATCATAGCGCGGATCTCGCTGTATGTCAGAACATAGTCTGCATTGCCCTCAATCTTCTGGTCTACGACTTCTGATTTTTTCGCAAGACACGGTCCGATAAACACGGTAACAGCCTCCGGATCTTTCGCCTTGATCATACGGGAAACTGCACACATCGGAGATACCGTGGTTGAGATGGCGTCGCTCAGTTCCGGATAATGCCTGCGCACCATGTTTACGAATCCCGGACAGCAGGAGGTTACTTTCTTCTTTCCCTCCTCATGAGCCTCTCTCCACTCTTCTGCCTCATATTTTGCCGTCAGGTCTCCTCCGAGTCCGACTTCCACAAATTCAGTAAAGCCGAGTTCCAGCATGGCTTTCTTCCAACTTGCCATTGTGATCTCCGCTCCAAACTGTCCCTCCGTAGCCGGAGCCAGCATTGCATAGACATGTTTTCCGGATTTCATCGCTTTAATCACGTCAACCATCCATGTCTTAGAACCGATTGCCCCGAACGGACAGCTGTGGATACATTTTCCGCAACGGATACACTTCTCTTCATCGATCACGGAAATGCCATATTCGTCGTATGAGATGGCGTCCACAGGACAACTGAACTTACACGGTCTCTTCAGATGAGCAATGGCATTGTACGGACAGGCTTCAGCACATTTCCCGCACTCCTTACACTTGGAGGCATCGATGTGGGTGCGGTGTCTTCCCGGCTCGATAGCTCCGAATTTACAGGCGTTGATACATGCCTTTCCGATACAGTTCTGACAGTTCTCCGTCACAGTATAACTGGAGATCGGACAGTCCTCACACGCGGAACTGATCACCTGGATCACGTTGCCGTCGTCCTTTAAGCCCGGCGCCTTCCCCTCTGCCAGACGGACTCTCTGACGGATGATCTCCCTCTCTTTATAGATACAGCAGCGGAACTGTGCCGTCGGTCCGGGAATGAGCTTCATGGGGATCTCATCCTTCCTCTCTTCCAGCTCTCCCTCAAAAGCGAGCCGCGCGACCTCCTCCAGTACCTCGTGCTTAATTTTAATTACATTTGCATCTGCGTACCTCAAAATTTTCCCTCCTTAAAATACTTCCTCTGCTTCCTGTATAACCCCCGCACAGCAGGGCAGGCCGGAATCCGGCCAGGATTGCGCTTTGCGCAATCATTATACCATGCGGCCCGGCAATTTCCTAGATATAATTTCAGGTATTTCACAGCTATTTAGTTCACTAACACTTTTCGGAAAAATGTGTCCGGAAGCGGGGCGGAATGTTTGGTTAAACGTATTCTGGGGAAGGGGACAGCCGTTCGATGTTCCGTTCCAGAATCCGGAAAATCTAACAGGCCGAAGAGATGTTTAAGTGCAAAGCGGCGCTCCGGTTAACTCGCTCCGCTCAGACAAGCCCTGCGCGCCGCTTAACAACATCTCTTTGCCCCTAAGATTTTCAGTGGATTCCTCCAAAGTCACATCTCCCGGCGTCTCCTTCCCCAGAAAGTGTACTCCA
>JAHZHF010000301.1 GCA_019420405.1 Clostridiales bacterium
GAAATCTGATTGCGGCTCTGATACTGATGTTCTGGTATCCGCTCTCGAAGAAAAAGGTAGAGGAAGTTCGCCGGAAACTTCAGGAGCATGTATAAGTAAAAAGATAACATGGTATTTCCTTCTAACAGAGCTCCGGGCCTTTTGTGCATTAGCACAGGAGGATTCGGGGCTTTTTGACGCAATTTTTGGTTCTGAATATAAGGATAAGACACAAGATATAGTATAGTGGTCCTGAGAATTGTACAAAATTGAGTACATAGCCGCTTTTGAGAACGATTATCAATATAATGCTTGTCTTTTTTTTAACGGGATGATATACTAGCGCATGTAAAGCCGGAGCAGAAAAAATGGTACGGCTTGAAAGATAAATGCATTGTTGAATTTACAAGATTTCAGAGGAGGTTTTCAGGAATGGCAAAAACAAATTTTGACCAGTGGGCCGGCTTTCAGGGGCATCTCTGGAAAGAGGAAGTAAATGTGCGCGATTTTATCCAGCACAACTATACTCAGTACGAGGGAGATGAATCCTTCCTTGCAGGTCCCACTGAGGCGACAAACAAGCTTTGGGGTGAGCTCTCCAAACTGCAGAAAGAAGAGCGTGCGAAGGGCGGCGTTCTGGACATGGAGACAGAGGTTGTTTCCGGTCTGACAGCATACGGCCCGGGATATATTAACGAAGAAATGAAAGATCTGGAGCAGGTGGTCGGACTCCAGACAGACAAGCCGCTCAAGAGAGCGTTCATGCCGTACGGCGGAATCAAGATGGCAGAGCAGGCATGCACAACATACGGATATACACCGAGTGAAAAACTGCATGAAATCTTTACAAAATATCATAAGACACACAACCAGGCAGTGTTTGATGTCTATACACCTGAGATGAAGAAAGCACGCCACAATAAGATTATCACAGGACTTCCGGACACATACGGAAGAGGGCGTATCGTAGGCGACTACCGCCGTGTGGCGCTTTATGGTATTGATTTCCTGATCAAGAAGAAAGAGTCTGATTTCATCGAGTATGAGAGACACGGAATGAAAGGAACAGATTTCCGTCTCAGAGAAGAGATCGCAGACCAGATCAGAGCGCTCAAAGAGATGAAAGAGATGGCGGCAGTTTACGGTTTCGATATCTCAAAACCGGCGACTAATGCGAAGGAAGCTGTTCAGTGGCTGTACTTCGGATACCTTGCGGCGATTAAGACACAGAACGGTGCTGCAATGAGTGTTGGACGTATCTCCACATTCCTTGATATCTATATCCAGAGAGATATGGAGAAGGGAATCCTGACAGAGGAGCAGGCTCAGGAGCTGATCGACCATATCGTTATGAAGTTCCGTATGGTGAAGTTTGCGAGAATTCCGTCCTACAACGAACTGTTTTCCGGAGATCCGGTATGGGCGACTCTGGAGATGGCCGGAATCGGAATGGACGGACGACACATGGTGACAAAGAACGATTATCGTTTCCTTCATACGCTGGAGAATATGGGACCGTCACCGGAGCCGAACCTGACGGTATTGTATTCTTCACACCTGCCGGAGAATTTCAAGAAATATGCGGCTTATATTTCAATTAAGACAAGCTCAATCCAGTACGAGAATGACGATGTAATGCGTCCGGTATGGGGCGATGACTACTCAATCTGCTGCTGTGTATCCGCAACACAGACGGGAAAAGAGATCCAGTTCTTCGGGGCACGTGCGAACCTGGCGAAATGCCTCCTGTACGCGATCAACGGCGGCGTGGATGAGAAGACGAAACAGCAGGTGGCGCCGCTGTACAGACCGATCACATCCGAGTACCTTGATTTTGACGAGGTGATGGAGAAATATGATCAGATGATGGAGTGGCTGTCAAAACTGTATGTGGATACACTGAACATGATCCACTATATGCACGACAAATATTACTATGAGGCAGCTGAGATGGCACTGATCGACACAAATGTGAGACGTACATTCGCAACCGGAATCGCGGGATTCTCACATGTGGTTGACTCCCTGAGTGCGATCAAATATGCAAAGGTTAAGGTGATCCGCGATGAGGACGGCATTGCGACGGACTTTGAGATTGAGGGAGATTTCCCGAGATACGGAAATGACGATGACCGTGCAGACGATATCGCGGTATGGCTGCTGAGAACATTTATGAGCAAGCTTAAAAAGTGCCATACTTACAGAAACTCAGAGCCGACCACATCTATCCTTACGATCACATCCAACGTGGTGTACGGAAAAGCAACGGGATCTCTTCCGGATGGAAGAAAAGCGGGCGAGCCGCTGGCTCCGGGAGCGAACCCGTCCTACGGTGCAGAGAAGAACGGACTGCTCGCATCTTTGAACTCTGTGGCGAAGCTTCCGTATGAGCAGGCGCTTGACGGAATCTCCAATACGCAGACGATCAGCCCGGGAGCTCTGGGACATGATGACGGGGAGCGCACAAATAACCTCGTACACGTGATGGACGGATACTTTGACCAAGGTGCGCATCATCTGAACGTGAATGTGTTCGGAACGGAGAAACTGATTGATGCGATGGAGCATCCGGAGAAGGAAGAATATGCTAACTTTACAATCCGTGTATCAGGGTATGCTGTGAAATTCATTGACCTGACAAGAGAGCAGCAGATGGACGTAATCGCAAGAACCTGCCACGCTACAATGTAGTATTTGTATTTGGGGACGTAGTAAAATCAAATTTCACTACGTCCCCATTTGAAAATAACCCTGTCCCTATTGGAAAT
>JAHZHF010000302.1 GCA_019420405.1 Clostridiales bacterium
CCCTTCCGAAGGCGCCCCTCGCCCTCCTCCATCCCCGCAGAAATTTTCTCGAAATAGGGCTGTTTTCTGGGCTTTACAAGCCGGAAGTTAATGAATATATAGCTGCTACAAGAAACAGGCGCGGCCGGAAGTCTTTCACAATGGAAAGCCCAAAAGCCGCGCCATTACTGCGTTTTCAGCCTATTTAGTCAATAACATTTCCGTCTGAGAATGTGCAGGAAGCGGAGCGGACGGTTGGAGTACACTTTCTGGGGAAGGAGACAGCCGGGAGATGTGACTTTGGAGGAATCCGTCGAAAATCTTAGGGGCGAAGAGATGTTGTTAAGTGGCGCGCAGGGCTTGTCTGAGCGAAGCGAGTTAACCGGAGCGCCGCTTTGCACTTAAACATCTCTTCGGCCTGTTAGATTTTTCGGATTCTGGAACGGAATATCGAACGGCTGTCCCCTTTTCACAGAATACGTTTATCCAAACCATCCGCCTGCTTCCAGACGTGATCCAGTGGCAAATGTTAGTGCACTAAATAGCTGTTATCATCTTTTTTCTGGCATTACAGATTCGTGTGTGCTAAAATACTCATAAAGCATTAAACGTTTCCAGCATGTTTTTATTCTCAGAAGGCGTTTGGCCCATCAAAAGTTCTAATCATATTCGGGAAAATCTCAATGCTTTTATTTCCAATCAACAAAGGCAAAGAGGTTTTTCAGTAACAATTCAGCCATCTGTCATCAGAAGACGGATTTATGCTTGCATAAGCATCCGACGACTGATACACAGATGATCTGAGCACCCGTCAATGACTAAAACAGCAGATGAAAAGCCTCTTTGCACCACAACCAAAAAGGAGGCTTCCATATGGCAAATGAAAACACTGTAACTGTAAACCGGACATTTAAATCCACGGTCTTTATTATGCTTTTTGAGGATAAAGACAATCTGCTGGAACTGTATAACGCAATGACTGGAAAACACTATACAGATCCGGAACTCTTGGAAATCAATACGCTGGAGAACGCCATCTATATGACGATGAAGAATGACATTTCCTTCCTGATTGATGGCCGTCTTTCTCTGTATGAGCACCAGTCCACTTATAACCCGAATCTTCCCCTGCGGTTTTTGCTCTATATCTCCAAAGTATATGCAGGGATGACAAAAGACGCTAATCTGTATGGAACAAAAAAGATACAAATTCCAACACCGGAATTCATCATTTTCTATAATGGAGAGGACAAACAGCCCGAACGGATGGTTCTAAAGCTGTCGGATATGTACGAGGTAAAGGAACGGGAAGCGAAGCTGGAGCTTCTGGCGGTAATGCTGAATATTTCGGGAGATAATAATACCGGACTGAAAGAGGCATGCAGAACTTTGAAGGAATACGCCGTCTACACGGATAAAATCCGACTATACGCAAAGAGCATGCTGCTGGCGGATGCAGTGGAGCGTGCAATTGACGAGTGTATCAGGGAGGGGATTCTGGAAGAATTTCTGAGGAAACACAAAGCGGAGGCGAAAGAGATGAGCATTTTTGAATATGATCAGGAAAAGCATATGAGGCAGGAGCGGAAAGCAGCCTGGGAAGACGGCCATGCTGCTGGAATTGAAGAAGGAATTCGTGAAACTGTGAGGAATTTCGCCAGGATGGGGATTCCAATAGAGACGATAGCCGGGGCAGTGAAAGTCAATATAGAAGAAGTTCAGAATTGGATTGACAATAACCCTGATGAAAATCAGCCCTGACTATTCAGCATTTGGTTCATCCCCGTTTCTGAATGAACTGTCTCCGACAGATATTTAATTGACGACTTTCTGCTTGGATAGGGGAATGGTGTTATACTGCCCCATCCAAGCAAAATACGTCTTCAAACTACTTGATTTTCTCCCAGATTTCATCGTCAAATTTCCGGTCTTTGTAGTAGTAGGGCCTGTCTTCTTCTGTAATCTCACGGATCACACGGCACGGATTTCCCGCCGCGCACACATTGGCCGGGATATCCTTAGTCACCACGCTTCCGGCTCCAATCACCGCATTATCCCCGATCGTCACGCCGGGGAGGATCACGCAGTTTCCGCCGATCCACACATTATCCCCAATCGTAATCGGTATCCCATATTCATATCCGGAATTGCGGCTGTCCGGATGGATCGGATGTCCCGCTGTATAGATCGACACACTGGGTCCGAACATGACGTTTTTCCCGATGGTGATCTTCGCCACATCCAGCATGATACATCCCGTATTGGCGTAGAAGTTCTCGCCCAGCGTGATATGAGTTCCGTACTCACAGTGAAACGGAGGCTCAAAATATACGTTCTTCCCATGCACGATCCCCGCTGCATCCAGACATTTTAATCCTCGTTCCGGCTCAAACGGCATGACAGTATTATATTCCCGGATGGCGCGCTTCGCCTCTTTCTGCTCCGCGATCACACTTTCATCCGAATAATATGCCATCTCATGATCTCTTCTGTATCTGTTATCCATTTTCTCCATTTCCCCAAACCTCCTGAGCAAACTATAATTTAAGAAAAAATCCTGCTGTCACAGATCTGTTTCCCAGTCTATAACAGCAGGATATATTTTGTCAATTCTCCCGGTTTGGGAGGTGCAGAATTGAACAGTTCTCAGCTATTTAGTTCAATAACACTTTCTGTTAAATACGGCCGGAAGCGGGGCGGGATGTTTTAAAAATCGTATTCTGATGAAGGGAACAGGCGTTACATGCTTCGTTCCGGAATCTGGG
>JAHZHF010000303.1 GCA_019420405.1 Clostridiales bacterium
TTCTCCGAACTGGAGTATCTTTTCCGGATAGTGTCCGTATTTTTTTTCGATTGTCTCATTGATCATTTTCATTTCAGTTTACCTCCTGTATCTGCGGGCTGCAGAGCGGCCCGGAATCATTATCTGTATTGCGGGACAGTGTCCGGTCCCGTGCAGCTTACAGAGTTACACCCTGTTTGAAGATCGCCATATCATGAAAACCGGCCTTCTCTGATTTCACCTGTTCTCCTGATGCTACAGCGACAACATAATCGAAGAACCGGTCTCTTAATTCTGTCAGTGTCTCACCCTCCACCAGTGTGCCGCAGTTGAAATCGATCCAGTTCTGTTTCTTCTCGTAGAGCCGGTTATTGGTGGAAACTTTCACCGTGGGAACCGGGGATGCAAAAGGCGTCCCTCTTCCGGTGGTGAACAGTACGATGTGGGCTCCGGCTGCAGCCAGCGCTGTGGATGCAACAAGATCATTGCCGGGAGCGCTCAACAGGTTTAATCCCTTCTCCGTTACACGTTCGCCGTATGCGAGAACGCCGCGCACGGGAGCAGTTCCGGATTTCTGTGTACATCCCATGGACTTATCCTCGAGAGTTGAGATGCCGCCCTTTTTATTTCCGGGTGAAGGATTCTCGTAGATTGTCTGTCCGTGACTCTTAAAGTACTCTTTGAAGTCATTGATCAGGTTCACAGTCTGGTCGAACAGCTCTTCGTTCTCACAGCGGTTCATAAGCTGTGTCTCAGCTCCGAACATCTCCGGCACTTCGGTGAGGATGGTCGTGCCGCCCTTGGAGATGAGCAGATCAGAGAATGCGCCGACTGTGGGGTTGGCAGTGATGCCCGAGAGACCGTCGCTTCCGCCGCATTTCATGCCGATGATAAGTTCGCTGCAGGAAATCGGCTCTCTGTGGAACTCCCCGGCGTAAGAAGCGAGCTCTTCCAGAAGCTTTAATGCGTCGCTGATCTCGTCGTCGGACTCCTGGCAGACGAGGAATTTCACACGGTCGGGATCATATTCGCCGATATAGTCTTTGAGCACGTCTATGTTACTGTTTTCGCATCCGAGTCCGAGAACGAGAACTCCTCCTGCGTTGGGATGATTGATCAGGTCTGCGAGGATCTGGCGGGTATGCTCCTGGTCGTCGCCCATCTGGGAACATCCGTATGGATGAGGGAATGCGGCAACCGCTTCCACAGAACCTTTTACCAGATGCTGAGCCTTACGTTCGATAGCGGTGGCAATATTGTTGACACATCCCACAGTCGGGATGATCCACAGCTCATTGCGAACCGCGGCTTTGCCGTCCTTACGGCGGAATCCCTGGAAGAAACGCTCTTCAGTCGGTGCAAGCCCGGTTTCCTGAGGCTCGTAAGTATAGGAGAGAAGGTCGCCGAGTCCGGTTCTGATATTGTGAATGTGAACCCAGCTTCCCGGCTCAATCGCTTCTTTGGCAAGTCCGATGGGATATCCGTACTTGATGATCTGTTCTCCCTCGGAGATGTGAGTCAGGGCAAATTTGTGACCCTGAGGAATATCCTCGGCGAGTGTGAGAGATACGCCTTCCAGCTCAATGGAGGTCCCTGCGGACAGGGGGGCGAGAGCGACCGCCACGTTATCCTTTGGATGAATTTGTAAATAGGTTTTCATGATAGATTCCTTTCCTTTTACGTGGAATATGATGATGTAAGTGCTTACATAAAAATTACTTCATTTTTGCCGCGGAGTCAAGACGAAAAGAAGAAATACTTAAAAATAGGCACTTTATACAAAAAAGATATGTCTCTTTTGGTAAAATGAGCAATGAAAGAACAGTTGATTCTTACATGAAGTTTACATATAATGAAAATATGTGTAAGCGATTACAGAAAAACACTCCGTCTGTGCTGGAGAGGAGGCGCAAGAGAATGAATATATATGATATTGCAGAGCTGGCAGGTGTGTCGATCGCCACAGTTTCCAGAGTGGTCAACGGAAGTCCGAGAGTGAGCGAGAAGACGAAGCGGAGAGTCCTGTCTGTTATGGAAGAAAATAACTATACGCCGAATGTTTTCGCACGTGGACTGGGGCTGGATTCCATGCAGACGATCGGGATTATATGTCCCGATGTCTCGGACGTGTATATGGCTTCTGCGGTAGCGATTCTCGAGAGGAGACTGAAGGACTATGGATATGACTGTATCCTGTATTGCAGCAGTCACGGGCAGGAGAAGAAGGAGAAGGCTCTGGAACTGATCATAAAGAAGCGGATTGACGCTCTCGTCCTGGTAGGCTCCACTTATGCTGGGAGAGATGGCCGGGATGAAACTGCAGATTATATTCGCCGGGCCGCGGAGAATATTCCCGTCTTTGTGATCAACGGAAGGATCAGCGGAGGCAACATTTATTGTGTGTACAGTAAGGACGAGGAGGCTGTGCATGATGCGGTTTCAAAGCTTGTGGAATCAGGACGCAGCAGGGTTCTCTTCCTGACGGATTCCGGATCATACAGCGCAATTCAGAAGATGGACGGTTATGAGAGGGCGCTGAAGGAACACGGGATTCCCATCCGGGGCGAGCTGAAGCTTCACACGAAAAATCAGATTCATTATGTAAGGGATATCCTCCTTTCCATGCGTGCGCTGGAGTACGACAGCGTCTTCGCGACAGACGATGTCATGGCGGTGGGCGCGGTCAAGTAC
>JAHZHF010000304.1 GCA_019420405.1 Clostridiales bacterium
AGCGGTGCGCAGGGATTGTCTGAGCGAAAGCGAGTTGCCCTGCGCGCCGCTTTGCCTTTAAACAACTCTTCGGATTCTTAGATCCTTCCCAGATTCCGGAACGGAATATCGAACGGCTGTCTCCCTTTCACAGAATACGATTTTCCAAACATCCCTCCCCGCTTCCGGACGTGATCCAACGGCAAATGTTAGTGAACTAAATAGCTGCAACCTCTAAATAGCTGAAAACCTCCACAGATTATTGATCTGATACTCCAGTGTCTCATAATCCCACAGTTTCTCGCTGCGCTCTACGCTGTTCGGATCATTAACCCGGATTTTTCCATCTTCAACTCCAACCAATACGATGAAATGTCCTGTTGTCGTAAAATCCCCGGGTCTCATGCTGCAGATAATCGGATAACCGTTTTCCAGCGAGGAGAAAACAGCATCCTGGTCAAGCCCCATCTCCTCTCCATATACACCGAACTGCAGGGATCCCTCAGTCATCAGGGACCAGCTTGTGCCCGCATCTCCTTCGTAGTACCCGTTCTCCGCAGAAAACTGCGCCACTTTGTACGGAGTGATGGTGTTATCCCCGGTCAGCCCCGAAGCCACCATGGAGACCACAGTCGGCCCACACCCGTTCACAGCGATCATGTTGTCCCCATAGATCTGATATCCCCATCTCTCGTCCCACTGAAGCAGATGGGGAATGGTACCACGAGTCACCTCCCCCACTGTCTCTGCGGGTGGATTGTCCTTTTTCTCCGGATAATCCCGGACGAATCCCGCCGTCTCCGGATTATTTTTGACGAGCTCTCTCAGGGTGTCCTCCGCATCTCCTGCATGCTCATATACTTTTTTTAAATCCCCGCCCCATACAATCCCACTCCGGGTCAGAACAAGGTTATTTCCGATCAGGTCTCTCAGGAACAGGACTGCCGCAAAACCTAAGGCAATCGCCGCCATCCTTCTCAGTATCCTGCCCCTGCGCCTTCTCCTCCTATTGTTTTTCCCCCGCCTTACGGTATTTCCCGGACGTCCCTCTCTCCTGTCATATCTCCGGTCGTCTCTTCTGTCGCTTCTTCTGTAGTCTGCTTCTTCCCAGGCCATTCCCCGTCTGCCTCCTTACCTGCCGCTCATTTTTCTCCGGCTTTTCACTGTCAGCAATTATAAGGAGGAAATCCATGTTTTTTTTGAAAGGAAATCTTAAATTTGCCTTAAGGCTGAAAACTCTTAGTCTTCTCTGTCGTTCGTCAGCTTCATCTTATCCAGCACATAGAACGCCAGTCCCATGATCATACCCGTCACGCAGGCCAGCACCATTCCTGTGAGCTGAATGCTTCCAAACTGCACGGTGATGCCCGAGAGACCGACCACGAAGATCACAGATGTCATAGCCATATTCCTGGACTTTCCATAGTCCACCTGAGACTCCACCAGAATGCGGATACCCGATGTACCGATCATTCCGTAGAGCAAGAAAGAGATACCTCCGATCACAGGCCCCGGAATCGTATTAATCAAAGTCGTCATCTTTCCGATAAAAGAGCAGATGATGGAGAGCACTGCCGCCCCGCCGATCACATAAACACTGTAGACTTTTGTCATTGCCATAACCCCGATATTCTCTCCATAAGTCGTTGTCGGCACGGATCCGATCAGACCGGAGAGCATACTGGAGAAGTTGTCTGCAAACAGAGACCGGTGCAGCCCCGGGTCTTTTAAGAGATCTCTGCCGACAATCTTGCTCGTGACAATCTGATGTCCGATGTGCTCTGACGTAATCACAAGAAGCACCGGGATGATGGTCACGATCGCCTCCCACTTAAATTTCGGAGTGGAAAAGTTGGGGATGGCAAAAAGCGGAGCTGCCGCCACTTCTCCAAAATCCACGATTCCGCACGTAAGCGCCGCCACATATCCCGCAATGATCGCAATCAGAATCGGGATCACGGACAGAAAGCCGCGGAACACAACAGAACCGAGAACTGCCGTGAGCAGAGTGACGAGAAATACGATCACATTTCTTCCGTCCACCACCTCATCCGTAAGACCTGCGTTGGACGCCGCGGTTCCCGCCAGTTCCAGTCCGATAAGGGCTACCACCGGCCCCATTGCCGCCGGAGGGAGCACAATATCTATCCAGTCCGAACCGAACTTATAAATAATCAGCGCCAGAACACAGCCGAGGAAGCCGACTACCACGAAGCCGCCCAGCGCATACTCATATCCCCATTCCGAGATTACCACGCCCGCAGGCGCCAGAAAGGCAAAGCTCGATCCCAGATATGCCGGAGCCTTCCCCTTTGTAATCAAAATAAAGAGCAAAGTCCCCACTCCGTTCATAAACAGTACCACCGCCGGATTGATGCCGAACACAAAAGGCACTAAAACGGACGCGCCAAACATGGCGAACATATGCTGGATGCTCAGCGGCACCAGCATCTTAAAGGGGACCTTCTCCTCAACCTGAATGATTCTTCTGTTTTCCATTCTTTTCTCCTTTTCTCTCATTCCCTGCCGCTTATGCGGCGTCTGCTGTTACATTTACTGTATGAAAATTTCATTTTCCTAAAAATTATAGCAGAGCGCAGGGGCGATTGCAACGCGCTCAGTTCAGCTATTTAGTTCATCAACTTCCTGTCTCAAATCATCCGAAAACAGAGCTGATT
>JAHZHF010000305.1 GCA_019420405.1 Clostridiales bacterium
GATGCCGCCTCTCTGATCATCTGCAGGAACGGCTCCATGCTCTCATAAGGATACGAAAGAAGAACGTCCTTTTTCTTCACCTGCTCCATCACGTTTCCCTCTGCCAGAGCGGCACAGGGCTGAGGCGTAAACGGACGGTCCGTAAGAGAGCGCTTCATGGACTCAGGAAGTTTATCCGCTATGGCAAAGATGAAGACCAGCTTCATGGGCATCTTTGTACGGAAAATGCACTCTGACGTAATATGGAACCTCTCGCAGAAATATTTCTCCAGCTCTTTTCCCAGAGGCGCTGCGGTCTCCATCCTGACTACCGCCATCCTGCGCCGCTTGTGCAGCGTTTCCTTCATCACGTGGCGGAAGTCGTCATTATCCGCGTACATCTCGTCATCCGGAGAAATATCTGCATTTCTTGTCACGCAGATATAATTCTTGTCAGACACTTCATACTTGTCAAATACCAGCTCCAGATATTCCATGATCACCTTCTCCATCCGGATATAGCGCATATCACTGCCCGGAAGATAAAGGATATCCGATATGTACTGAGGCACGGGCACGATTCCCAGCATCACATTCCCGGCCTGCTTAAGCTGCGCGACAACGTAGATCTCCTTGTTCAAAAGATGCGGAAACGGATGGTTTGCATCCACAATCTGCGGCGAGAGCACGGGAAGCACCTGTTCCTTAAAATATTTCTTCACATATTTCTTCTCCTGCTGCTCCAGCTCCTTAAATCCGAGCCCGCACACGCCATACGGCTCAAGCTGTTTCTTGATCTCCGAGTACGTCCGGTCTCTCTCCTTATAAAGAGGCGCCACCGCCGCATAGATAGCCGCGAGCTGTTCGCCCGGAGTCATCCCGGACCTCTTATCCGGTTTCTTGTTATCCACGGCCGCCATATCATAGAGGCTTCCCACCCGGATCATAAAAAACTCGTCCAGATTACTTGTAAATATGGCTACGAATTTCATCCGTTCCATAAGCGGGACTGTCTCGTCTCTCGCTTCTTCCAGAACTCTCTGGTTAAACCTGAGCCAGGACAATTCCCGGTTCTGAGTATAGTCAGGTATCACTGTCTTTTCTTCTGACATCCGTTCTCATATCCCCCTTCCTTACGATTTTTCCGCCGGCTTATTCTATTTCTCCAGATATGCGATCAGATCGTCATATTTTCTTTCCATATACTTGTAGCCATGCTCATAGAATGCATACAGCGTCTCTTTATTGCGTTCCAGCCTGGACACCGGCTTTACCTGAGGTCTCAGGATGAATATCTCACCCTTTTTCTCAAGCTGATCGAGATAATTCATCGTCTTGTTATACTCAAAGCTTCTCCGGAAGATCGTATGAATCAATTCCGGATAGGACTTATAGGCCCTGCGGTATACTTTCTGCATTGCAGGCGAAAGCACTTTCTTCCGGTAGCCCTGATTTTTCGTAAGAATCACCACGATCTTCTTATTTTTCATCTTCTGTGCCCTGCGGATCGGGACAGAGTCCGCCAGGCCGCCGTCCAGATACGGAACATTATCAATATTTACGATAGGCGTCAAAAGCGGCATACTACAGGATGCCCTGCATATCTTCATCAATCGTTCCCTGTCATGATCCTCCGACATGTACTCCGCCTTCCCGGTCAGACAGTTCGTTGTCACCAATTCACAAGTGATTTCAGAACTAAAATAGGTCTCAAAATCAAACGGAAGTGTTTCATTCGGAAACTTGTCAAAAATAAGATCCATGTTCATCAGACTTTTTTCCTTGACAAATTCCCGGAATCCGTAGTAATAATTTCCGCTTTTATCCGACGGAATCATGCAGTCCCGTGTCCGGCCCGGCTGCTTTGACACATAGTCTACCGCATTGCAGGCCCCTGCGGATACACCGATTACATGTGACAGATAGAGATCACGCTCCATCAGATAATCCAGCGCGCCGGATGTAAAAACTCCTCTCGTTGCTCCGCCTTCCAGTACAAGTGTCGCATTCTTTATTTCCATATCACATTACCTCTTTTCTCTGCAGCTCTGTTTTGTATATAAGTTCCAGGCAATTTTACTTTGATATCCACGTCTTATTATATAACGATTTGCCCGGTTCGTGAACCAAAACTTTGAAATCTGTTCAGCTATTTAGTTCATCAACTCCCATGTGTAAAACGTACGAAAACAGAGTCGATTCTCAAGACATATTCTGCAGGGATGGAGGACGGCTCAGGACTTCGCTCCAGGGGATAAGGGAAACTACAAAGTACCGGATACGGATTAAAAACAAGAACAGCCGGGGCTTAACTCGCTAACGCTCAGACAAGCGCCCCGTCTGCCCTAACATCCGTATCCGGTACTTTAAGTTTCACTAATTCCCTTCCGAAGGCGCCCCTCGCCATCCTCCATCCCCGCAGAATTTTTCTCGAAATAGGGCTGTTTTCTGGGCTTTACAAGCCGGAAGTTAATGAATATATAGCTGCTACAAGAAACAGGCGCGGCCGGAAGGCTTTTCGAAGTCGATAGCCCTCAAGCCGCGCCACTTCTGCGTTTATCAGCCTATTTAGACAGTAACACTTCCTGTTTGTGCAGTCCAGGAAGCGGAGCGGACGATTGAGATATACTTTCTGAGGGAGGGGCAGGAGGAACATGCGCCTTTGGAGGAATCTG
>JAHZHF010000306.1 GCA_019420405.1 Clostridiales bacterium
CCTGTTCCCTTCATCAGAATACGTGTTACTAAATATCTGCCCCGCTTCCGGACGTTTCAGACGGCAAGTGTTAGTGAACTAAATAGCTGAACTGTTACGTTCACTAAACCGTATCCCCTCTTGCCATGAAAAACCAATATCCATATAATAGAATCAGTACGCAGAAGGGACTCACCCACGCTGCAATCTTGGATCAAAGGAGCAGTCAGATGACAGAAAAGGAAAAATGGCTCAGAGGCGAATGGTTTCTGTGTAATGACCCGGAACTTAAGGCAATCCGGGCGCAGTGCAACCGGGAGATCTTCCGGCTGAACGGGATGGATAACTCCCGGAAAGCGGAACGGTATGAATTGGTTCAGAGGCTTTTCGGCCACACAGGCCAAAATGTAAATATTAAATCTTACTTTCAGTGTGACTATGGATTCAACATTCATGTGGGGGACAACGTATTCGTGAACTGCAACTGTGTATTTCTGGATACCGGACGAATCGACATCGGCGACGATACGCTGATCGGACCGTCGGTTGGAATCTATACGGTCAATCATCCCACTGATCCCGCAGAGCGGAAAAAGGGGATCGAGCGCGCCCAGCCGGTCCGCATAGGAAAAAACTGCTGGATCGGCGGGAGCGCGGTAATCAATCCCGGTGTCACCCTTGGCGACAATGTAGTCGTGGCCTCCGGCGCGGTTGTCACGAAATCCTTCGGAGACAATGTGATGCTTGCCGGTGTACCGGCCAGGGTGGTAAAGGAGCTGTAGCGCCTCCACCATGTCCTGCAGCTTACATCCTGCCGCTCACATCCTGCCGCCCACACCTTGCAGCTCTTTTCGCCCCTCACAGCTCGATGATCCGTGTCGCCACTTTCTCACGAAACGCACGGTCGTGCTCTACAAAGAGCATAGTCGGCTGAAAACGGAGGATCAGCTCCTCAAGCTGCATCCGGGTAAAGATATCAATATAATTCAACGGCTCATCCCACAGAAAGAGGTGCGCGCTTTCGCAGAGTGATTTTGCAAGCAGCACCTTCTTTTTCTGCCCTTCACTGTACTCCTCGATCCGCTTCTCAAACTGCGCGCGCTCCAGCCCCAGTTTTTTGAGAACCGTAAGGAGCAAAGATCCCTCAATATGATATCTTTCTGCAAAGGATGAAAGGTCTCCCGACAGCCACGAAGTATCCTGCGAAATACAGGAGATTTTCACCCCCGCCGGAGTATAGACCTCGCCGGAGTAAGGGATATCATCCCCTCTTAAAAGCCGCAGCAGACTTGACTTGCCGCATCCGTTTCTGCCGGACAACGCAATCCGCTCCCCTCTCATGATTTCCAGGTTGAATCCCTCGAGGAGCGGACGGGATTCCCTGTAGTTAATAGTTACATTCCGAAACGCAGCCAGACAGCGGCTGTGGTGTTCCATCACGTTAAGCTGCAGGCTCTCCAGCGTTTCTACATCTTTTAAAAGAGATGCCTTTTCCGCAGCGGCATTCTCCCGGCGTCGTTTCAGGTTCGTGGCCCGCTTCATCATCTTTGCAGCCTGATGCCCGATATGCCCCCGGTCAGGCTTAAGCCCTGCCACACGGTTTCCAATCTTCGTGCTCTCCACCTGATCCGACCAGCGCGCCGCCTGGCGTGCGGATTCCTGGAGCTTCCGGATATCTTTTTTCAGATGCTCATTCTGCTTCATCTCCAGACTGTCCCGGGCAGTCTTATCCGCGTACCATGCTGAGAAATTCCCCTTCCTCACCTCAAGACTCTGGCGGTTCAGAACAAGTACGTGATCCACACATCGGTCAAGAAAGTCCCGGTCGTGGGAGACAAGAATAAATCCCTTCTTCCCGTTCAGGTACTCCGCCACCTTCCTCCGGGCAAGGTCATCCAGATGGTTGGTCGGCTCATCGATCAGAAGGAAAGCATGCTCCTTTAAGAAAAGGGCAGCGAGAAGTACCTTCGTCTGCTCACCAAAACTGAGCGTGCAAAACGGGCGGTAGAGGATCTCCGGATCTGCGTCCATGAGATTCAGCTCACGGATCAGCTCCCACTGCTCCATAGCCGGATTATTCTCCTCGGCGATCTCATAGGTCATCCGTGAGGAATCCTCGATCGGATAGGGAAAATATTCAAATTCCACGGACGAGGTAATCGTGCCGCTGTATTCATATTCGTTCATGAGCAGTTTGAGAAAAGTTGTTTTTCCTTTTCCGTTCCGGCCAATAAAACCGAGCTTCCAGTCCGTATCAAGCTGAAATGTAACGTCCTCAAAAACCGGATCAGAACTGCCCTCATAAGTAAAACTGAGATGGTTGATCTGTATCACAGACATAAACGTATCCCTCCTTAGACTCCTATAAAAGAACAAAGTTTCCTATGAAATAAAACAGACCGCGGGAAAATAATCCCACGGTCCTTATCTCCTTTACTGTCTGAAACAACAGGCATACTCCGGCACGAACGTTTCCGGCCTATCCCGCCGGGCTGTACTCAATATCAGCTCCTGCATCTCAGAGGTACGGACGTAAAAGATGAAGATTACTTTCCTGCGCGTGCACGACATATAGCCAGTCCGAAAACAAAGGACTGTATCCATATATCAATCTGACATTCAAGACCCGCTCGCGGGTCTTGGCGCGGGATTCGGGTCAGCTTTAGCTGACA
>JAHZHF010000307.1 GCA_019420405.1 Clostridiales bacterium
AAGCGGCGCGCAGGGCTTGTCTGAGCGGAGCGAGTTAACCGGAGCGCCGCTTTGCACTTAAACATCTCTTCGGCCTGTTAGATTTTCCGGATTCTGGAACGGAACATCGAACGGCTGTCTTCCTTTCACAGAATACGTTTATCCAAACCATCCGCCCGCTTCCGGACGTGATCCAACGTCAAATGTTAGTGCACTAAATAGCGCCCGTACTTTTTAGCTCTTTCTTTACAGCACATCTCTTGTCTTTCCCTACACACCGTGTTATATTAATCGTAAACTGACTCCCGCCCTTTCCGGCAGATGCCGGAGGAGGCGGGCTGACTGTTACATACAAAATATTTCGGGGAGAATTTTATATGGAAGAGCAGAAAAAAAGTGCAAGGCGCGTGCGGTTAAATACCATGCAGTTCGTTGCACTTGGATTTTTTGGAGTGATTTTTCTTGGAGGAGTGCTCCTGTGGCTTCCGATTTCAAATCAGAAACCGATAGAATTTCTGGACGCTCTGTTTACTTCGGTGACCAGCGTATGCGTGACCGGGCTGGTGACGATCGTGCCGGCCGAGCAGTTTACTCTGTTCGGGAAGGTGGTCCTGATGATTCTGATCCAGATCGGAGGTCTGGGGATCATCGCATGTATCTCAGCTTTTTATCTGATGCTGGGCAAGAGGATCTCCATGAAGAACCGGATTACGATTCAGCAGGCTTACGGACTGGACACCCTTTCCGGTATGGTAAAATTTGTGATCCGGATTATCAAGGGGACGTTTCTCGTGGAGGGGATAGGTGCAGCTTTCTTCACCTTTCAGTTCGTTCCCGAGTATGGTTTTATAAAAGGTGTGGGATATTCGGTCTTTCACTCTATATCCGCCTTTTGCAACGCCGGGATCGATATCCTGGGAAGCACGAGTTTTCAGAAGTATGCGGGCTCGCCTCTGATTAATTTTACGACGATGTTTCTGATCGTGATGGGCGGTCTGGGATTTCCGGTCTGGCATGATCTGGCTATGAATATCAGGAAGATCGGGAAGGAGCGGAGAAGACCGCTGAAATGGCTGTTTACCCGGCTGGCGCTGCAGAGCAGGATCGTAATCATGATGACAGTGGGACTGATCCTTTTTGGAACAGTCTGCTTCTTCCTTATTGAATATGACAATCCGGCGACCATGCAGGATATGAATGTATTTGAGAAGCTGATGGCCTCCATGTTCCAGTCGGTTACAACGAGGACGGCGGGATACGCCACAGTATCACAGTCCGGACTGGAAGACAGCTCTAAGCTGATCGGATGTATCCTGATGTTTATCGGAGGATCTCCGGCCGGAACTGCCGGCGGTATCAAGACTACAACGGCGGCGATGCTTCTGCTGACAGTAGTCAGCGTCCTGAAAAACAGACGGGATACGGAGTGTTTTGACCGGAAGATTGATATGGATACTGTGAAATCGGGAATTACCATCACTATGATCACTTTTATCGCCCTCTTTGCAGGGATTACGGCACTTACCATCTTTGAGCCGGGAAGGGATTTCCTGGATCTGATGTATGAGGCGGCTTCCGCTATGGGTACGGTCGGATTGTCTGCGGACCTGACTCCGGCTCTGAGCAGAGCAAGTCATGTGGTGCTGATGCTCCTGATGTATATGGGACGAATCGGCCCCCTGACCATGGCCCTTGTCTTTGCAGGAAAGGGAGATAGGAGCGCGCGGTTCAGAGAACTGCCGGAAGAGAAAGTGATGATTGGATAGAGAATATATCAACTTGGAGGAAGATGATTATGGAAAAGCAGTATGCTGTACTGGGACTTGGAAGTTTTGGTGAGAGCGTGGCTCTCACTCTGGAGAAAATGGGATGCGACGTGCTTGTTATGGACGACTCTTATGAAAAGATCCAGGAGATTTCGGATAAAGTTTCCTACGCCATGAAAGCGGACGTTGCAGATCCGGATGCGCTGCAGGCGCTGGGCGGGCGGAATCTTGACGGAGTTGTGGTTGCAGTTTCGGAGAACCTGGAGGCAGGAATTATGGCGACCATGCTCTGCAAGGAGATGGGAATCCCGCTGGTTGTCGCAAAGGCGAAGAACGAGCTCCAGGGGGCGATCCTTACGAGAGTGGGGGCGGACCGTATTGTCTATCCAGAGATCGAGATGGGAAGCAGGGTTGCCAAAAGTCTGATTTCCAGAGAATTTATGGACTGGATAGAACTCTCGAATGATTACAGTATGGTTGAGATCGCTGTCCCGGAGAGGTGGGCAGGAAGAGGCCTGGCTGACCTGAGCGTGCGTGAACGGCTCGGAATCAACGTGGTGGGAATCATCATCAATGGGAAGATCGATGTAAATCTGGATCCCCAGATGCCTCTCCCGAGAGATGGAATCCTGATTGTGATCGGTGCAAACGATGTGCTGGAGAAATTTGATTCCGCTAAGAAGTAGGGAGTGCAGCTATTTAGTTCAATAACGTTTTCTGTCAAAATATGTCCGGAAGCGGAGCGAAGTTTTGACAATACGTATTCTGTGAAAGGGAGACAGCCGTTCGATATTCCGTTCCGGAATCTGGGAAGGATCTAAGAAGCCGAAGAGTTGTTTAAGAGCAAAGCGGCGCGCAGGGCAACTCGTTTCACTCAAACAAT
>JAHZHF010000308.1 GCA_019420405.1 Clostridiales bacterium
AATCATCCCTGTTTTCGGACGTTTTTCATACGGGAGTTAATGAACTAAATAGCTGTATCCCCCGGTTAATATTTCCATTATTGATCTGTTGTTTTTCCTCATGTTATTCTAAAACTATGTTAAAATTAACCGTTTTGATTTATCACCCGCTCCCATGCAGAAGGAGGCTGCCATGACGATTCCCCGGCACCATACCCGTGAAAAAAAAGAAAACTCCAGTCTTCCCTCCCCAGCGGAACTCCTGGAACAGTACGCGGCTTTGATCTGGAAGATCTGTTCGCATTATCTCAGCAATCCCGAGGATATTAAGGAATGTGTGAACGACACTTTTATGGCCTTTTATATGCAGAGTGAAAAATTCGACCCTGCAAAAGGCTCTGTCCCCTCGCTCCTGTCCACAATCGCAAGAAACAAGGCTGTCAGTAGGGCCAGAAAGATCCGCTTATATTCCGAAAAAACCAGGAATTACGGTCAGTCTGAAACATCCGCCCATCAGGCATCCTCGACTAGCCGTTTTGCTGATCTTGCTTCCGAAGATATCCCTGATCAAAGAGTCACAGAAGACCGCCTGATCGAGCGGATAGATCTTGAGGCCGCCATGCAGTCTCTTGATCCCGAAGAATTTGATCTGATCCGCATGAAATATTATGACGGTATGACAATTCGGGAGATTGCAAAGTCCATAAACCTTCCTTATGAAACGGTAAAGAAACGGCATCAGCGCTCCCTTAGCAAGCTGCGCCGATACCTGACGCTGACTCTGATTATACTGGTTATCGCAGCCGTACTCTCCGCATGTGCATACTTTATCCTGCGCTATTTCAACATCGTGCCGGGATACGGTGTGACCCGCACAGACAAAGAAGCCGTATTTTATGTCTTAGACGAGGAAGTTTCCGTAGAATCAGGACAATATGAGGTAACATTAACAAGAGCGTTCCTGTACGACGGCATACTTGGAGCCGAATTTCTCATCCACAGTACAGAGCCGGTCGAGGCTTCAGACGATGGACTTCCCTGGTACGCCGGGCTGAGCCGATACTGGGCTGTAGACAACGGAGAGGAACTGATCAAAGCTGTGGAGGTAAACGATGGTTACAAAGTTGACGAAACTACACAGTGCACTTCTTGCTGCATCTCCCTTGATGAAGAGGATCTGCGGGACGAGCTTTTCCTGGTAGATGAAGAAGGCAGCCTAAAGCTCCCTCTTACCCTCATCCCGGCGGACAGCCTTCCCGCCGACCGCTATAATTACGAGATGGGCGAGCTGGGCGGATTCGCCATCGAAGCATATATAGAAGACAGACATCTTCTGGCCGATATCTATTCTCTCTCAGAAGATGAATTTTTCATCTTCCCCGAGGGTCTGTACAGTTCCATTGAGAATTCTGTCACCGCAGAGTCCTCTGACGGTACTGTACTGGACGGGACATATGTCCAGAGTGTATTTGCGTTTTTCTCAAGTCCATCTTCTATCTCCATACGAACCTTTGATTTCGGTCCTGCCGCCCCGGGGAATTATACAATACGGATCGATACTCCCTCATTAAGAAGTGATCTTCCTGAGGATCTGATGATCCCGATGAATGACCTTCATGATCCCTCCGGGGATAAAAGCTTCGCCATTCCCGGTGGAACCATTACCTTCGGCACTCCGCTGTCCGAAAATCCGCTGATCGAAGAGGAACCGGAATCTGAACCGGAAATTTCTGGTTTTGTTAATATCGAAATTCCTGAGGAAAGTACTGTCATCACCGCTCCTATATCGGAATTTCCAATGACAGGGGAAATAGGAGCTCCTTTGGAAGAATATGTCCCCACGCCGATGACAACCTTTTATTACCCGATTGAAGTCATCCCGGACCGTGAAGATCTGATCTTTGACCAGATCGTATTTAACCTTGAACGGATCGACAGCCCAGGCGAAATAATTCCCTTTGCCAACGGCTTTAACACGATCCTTGAGCCGGATGAATTTTTCGTGTGGGGGCTCAGCTTCTCCTGGGAGGATACGCCGGATTTAGCGCTCGAAGAGCTCTGTCTGCGCGGCACTGTCGCTGATGCCTCTATGTGGAATACATACATATCCTATGGGTGGGATTATACATTTGAGATTCCGGTGACTGCGGAGTAGCGGGCTCACAGCTATAAAGTTCAATAACGTTTTCTGTCAAAATGTGTCCGGAAGCGGAGCGGAGTCTTAACAATACGTATTCTGTGAAAAGGGGACAGCCGTTCGATGTTCCGTTCCAGAATCCGGAAAATCTAACAGGCCGAAGAGATGTTTAAGTGCAAAGCGGCGCTCCGGTTAACTCGCTCCGCTCAAACAAGCCCTGCGCGCCGCTTAACAACATCTCTTTGCCCCTAAGATTTTCAGTGGATTCCTCCAAAGTCACATCTCCCGGCTGTCTCCTTCCTCAGAAAGTGTATTCCAGACGTCCACTCCGCTTCCTGAGCATTTCCAGACGGAAGTGTTATTGGCCTAAATAGGCTGTAAAACGCAGAATTGGCGCGGCTTGTGGGCTTTCCATTGTGAAAGACTTCCGGCCGCGCCTGTTTCTTGTAGCAGCTATATATTCATTAACTTCCGGCTTAGAAAGCCCAGAAAACAG
>JAHZHF010000309.1 GCA_019420405.1 Clostridiales bacterium
TGTCCCCTTTTCACAGAATACGTATTGTCAAAACTTCGCTCCGATTCCGGCCGTACATAACAGAAAGTGTTAGTGCACTAAATAGCTGATCTATCGCGCGAAATATGCCATATGTCCTTTTTTCTTCCCCGTCAATATGTTACTCTTAAAGCAAATCCATCCCCGGAAGGAGTACACTATGATCCCCGAAACAATTTACAACCGTCTGGATCGCCGCCAGCGGGAATTTATAAACAAATTCTTTTCCCAATGTCCGAAGGCTCTGTCCGCCGGAATGATGCTGAAAACCTATCCTGCAAACCACACTCTGATAAACGCAGACGACTCCTGCACATACGTTTATTTCCTGCTCAGAGGACGCCTGCAGGGAATCGAAGAGCACGCCAAAAACGGCCCGTACAATTTCACCGAAATCAAGGCCATAGATATTGTGGGCGACTACGAACTCTTTACCGAATCGGCGGCAAGGATTGTGACGCTGACCACCCTCGAGGAGTCCCTCTTTTTAATACTGCCCGCCAGTGATTATATCGCATGGATCAAAAAAGACTCGAACGCACTCTTCATACGAACGCAGATGGTAATCCGGCAGCTGGTTGCCCAGTCCCAGTTTGAACGGCACAATTTTTTCCTCGACAACCGAACCCGGCTGCTCCACTTTCTGGCGAACGAATACGGCCGGATAAACCGCGCTCCCGAACTGGTCAGGCTTCCGCATACGCGTCCTGAAATGGCGGATAAACTCGGCTGTTCCGTGCGGACAGTTAACCGCGCAATCAATCAGCTTCTGGAGGAAAACTTTATCAGCCTCGACCATGGGAAAATCGTGATGTCATATGACCAGTATCTGGCAGCAAAATCAGCCCTGCAAAAGAGCTGACTCGCAGGGATAAAACAGGTGTACTAAAGCAGGCGTGCCGCACAGAGATTCCATTCTCCGTGCGACACACCTTTCTCTCGTTCTTAAATTATTCCTCTTTCCCAGCCGCAACTGCAAGTCCAAGCTCATCAAGCTGCTTCTGATCCGCAGGAGTCGGAGCTTCTGTCATCAGACAGGATGCGTCCTTCACCTTCGGGAATGCAATCACGTCGCGGATGCTGTCCTGCTTTGCCATAAGCATGACAAGGCGGTCCAGACCATACGCAAGTCCCGCGTGAGGCGGCACTCCGTATTTGAAGGCGTCCATAAGGAATCCGAACTGACTGTACGCCTGCTCTTTCGTGAATCCCAGCGCCTCAAACATCTTCTCCTGGATATTTTCCTGATGGATTCTGACACTTCCTCCGCCGATCTCATTTCCGTTGAGCACGATATCATACGCCTTTGCGCGCACTTTGCCCAGCTCCCCGGCCTCAAGCAGCGGGAGATCCTCCTCCATCGGCATGGTAAACGGATGGTGCATTGCCAGATAACGGTTCTGCTCATCGCTCCACTCAAACTGCGGGAACTCTGTGATCCAGACGAAACGGAATTCATCCTTGTCGAGCAGGTCAAGTTCTTTTGCCAGTTCCACACGGAGCGCTCCGAGAGAATCCCAGACTATTTTATTTTTGTCTGCCGCGAACAGAAGCAGATCTCCCGGTTCTCCGCCCATGGCAGAGATCAGAGCGGACATCTCTTCTTCGCTCATAAACTTTGCAAAGGAAGACTTCACTGTGCCGTCCTCCTGGATTGCAGCGTATGCCAGTCCCTTTGCGCCGTAGTCTTTTACAAATGCGGTCAGTTTGTCGATTTTCTTTCTCGGCATTGCGCCCTGTCCCTTTGCATTGATACCGCGCACGCTTCCGCCGTTTTCAATGGCGCCCGTGAACACACCGAAGCCGCAGTTTCTCACCACGTCAGTCACATCGGTAAGCTCCATACCGAAGCGCAGATCCGGCTTGTCAGAACCGTAGCGGTCCATGGCCTCCTGCCAGGTCATCCGCTGAATGGGAAGCTGTACATCCACGTCCAGCACTTCCTTGAAAATCTTGGACAGATATCTCTCATTTACATCAATTACATCGTCCACATCCACAAAGGAGAGCTCCATATCGATCTGGGTAAACTCCGGCTGCCTGTCCGCACGGAGATCCTCATCACGGAAACATCTCGCAATCTGGATATACCGGTCCATTCCGGAGCACATCAGAAGCTGTTTGTAGAGCTGCGGAGACTGGGGAAGCCCGTAGAAGCATCCCGGATGAATCCGGCTCGGCACAAGATAGTCTCTCGCACCTTCCGGAGTCGTCTTCCCGAGCATCGGAGTCTCGATCTCCAGGAATCCCTCTTCTGCGAAGAACTGGCGTGTCAGGGTCATTACCTGGCTCTTCATCAGCAGGTTGCGGTAGAGATCCGGCCTGCGCAGATCAAGATAACGGTATTTTAAGCGCACCTCTTCCTTTGTTTTGGAATTTTCCTCGATCGGGAAGGGTGGCGTCTGTGACTCAGAGAGAATCCTGAGCTCTTCCGGGATCACCTCGATCTCGCCTGTTGCAATCTTATCATTAACAGCACCGGAGCGCTTCGCCACTTCACCGACGACCGCCACCACGTACTCTGAACGCAGAGAGGCCGCCTTCTCGAGGAGCGCTGCG
>JAHZHF010000031.1 GCA_019420405.1 Clostridiales bacterium
GGAAGGAGACGCCGGGAGATGTGACTTTGGAGGAATCCGCTGAAAATCTTAGGGGTAAAGAGATGTTGTTAAGCGGCGCGCAGGGCTTGTCTGAGCGGAGCGAGTTAACCGGAGCGCCGCTTTGCTCTTAAACATCTCTTCGGCCTGTTAGATTTTCCGGATTCCGGAACGGAACATCGAACGGTTGTCTCCCTTTCACAGAATAAGTGTGTCAACTCCACGCCCGCTTACGGACGTATTTAGCGGAAACTGTTAGTGAACTAAATAGCTGCCCGCTGCTACAGCATATGCCCCAGCACTTCTTCTGCGATATTTCTTGCATGATCTGAAATTCTCTCCAGCCCCGCCAGTGTATCTACAAAGACGATCCCCGCCTCCTGTGAACACTCTTTATCCGCCAGACGTTTCATATGCGCCGTGCGCATCCTCACTTCCATATCATCTGCTCTGCTCTCTTTATCTATTACCGCCAGCGCTTTTTCGCGGTCTTTCTCTTCCAGGGCTTCCACCGCGCATGTGAAGCTGCCGGAACAGATTTCCAGCATCTCCTTCATCTCTCGGGCCCCTACTTCGGAAAATGAAGCCTTCCGCGCTTTTAGATCCTCGGCGTATTCCGAGATATTTTCGCAGTAATCTCCCACTCGTTCGATATCCGAAACGATCTGAAGCAGGCTTGCCACCCGCTGATGCTCTTTCTCATTTATTGCAAGAGTACTGATCCTGATCAGGTAATCCGTAATACCGCTGCACAGCCTGTCTACCGTATTCTCCTCTTCCTTAATCTCCAGGATCATATCGTAATCTTTTGTGAAGAGTACCTGTTTTGCCCGGTCCATCGTAGCTTTTACGATATTTCCCATTCGGCATACTTCACGCTCCACAGACTGCAGGGCGATCGCCGGAGTCTGGAGCATACGCTCATCCATAAGCACTTTGCTCTCGTCCTCGCTGACTTCCTCGTCTTTCTGGAGTCTCTTGGCCAGACGGATAATCTGGTCAGACACCGGGAAGAGCAAGACAGTAGTTCCGATATTGAAGATCGTGTGGACGGAACTGATCTGTGTCTGTGTGATCATTCCCATTCCCATCTCCGGATTGATCAGTTTGAAGAACACGATCGCTGCGATGCTGAATATGATCGTACCTATAATATTGAATAAAAGGTGCATAATCGCCGCCGTCTTCGCGTTCTTTTTCGCTCCGATGCTGGAGAGAAGCGCTGTCACACAGGTTCCGATATTCTGTCCCATGATAATATATACCGCCGCGTTAAAGGGCACCAGTCCTGCCGCAGCCAGACTCTGCAGGATGCCCACTGAGGCCGATGAGCTCTGGATCACTGCTGTAACGAGAGCTCCGGCGACAATTCCCAGAAACGGGTTATGTCCCAGCGCGACAAAAATATTCCGGAAGCCTTCTGACTCCTGCAGCGGCGCCACTGCGGACGACATGGTCGTAATTCCTACGAAAAGGATACCAAATCCGATGATGATACTGGAAATGTCCTTTACCGAGCGTCTTCTGCCCGTGAGCATCAGGATCACTCCGATCATGATCGCGATCGGCGCCAGGTTCGACGGGCTCAAAAACTTTGCCCATTCCACACTGGAGACCAGCCATCCGGTTACCGTAGTTCCGATATTTGCACCCATGATCACGCCCATCGCCTGAGACAGGTTCATGATGCCCGCGTTGACAAATCCGACAACCATAACAGTAGTCGCAGACGAACTCTGGATCACCGCCGTGATGAACGCTCCGAGCAGAACGCCCATGAGCTTGTTCTTTGTCAGAACTTCAAGAAGAGATTTCATCCGGCTTCCCGCCGCGTTCTCCAGTCCCTGCGCCATAATCTGCATTCCGTAGATAAACATGCCGAGGCCCCCGACAAAGGGGATAATAATACCCGCGTAGTTCATAATTTCCTCCATATAAATTGAGAGTTTTTTCATTTGTCCGCTTCTACGATACTACGGCCGTCATCAAAAAGCAATAAAATCTTAACGAAATCTTAACGAAACACCTCCATCATTTCTTCATCTTTGGTTCGAAAATAAAGGATGCAATATACCCGAAGATCAGAGCAGCAGATATTCCTACTGCACTGGCCGTAAATCCGCCCATAAATATCCCGATAAATCCATGCTTGTCCACAGCCTCCTTCACGCCCTGCCAGAGCACATTTCCAAATCCCAGAAGAGGGACGCTTGCCCCTGCGCCCGCGAACTCCTGGAACGGCTTATAAATTCCCAGAAAACCGAGAAGCGCTCCCGTACACACAAGCAGCACCATAACCCGGCCCGGCATCATCTTCGTTCTGTCGAGAAGGATCTGCACAGCCGCGCAGATCAGTCCCCCGACTATAAATGCTGTAACATATTCCATTATATCTCCCTCCTTTCTGCATCTCCCTAATGCTCTGCATACTCTGCCTCTTCTGCGGGCTCTGCGTGTTCCAGCACAATCCCGTGAGCGATCCCCGGGACACTGGCGCCTTCGTTGTAACTGACCGTAGACATCAACGCTCCGGTCGGAACGAACAACACCCTCTTCCACTCCCCGCTCTCAATCTTCGGGAGGATAAACGAGGCCAGTGTTACCGCCGCACATCCGCAGCCGCTCCCACCTGCATGTGTATCCTGTGTCTCCCGGTCAAATATGGTCGTTCCGCAGTCCAGATGTCTTCTCCTGATGTCATATCCTTTCCCGCGCACCAGATCATACAGTATTGTCTGCCCCACGTACCCGAGGTCCCCTGTGATGATCTTGTCGTAATCCTCCTCACTCCGCTCCATATCAGTCAAATTCTGCACAATCGTATCCATGGCAGCCGGCGCCATACATGCGCCCATATTCTGGGAATCTTTCAATCCGTAATCCACAATCTTCCCCACCGTCACACCAGTGATCCGCACATGTTTAAAAAAAGACTGACCGCTCATCCCCGTCTCCGCTTCCTGGCCGCCGCTTTCACATGCTGCATGTGCCGCACGCACGAGAAATGCCCCGCTTCCGGTCACAGTCCAGTGAGCGGACAGAGGCCGCTGGCTCGCATACCCCAGCGGGAAACGAAATTCCTTCTCTGCGCTTCCGAAATGGCTGGAGGTCACTGCCAGCATATACTCTCCGTATCCGGCAGCCGCACTCATTCCTGCCAGGGCCAGCGCCTCTCCTGAAGTCGAACAGGCCCCATACAGGCCGAACATGGGGATCTGGAGAGCCTCTACCCCCATAGATGTAGCAATCCCCTGCCGGAGCAGGTCGCCCCCGAAGAGATATCGTACCTCCTCTGCGCGGACATGGGATTTCCCCAGCGCAAGCACACACGCTTCCTTCTGCATCGTACTCTCCGCCTCCTCCCAGGTCTGCGCCCCGAAAAGATTATCCTCATTGGTCATATCAAAGAGTTTTCCCAGCGGCCCTTCCGCCTCCTTGCTCCCGGTCACGGATGCCGCGCTCACAATATACGGCGCTTCCTCGAAAATCAGGCTCTGTGCGCCCCGTAGAATTTTCATGCGGCTGCCGGCTGCCCCGCCGCCGTCCCTTTCCCTTCTCTGCCGTCTCTGCTCCATCTTCTATCTCCGCCTTTCTGCTATGGATGTATGCACCTATTTTCCGCATTTTCCCCAATAATATGCAGACGCTCCGTATATTTCCGATTCATTTTTCAAATACTGTCAAAAAAGTACAAGGAGAGTTTGTTATGGACAAGATACAGCAATTAAAACACGAAAAAGAATATGAAAAGTATGTCAAACAGAAAACGCCGCGCCACAACGTCTGGCTGAACATGATAAAGGCTTTTCTCCTTGGAGGAACCATCTGCACCGTGGGACAGATCATCTACCATGCCTGTGAAGTAAAAAATCTGTCTGCGGATGACTGCAGCTCCTGGACTTCACTCCTGCTCGTTCTGCTCAGTGTCCTTCTCACAGGAATCGGCGTCTATCCCCGTCTGGCGAAATGGGGCGGCGCGGGAGCGCTCGTTCCGATCACCGGATTTGCCAACTCTGTGGCAGCGCCGTCAATTGAGTATAAAAAAGAAGGGCAGGTCTTTGGTATCGGATGCAAGATCTTCACCATAGCCGGCCCTGTAATTCTATATGGAATTTTCACGAGCTGGGCGCTCGGACTGATCTATTGGACCGGGACGCTGTTCTAATATCGCCGCCTTAAGAGCGCTGCCTTGAAATCATCGTCCTAAAATCATCGTCCTGAAATCATCGCCCTGAAATCATCGCCCTGATCTTCTCTGTCTGCTCACCTCGAACATGAGCACTGCGGCAGCCACCGCAGCGTTTAATGACTCTGCCTGCCCCTGCATCGGGATCCTGATCAGGCAGTCTGCCCGGACCGCCACCTCGTCCCGCAGTCCGTTCCCCTCGTTCCCGATCAGGAATGCAGTTCCGCCCAGGTACTCTTCCTCATCGTAAGCCCTATTCCCTTCAAGATGAGCCGCAAACACACGGATTCCCATCTCTTTCAACTCGTCAATGGCACCGGGAAGATCGTCCACGTACAGGAATGGCATCCGGAACACCGCCCCCATCGTCGATCTCGTCACCTTCGGATTATAAATGTCCACGCAGTCCCGGCTCAGAAGGATACCTGTCGCCCCCGCCGCCTCCGCGGTCCGGAAGATGGTTCCGAGATTGCCCGGATCCTGGAGGTTATCCAGTACGATTACATGCGCTTTTGTCTTTGTCTCTCCCTGTCCCAGATCCGTTCCATGCCCCCTTGACCGCCCGGCATCATAGCCAAGGATATCTGCCAGTTCATATTCTTTCCTATTTACAACCGCAAGAATTCCCTGGGGCGTCTTCGTATCCGACACATGCGCAAATACATTGTCAGAAAGGACTTCCACCCCGCACAGCTCTCTTAACCCGCGTGCTTCTTCTTCGTGCTTTCCAGCATAACTCTCAGACAGATATATCTTCCTGATCCGTTCCCGCCAGTTGACATCCTGTGCCAGTTCCCCGGCCATACGTGGGCCTTCCACAAGAAATACGCCCGCCTCCTCGCGGGCCCGGCCCTTCTTCATCAGTCTGATCAGTTCTTTTACCTGCGCGTTTGCCGTACTGGTTATCATAGATCTTCTCCTCTTTTATGTATTTTACTTCTACTGATAAATTCTAACATAGCGGGAGAATTTCCTCAATCTCAATCCAGCTATATATTCATTAACTTCCGTTTTGAAAAGCTCAGAAAACAGCCCTATTTCTACAAAAATTCTGCGGGGATGGAGGATGGCGACGGATGACTTCGGAAGGGTATTAGTTAAACTTAGAGTTCCAGAGAGGGACGTTAGGGCTGGCGGCGGAATTGTCTGAGCGAAGCGAGTTGTCCGCCGTCAGTCCTTGCATTTAGTCCGTCGCTGAAACTCTTAGTTTTAACTTATATCCCTGGAGCGGAATCCGGAGCCATCCTCCATCCCCGCAGAATACGTCTATGCAAAATCCCTGTTTTCGGACGTTTTGAATCCGGACGTTAGTGAACTTTATAGCTGGACTATCCGGTTTACTCTCCCCGCCCTGAATCTAGCACGCGAACTACTAAATACAAAACTACAAACCAGACTGCCGCACAGAGTCCTGACGGAATTCCAACCTCTGTGAAACAAAATAAAAATGCCATGGCCAGGAGGATGACCGCTCCGATAATTACTGCTGCCGCGCTTAATACTGATTTTCTGATATACATAAAAAACACACCTTTCTCATATATGATTTTCATCTGTTGAATGAATCATACATGATCAGGTGTGTCATAAAACGGACTTTACTTTGTATTTTCCAGTTTGTTGATTTCCTTAAGCTTCTTCCGTTTTCACATAGCCCCTGGATGTGATTGCGTCTATCTCAACAAGAGCTCCCATCGGCAGCGCAGCCACCTGGAAACACATCCTGGCCGGTGACTCTTCCGGGAAGTATCTGCCGTATACTTCGTTCATCGCCGCAAAGTCAGCGATATCCGCCAGCAGCACCGTCGTCTTCAGAACATTTTCATATCCGACGCCCGCTTTTTCAAGAACTGCGCCAAGATTTTTCAAGCACTGCTCTGTCTGTGCCTGGATACCGCCATCAACGATCTTTCCTGTCGCAGGATCGACCGGGAGCTGTCCTGAAATAAACTGAACCGCATTGATGCACACACCCTGTGAATACGGCCCCACTGCTGCCGGCGCCTTGTCTGTGTGAATAATTGTTTTTGTACTCATTATCATATTCCTCTCTTTCTTTGTGAAAGCCCACTCATATTTTTGTCCGCCAGGTTCAGTTCCTTACCTTCCTCAACATCCTGGCGGAATCCTGTGTTGATCAGCTTCTGTACTTTGATAAATGTCCGAAACTCTTCCTCAGTACATTCATTAAGCAGCTCATAAGTACGCTTATAGCATTTCTCCTCAAACTGCTTATGGTTCTGGTAGATTACCTTGCCCTCTTCCGTCAGATACAGATTATAAACTCTGTTATTCTGCTCGTTTCTCTCCTGAGTGATCCAGCCTTTTTTCTTCAATTTTTTTACGAGCTGGGAGCAGGCACTGACCGTTTTGTTAAATATCCTGGCGCACTCCGCCGCGGAGATTCCGGGATTGTTCCCGATCAGCTTGATAAACTGCGATTCCGCCTGATACAGAATCACGCCGTTATAATCATGAAGCTGGGAATCATACTCTTCGATCAGACCGGACGCCTCGTCGATCTCATTAATCATATCCAAAAATAACTTATACCTGGTTTTCTCTTCCATAAATTCCCCTCATCTCCTGTTCCGGGATGCCATATAAGGAGCAGGCAATCCAAAATGAATCGCTGCTCCCTGTAATCCATTCTCTTTATATAATCTTTTCTTTTATTTTAAAGAGAATCACAGTATAAGTCAACCAGGTTTATGCCGTATTTAGTGAGAAAATATAAGATTCCCCCCTTCTTTATTCGTAAAACCTTCCACTATGTTTTATGTTACTGTCTCCATTGTTTTATTCATAGATAGGTGTATTCCAGCTTTAAAAAAGACGGTCTTTATAAGCCTCATAAACCTCTTCCGGCGTTTCCTCCATCGCTGCTTCTATATCCGAATTCAAAAAACATACCGAATATACTGTAAATGCTTCCACTCCTTTATATAAAATCTCTCCGTTCAGATCAAACTCCGGAGTATGGTGTTCCGCGCCGCAGCCCTGATCGTTTTTGATACCCAGGAACGCCAGAACGCTTGGATACATGATTGAAAAGAACGAATAGGATTCGGACGCCATCCACGGCTCAGCATGCGTCACAAAATCTTCCCCCAGATAATCATTAAACCATTTTCCGGCAAGTCCAGACAACATCTCGTGATTATGAACCGATGGAGTCGGTTTCATGATCCATCCGTACTCTGTCCTGCAGTCATAGATTTCCGCATCCTTTTCCACGATTTTCAGTGCCTGCTTAAGAAACGGATCTGCCGTCTTTTTCACGTCAAAAAATCTTCCAAGGCATGAAAATCTTACCTTCTCCGGAATCACATTGCTCTTATCCCCGCCCTGGAGAAGTCCTACCGCCCAGGTCAGACATTCGCTTGGATCGGTATACCGCATACGCACTCCATTCAAATCGTTGTAAATGCTGACAAAGCAGTCCACCGGATTATTGCTCAAATCCGGTCTGGAGCTGTGACCGCCCCGGCCGATCAGAGAAACATCAAATCCAAATGCCCCACACATAACATTTCCCGACTCTACAGAAATCTTTCCCTCCGGCACAGCGGCATTTACGTGGATCGCAAAGCAGCCGTCTGGCCGAATCTTATTTTCGATTAAATACTTCAGTATCGCACTGATCCCATATGCAGATTCCTCTCCACGTTCAAAAAGCGCAGCGATCTTTCCCTTTAATTCGTCCCTATGTCCTGCGAGAATCTCAAGAGCATTAAGCAGCATTGCCATATGCGCATCGTGTCCGCATGCATGGGAAACACCTTTCCTGCAGCTTACTGCTTCTTTTGCCTTTTTCAGATTATCCACGCTCTCATCAACTGGAAGAGCGTCTATATCCGCCCGAAGCAGAAGCGTTTTCCCCGGTTGCCCTGAGTCCAGCCATGCAAGAATACCTCCGTTTTCAATCTCTTCGAAGGGAAGGCCCATTCCGCTGAGCCTTCCTTTAATATATTCCAATGTCTCAAACTCTTCTCCGGAAAGTTCCGGATGCATATGAAGATACGCCCTTTCTTTCCGCACCTTTTCTGCTGCCAATTCGCATTCCTTTATAAGCTCACTCAGCATAAGCACACCTCCTGTCAATCTTAAAGTTTTGACATTGCTCTGTCAAAGCGCTCCAAAGCATCATCCAGAACTTTTGTCGTGCAGGCCAGATTAATACGCTCAAATCCTTCTCCACATTTCCCGAAGATATAACCGTCATCCAAGTAAAGATAAGCTTCTTTCCTCAAATACTCAGCCAGTTCCTTCGCCTCCATGCCAAAACATTTGCAGTCAAACCATGCGAGATATGTGCCTTCCAGGTCAGCCACCCATACATCAGGATATTTTTCAGCCATAAATTCTTTAAACTTCTTATAATTCGCATAGATATGCTCATTTAACTGGTCAACCCAGCCTCCGCATTTCATATAGCCCGTCTCCAGTGCTCTGACTCCGAAAATACTATAGGTATAGCAGCCGGACACATTTACCTCTTCATCAAATCTATCATAGAGCTCTTTATTCGGGATAAACGCATTTGCAATACAAAGTGCTGCCAGGGAAAATGTCTTGCTCGCCGCGTTAAGAGTAACGCTATGCTGTGCAAATTTCTCAGAGATGCTTGCAAATACTGTATGCTTATAGGATGGCATGATGATATCAAAATGAATTTCATCGCTTACTATCAGTACGTTGTGGCGGATACAGATTTCGCCCATGCGCCTGAGCTCATCTTCTGTCCACACACGTCCCAACGGATTATGAGGGTTACATAACATAAAAATTTTTGACTGCTTCGCCTTTTCCTCAAAATCTTCGAAATCAATCTCATATTTCCCATTTATAAGTCTGACTTCACTCTCTATAATTTTTCTCTTATTCATTGCAACAGCTCTATAAAACGGATAATAAACCGGGGTTTGGATCAGTACACCATCACCTGGCTCAGAATAAGCCCGTACCGCTGCATAAAGTCCTTGCACCACACCATTTGTCTGTATGATCCATTCCCTTCGAATGTCCCAGTTATGTCGTGTCTTCATCCAGTGCTTCACAGCCTCTGCATAGCGGTCTCCCCACCAGGTATAACCATACATTCCGAACTCGGCAGTCTCCTTCAATTCCTGAATGATTTCCGGAGCAGTGAGAAGTTCCATATCTGCGACCGATAAAGGCACAACGTCATTTCCTACATTTTTATCCATTTCATCCCATTTTGCAGCTTCCATATTTTTTCTGCTGTGTGAAATTTCAAAATTATACTTCATAATTTATTTCCTCCTGTTGATTATTCTGCTCAGGCTCCCTGACATCTTTCCGAAACCTATTATTCAGATTCTGCCTGCTTTTCCTGAGCGGCCTGAAGCTGATGTCTTTTTACAATTTTGTTACCAAAGAAAGCGCCGATAAGACCTAAAACAGAAGCCCCTGCTGCAAACAGGAAAATCATTCTGTATGCCGTCACAAATTCATGGCCATCCATGAAACTACCATAAAGTGTATTGAGGAAGGTGTCTGGCAAAAATCCAATCATGGATGCCAGACCAGTAAGTGTACCTACCATATACTTTGGAGTTCCTGCTTCGTCGATAATTGCCCAATATACTGCTCTGTTGTTCGCATAGCAGAAAGAAACCAGCAGCATAATTGCCATAAGAGCAAGCATGGGAACTGTCAGTCCCGGCGTAGCTGTCAAAACTAAATTCAGCACAACAAGCCCGCCGCACGCGACAATCATAATCCCTGTGGATCTTCCCATCTTTTTGGACATAATTCCCGCAAACGGTGCAGCTATGATTGTAATTATAGAAGCACGCAGTGTCGAGAAGATAGAGGACGCAACTGAAGAGAGTCCACTGGTTCCTTCCAGATAAGGCGCGTAATATGATGCCGTTGTTGACATAACAGAGCACGTAAAAATAAGTGCTGCGAGACACCACGTAACAGGCGATTTGAAACATTTTCCAATTCCTGCAAGACTTTCTTTTGCACTGTGCGTAGTCGATGCTTCATTATTTGTTTTTGGAAGCAGTACAGCAAAAAGTATCCCAACCACAATCTGTACAACTGAAATTATAATAACTACCGCTGTAATACCTTTTACCTGTGTAAACTTAGTTGCCAGGAACGTAAATGCTGCAAGGCAGACAGCATTTACACCAAGTGCCACAATACTTCTTCCGCCTTCAAGAAATCCAAATATCTGCCCCTGCTCATCTGATGCTGCCAGCATATTGACTACTTTCAAAGAAGAAGACCAGAATGTCAGTACAGTAGTAATTCCAAAAAGGATCTGAATTATCATCAGATATGTATAAGCCGGCCATGTAGCCATCCATAATCCCAGCGCTCCTGTTCCTACCATAGAAAACACTAAAAGTTTCTTCGCATCAAATTTGTCAGCTATAATTCCTCCCGGAATATAGCAGATCAGATTCATAATTCCATAAACGGATGTCAGCATTCCATATGCTGTTGTATCGTCCATAAGTCCCATTGCTTCCTGCAGCGGTGTAAAAAAATACAGTCGCAAATATGGCAAAAGATATATTGATGTCATAGAGAGCATCATAAGTATAAGTACCAGATATTTTTTAAATACAGCTGCTTTTGATCCTTGTTTACTCATAACTTTCCTCCTTATAACTCTTTACATATTATCCCATCCATCCAATTCCCGTCAAAAACACAAGCAGTACCGACAGGCATACAAACGATATAATAATAAATGGGAAAACAAATCGAAACCATTTTCCAAATGGCACCTTTGCAATCATCAAAGCTCCCATTAATGCTGAAAATGTTGGAATACATAAGTTTGTCAGTCCATCGCCGTAAATAAATGCGGAAACAATTACCTGATCCGTAATCCCCAGCACATCACCAATCGGAAGCATCAGCGGAAGTACCACTGCTGCCTGTCCCGAACCGGATGGTATAAAGAAATTAATAATCGCATTACTTAAAAATAGGAATACGCTCGCCGCCTGCGCTCCGAGATATCCCAGCGGGATAGTAATATAATATATAATTGTATGGAGAATCCCGCCTGTCTCCATCACAAGGCCAATTGTTCTTGCAAATCCAATGATCACGGCAATACCTGCCATCTGCATAACTCCCGAGATAAAGCTATTCGCGATTTCGGACAATGACTTTTTATAAATCAAACCTGTAATAACTGCAAGAATCATCAAAATCAGTACAAACGTATTATAGTCAAGCCCCCACATTGGAACTATCACCGCAATGATGACAAAGCTGATAACGAGCAGAAGCAACGCAGCTACGGCTCTTTTATCAAGTTTTACTTCTTCCTGATTTTTTTCCTCTTGGCCCTCCTCAATCTCCTGCAGCCAATCCGTATTCCCCATCAGCGAATTTGCCGGATTTTTCAATATTCTGCGGCAGTATCTTGCCACATACGCACAGAGAAGTCCAGTCATAAAAAACAACACGGCCAATCTCACAAAAAAACCCGACAAAGGCTCTACTCCTGCAATCGTCTGCGCCGTCATACAGAACGGGCCTGAGAAAAAACCAACAAAACTTGACATAAAGAAAATCGCCACTGCCGCAATCGGGTCAAGTTTTAGCTTCCGGGCCACAATTACCCCAACAGGTACAAACGCCACAAATGCATCACTTCCGCCCACAGATGCCAGCAAGGACATCAAAACCATGCAAAAAAGTACCGGTACAAGCGTGCTTTTTCCGTTCATCCTGTGTATTGTATAGCTGATTACATTCTCGATTGATCCATAAGAGAGGATGGAACATATAGATCCCCCCATCAGCATAACAATAAAAATAATATAGGCACTTTCATTCATCCCATCCAGAATCATCGACAGAGCTTTTATCGGAGAAACAGTCACGTTTTCTACAAAATGAAATGTGCCCGCAATTACGCTCCCGCTGCTGTCCAAGTCATACTCACCTGACGGCACAATATATGTCAAAACGCTTGCCAGTATAATCAAAGCCACTGTCAGCCAGAGCAGGTTTGGCGCCCTTACTTTTTTCTTCTGCTTTCTCACATTTGCATCCTCCATTCCTCTACCCTCGATAGTTAATTTGTTTCGTCCCAGCGCTGTATTAATATCCTATAATATAAAGTTGCTAATTCAATTAGCGTTTTATTAGTTAAGCAGCTTTATATTTAAGGTACTTATATTATAGGCTACTAGATGCTTTTTAGCAATACTGTAATATTTCTCAAATAATACTATTATTTTTTGTATAAATCTTACAAACAAAAAAAAGGAAACCAACAGGCTAACGGTTTATCTCCTTTCACACCTGTTGGTTATATATCTGTCCACTATTATACTTGCATAAGAATCCGGAGACTGAGGTCCAGATGTGCTGAGGCCCGTCAATGAGTAAGACATTGGCTGTAGCCACAATTAGTACGCAATGCAAACTTACAAATGGCGCGGGCTGAACTGTTACATACGCTTACAATTTTAATGCATCCCTGTTCTCCTCAGTCACCCGGATCACCCGCACCTTCGGATGAGCGGCAACCTTCTTGAGAAACGGGGAATCTGCCTCCTGCAGGACGCCGAGAATGGGGATATCACCGTCCAGAGCACGCAGCACGGCTTCCTGGAAGACAAGCGCGCCGGCCTCGTTTGGCCCCAGTTCATCCATGACAAGCAGCTCTGCGCCGTTCCTCACACTTTCTTCCAGTATCCTGCTGCCCATCCGGTCGAATCTTTCATCCGGCCTGCTGCTGTCCGCGCTTCCGCAGATAAACAGAAGATTCTCCTCCGAAGGCATGCACTTTTCCCCGGCGCGGAGCATATGAACGGAATATTTCCCGTCATAGACAGCATCCGTTCGTACAGTAAGGAATCCCCCGATCTTTCCTCCCCCGTTCACCTTTTTATACCTCTCAAGTTCTTTTCTGATCAGAGTTGATTTCCCGACCTGTTTCCTGCCGGTCAGAAAGACATGTTCCGTCATTCCAGCAAGTCCTCCTCGCCTCTTAAGAGCGTCACTTCCAGTATTTCACCCGGTTTCTTCGCGCTCACTCCCAGTTCCGTAATGTACACGGCGCCGGCTCCGAGCGTATCCGCCATAGTTCCTCCGCCCTTCCACGGCTTCTGCCTGACCTGATAGCCGCTCTCCGTATGAGCGACGTCCATCATGCAGAGGATCTCCATTGTAGGCGGCGCCGCGATCTCCTCTGTCAGTACGCCCTGGATGGTCTGCCGCTGCGGCATGGGCACATGCAGCATGCGGTGAACGATAGCCCGGATGCACCAGTCCATTCCGTACAGCACTGCCACCGGCGGTCCCGGGATATTGATCACCGGCTTGTTGTCAATCACCGCCACACACAGCGGTTTACCCGGAGCTGCAGCAACCCAGTGAAACAGCGCTGCGCCCCGTTCTTCCAGAAGACGGGCATTGATATCTTCCTCGCCTATTCATCCCGGGCATCACTTTTACGTCCGGCTGAATGGTAAGCCCACCGTTCTCTGTCAGGGTCACATCCTCAATCGGGATCACAGCGTCATACCGGTCGTCAAAATCATCTCCCGTGTCCGCACGGCAGAAATCTTCCCCTTTCTTCCATCCCGAAGTATCCGGCATCCCACCTTGAAACCGCCCGGACATCACGGCGACTCCGTCCATGCACGACGCCCTCACCACAGGGATCGTACAGGAAGCCGTGTAATCCCTGGCAAGCACCCGGTTCAGTGCCTCATCAACCGGGATCATTTCCGTCCGGTATTCCGGCCGCCCGCTTTTGTTTCTCACATCCCAGAGGATCCGTCCGTAACAGGTATCCGTCACCTCGCTCAGCGTACCATCCTCATTCGCGTGTGCCTTCATCCACTCCAGGATTCTTCCTTCATTTTCCTTCGAGCGCTCCTTATCCGGAAGAATATACCGCATCATCAGTTCCGCATATTCCTCATCCGCCATAATCTTCGTCTCCTGATGGCGGTTCTCATAACTTGTCTCAGGGTAATACCCCATCAGATACAGCACATTAAACTGGGAGTAAAACCATCTCCCGGTCCACTGGGCTTTCGGTTCCTTCCCGAACAGTTCCTTCGCAATCCGCTCCCGCAGCGGATTCTGCACAGACAGGTGGGTGATGCTGCAGCAGTAGGCGCGGCTCATCTCTATTGATTTCATAAGCCCCGCCATCCCGTGGATTGCAGGCGTCATGGAGCTGAAAACAAGATCAAACGCGCCCCGGTATCCGGCGCTGTCAATGTCCAGCGTCTGGAAATCGCAGGTGCGGATCTGTGCGTTTGTCAATCCCTTTTCTCTGATGTATTCCATGCCGTGTTCTGTCATCTTTTCCGAGAGATCCAGCCCGAGCACCGAGTGCACACGCTCCGCAAAAGCTGCGACAAATCTTCCCGGCCCGCATCCGATATCCGCCACATCATACTCCGGACAGAGTATGCCGCGCTGCGTGAGGAAGTTTACCGCGCTGTTTACCCGTTCATCCCCTTTTCTGTTGCAGCCGCGCTCCTTCTTCCACGCTTCCGCCCTCTGGTCCCACATCTTTGCCGAGTGATCCGGCCTGTCCGCAGGCTGGGATTCCTGCATGGCGATAAAATAGTTCAGATCAACTGTATTATTCTCCTTCATAATTCGCTGTCCTTTCCGCTTTCTTTTTTCTTGTTTCCGGCTGTTTCACAGGCAGACAGATCGTCCTGTCCACTCCGTACCTGTCCTGTATGGTAACCACATCCATCTCAATATCATACACTGCTTCCAGATTCTCAGGGGTGATGACGTCCTTCGGCGCTCCGAATCCAGCCACGCTCCCGTCTTTCATGAGCAGCACCTTGCTCCCGATGGAAGCCGGATGCTCCGGGCTGTGGGTAGACATAACCACACAGTATCCCTTCCCCGCAAGGTCTGTGATCACTTCCATAAGAAGCTGATGGTTGGCATAGTCAAGGTTCGCGGCGGGCTCATCCATCACGAACACCTTCGCGGACTGACAGATGGCGCGGGCGATCAAAATCAGCTGCCGCTGGCCGCCGCTTAAGGCTGTATACTTCTCGTTTGCAAGATGCAGGGCATTCACCTTCTCCAGCGCCGCAAACGCCGCAGCCCGGTCAGGGGCCTTCGGAGTGTCAAATGCGGAAAAATGCGACGCCCGCCCCATAATCACCACATCCAGCACCGTATAGGCGAAAACCGGACTGTGATACTGGGGGATATATGCGATCAGCTTCGCCAGTTCTTTCGGCGGAAGATCCTTGGTCTCCCTCCCATCGATCCGTATGCTTCCTCCTGAGACCGGAAGGGAACCGAGAAGGAGGCGGAACAGCGTCGTCTTGCCGCAGCCGTTGGGACCCACCAGACAGAGGATATCCCCGCTGTCCGCGGAGCAGGTCACCCCTTTTACAATATCTCCATGTCCGTACCCGCCCCGGACATCCTGTATTTCCAAAAGCATACTGATTTCACTCCTTTTTCTTGATGATCAGATAGACAAAGAAGGGGGCCCCCATGATGCTGGTGACAACGCCCAGAGGCAGCTCCATGGAGAGAACCGAGCGTGCAACATCATCCATCAGCACCAGGTATCCTGCACCGAGCATGGCGCTTGCAGGAATGAGCCTTCCATAGTCCGCGCCCACAAGCGCTCTTGCCATATGCGGAACCATAAGCCCCACCCAGCCGATCAATCCGCCCAGGCAGACCGCCGATGCGCTTAAGAGCGTGGAGGCAACAATAAAAATCAGCCGGTAGCGCCGGATATTGATCCCCAGACTCTTCGCCTCTTCTTCATCCAGTGTCAGAAGATTGATCCGCCAGCGCAGGATGAGAATAACAAGAAGGCCGACCACCATGGGAGCAGCGCTCCAGGCAAAGGAATCCATCGTCGTCTTCGTCAGGCTTCCCATGAGCCAGAATGTAATCTGCTGCAGAACGTCATTGGGATCTGCCACATATTTAATCATGGTGACGCCCGCGTTGCACAATGCCATAATCATAGAACCCGTAAGAACAAGGCTGAGCGTCTGTGAATGTGCGGATTTGCGGCTGATCAGATAAGAGGATGCCACGGCGGCGATTCCCCCGGCAAACGCCGACACCTGAACGACCGCATTCGAGGCCCCGCAGAGAATGGCGAACGCCGCTCCGAGACTGGCTCCCGACGAAACGCCCAGGATATCCGGCGACACAAGCGGATTCCGGAACATTCCCTGATAGGCAGATCCCGCAACCGCCAGGGCCGCGCCGATGAAGGCTGCGGACAGAATACGGGGCAGACGGATGCTCCAGAAGATCGTGACCGCCTGGGGCAGAATCTCTCCCTGATATCCGAACTTTGAGAGAAACGCTTCGATCACCTGCATCGGTGACAGCGGATAATATCCCACCCAGAAAGAAAGAATTACAACTGCGAATAATATAATAACCATCACCAGCATCAGAATGGAATATCGGCGTCTGATCTTTGATTCATTTTGAATTTCACTGTGATTCTTATGCATAAATATTTCCTGCCTTTTTTAATCTTGACACAACTATGTGGGTGTGCTATCCTTACTCACAGGCGTTATATTTTGAAAAACTATACGCTTTTCAAAATATAACATATTGCCTGTTATATGTCAATTTTATAGCCGTGATTAACAGGATACAAGGTAACAGTTCACTGGCTTTAAAATTGAACAAAATTGTAAAGGGGGATTCAGATGAAACCACAAAAGAGACTTCTTTCCATGATTCTCGCTCTTCTTCTGGCTTTCGGGGCTCTTACCGGCTGCTCTCAGTCGTCCGATTCGTCCGGGGACACTGCGAACGTGGAAAGCGACACCACCTTGGATTCCGGTGACTCACAGGAAGCTGAAACCCGCGAGATTACAGATATGGCAGGACGTACCATGACGATTCCCACCGAGATTGACTCTGTATTTTCCACAGGCCCGGTGGCAGCCATCTACCTGTACACAATTGCTCCGGACAGGCTTCTCGGCTGGAATTACGAACTGAATGACATTGAGAAGAGTATCATCCTCGATGAGTATGAGACGCTTCCGAACTTCGGAATGGGAGATTCTGTCAACTATGAGGCAGTGATCGAGGCAAACCCGACCATCGCTCTCAACGTGGGCACGATCAACGACGCCATGATTTCTGACTGTGACGATCTCTCAGAGAAACTGGGCGTCCCGGTCATAGCTGTAGACGGCGATCTCGAGTCAGCACCGGAAGCATACCGCTTCCTGGGCGACCTCTTCGGCGTGGAGGATGACGCTGAGAAACTTGCAGCTTATGCGGAAGAAACTTTCGATGACATTGCGAACATGAACGTTCCCGAGGAAGAGAAAGTACGCATCTACTACGGAAACGGAGAAGATTCACTGGAGACAGCTCCGGCAGGTTCTTCACACGCTGACATCATCGATATGGTCAATGCGGTAAATGTTGCTGATCTTGAGCTCGGAGACGGCTCCCGCGTGCAGATCTCCACAGAGCAGCTCCTCGCATGGGATCCCGACGTGATCATTGTCAACGGAGAGCCCAAATCCAATATGAGCGGAAGTTCTGCAGCAGAGGCAATCCTGAACAATCCGGACTACGCTTCACTGAAAGCAGTCCAGAACCAGCAGGTATACGGCACACCGAACGCCCCATTCAGCTGGGTGGACCGTCCGCCCGGCCCGAACCGTATCATCGGAATCCGCTGGCTGTCAGGACTGATCTATCCGGATTATCTGAACTTTGATGTGGATGAAGAAGTAAAAGAGTTCTTCAGTCTCTTCTACCATGTAGATCTGACAGACGAACAGCTTCAGAATCTTTATAACGGGACTGTAGGCTAAATGTAACAGCTCAGCTATAAAGTTAACGAACTTCTGTTTAAAAAACGTCCGAAAACAGGGACGATTCTCAAACATATTCTGCGGGGATGGAGGATTTTTCTCGAAATAGAGCTGTTTTCTAGGTTTTTTAAGACGGAAGTTAATGACTATAT
>JAHZHF010000310.1 GCA_019420405.1 Clostridiales bacterium
TGGGGAATGAAGTGTCCCACTATTTCCTGAAGCGAATGCGCGCATACTTAAAAGAGTTAAAACCGGATATTTATCTGCTGGGGGAGATCTGGCATGACGCAGTTCAGTGGCTTGCCGGGGATGAGTATGACTCGGTTATGAACTATCCCCTTATGAGCGGAATCCATGATTTCTTCCTGGATGAGTCCATGGAAAAAGAAGAGTTTGAGTTTATGGTAAACCGCTGTTATACTATGTATATGCAGCAGAGCAATAACGTGTTGTTTAACCTGCTGGATTCCCATGATACGGAGCGGCTGATGAACCGTTTTCATGATCTGGATATATTTTATCAGCAGCTTGCGGCGCTGTTTACCCTTCCGGGGAGCACATGTATCTACTACGGAACAGAGATTGCCATGGAAGGAGGATTCGATCCGGACTGCCGCAGATGTATGCCCTGGGATGAGATCGGATCGGAAGAGAACCAGGAGAAAATCGGACAGATGAAAGAGCTGATCCGCCTGAGGAAGACAGAAGAGACTTTCCGAAGCCTTCACTTCCATTTCCCGAACCGGTATGAAAACAGGCGGTGTGTGGAGTACATTAAACTCGACGAGGAGGGACGCCGGATTGAAGTTGTGCTGAACTGTTCCGGGGAGGCAGTCCGTGTGGGGGATACAGGTGAAGTACTCTTCGCGCGCAACTTCCGGAACGGGATGCTGGGCGTCCGGGGAACCCTGATCCGGAGAGTGGATTGAAAGCCTTATGCCGGTGAAAGAGGCTGGCGGAAAACACGCGGAAAGAAGAAAGGACTTGCATATGAGTGAAAACAAAATGAAGTGGTGGAAGAATGCTGTGGTATATCAGATTTATCCGAGGAGTTTCCAGGATTCGGATGGTGACGGAGTAGGTGATATAAGAGGGATTATCAGCCGTCTGGACTATCTGGCGGAACTGGGGATCGATGCGGTATGGCTCTCTCCGGTGTACCGCTCTCCACAGAATGACAATGGGTATGATATCTCGGACTATCAGGATGTTGATCCGATGTTCGGAACTCTGGAGGATATGGATACGCTGATTGCGGAAGCGGGAAAGCGGAAGATCCGTATTATTATGGACCTGGTGCTCAATCATACTTCGGACGAGCACCGATGGTTTCAGGAGGCGCTAAAAGGCAGGGACAATCCGTATCACGACTATTATGTATGGCGGGATGGAGAGGCGGGCGAGTATCCGAACGACATGAAGGCGGCCTTCGGCGGGCCGGCCTGGGAGTGGGTACCTGAGTTAAAGCAGTATTATTTCCATCAGTTTGCCGTAGAACAGCCGGATTTGAACTGGGAGAACCCGAAGGTGCGCCGGGAGATCTATGATATGATTCTCTGGTGGATGGACCGGGGGATAGGCGGTTTCCGGCTGGATGTGATCGACCAGATCGCGAAAGAGCCGGATAAAAGGATCACCAACAACGGGCCGAGATTACATGAATTTCTGCGCGAAATGAGCAGGGAAACATTCCAGAAGGGGGATCTGATCACTGTCGGGGAAGCCTGGGGAGCTACGCCGGAGATCGCGAAGCTCTACAGTAATCCGGATGGCAGCGAATTCTCCATGGTATTCCAGTTTGAGCACGTGATGCTGGACCAGCAGGAAGGAAAGGAAAAGTGGGATCTGGCGCCGCTTCCCTTTGTGAAGCTGAAAAAATGTCTTGCCACATGGCAGGACGAGTTGTACCGGACGGGATGGAACAGCCTGTTCTGGGATAATCATGATCTGCCCCGTATTGTGTCCCGCTGGGGAGACGACGGGAAATACCGGGTTCAGTCCGCAAAGATGCTGGCAGCAGTCCTTCACGGCATGCAGGGGACGCCTTACATCTATCAGGGCGAGGAACTTGGCATGACCAATATAAAATTCGGTGATATCGTTGACTACCGGGATATCGAGACGACTAATCTGTATTATGAGCGTCTGCAAAAGGGATATGATAAAGAAGAGATCATGCGCTCAATATATGCAAAGAGCAGGGATAATGCCCGCACGCCTATGCAGTGGAGCGATGAGAAGAACGCCGGATTCACATCCGGAACGCCCTGGATTGCAGTGAATCCGAATTATCAAGAGATCAATGCAGAAGCTGAAAAAAAAGATCCGGATTCCGTGTGGCATTTTTACCGGAAACTGATCCGGTTAAGAAAAGAGTATCCAGTCTTTGTGAATGGAAAATTCGATCTGCTGCTTCCGGAGGATGAGAAAATCTTTGCCTATACCCGGATAGACGGGGATAAGGAAATGCTTGTGTGTGCGAACTTTACCGGGGAGACAGCGGAGTGTCCGCTGATACGGGAGTGGAGTGGCGCGGAGGTGCTGATCCATAATTACGGAGGAGAAGTAAGAACAAAGATGCGGCCTTATGAGGCTGTGATGCTTTTGAGATAATAGAGCAGCTATTTAGTTCATTAACTCCCGTATGAAAAACGTCCGAAAACAGGGACGAT
>JAHZHF010000311.1 GCA_019420405.1 Clostridiales bacterium
CTGTGAAGCAGTCACCCCACCCACATAAGCAGTCTTAGCCCCGTAAGGGGCGGGATTGAAGCGCGTAAGCGCGACGAGTGCGCATGCGGGTGGGTGCTGTGAATAGTAACATTTCACAGTTGTGAATAGTAACGCTTCATGAAAGTAACACACGGCACGGAGAAAACAGTGTGATATAAAATTCAGGAAAGAGAAAGGATGGAGAAAGCATGAAGATCACTTTAAAAGACGGATCATGTAAAGAGTACCAGCAGCCCATGAGCGTGTATGAGATCGCTCTTGATATCAGCGAGGGGCTGGCCAGAATGGCGACAGCAGGAGAAGTTGACGGCGAGACGGTGGATTTAAGAACCGTGGTTGATCACGACTGTGAGCTGAATATTCTGACATTTAATGATGAAAAGGGACAGGGGGCATTCCGCCATACAGCGTCTCATATTATGGCGCAGGCTATCAAGCGCCTTTACCCGGAGACGAAGCTTGCCATCGGTCCGTCGATCGCGGACGGATTCTACTATGATGTGGACAGGGAGACTCCGTTTACGGCTGATGATCTTGAGAAAATTGAGGCGGAGATGAAGAAGATCGTGAAGGAGAATCTCGAGATTAAACAGTATACAATGCCGAGAAACGAAGCGATCGAGTATTTCAAAGAGAAAAACGAGGATTATAAAGTGGAACTGATCGAGGATCTTCCGGAAGATGAGACGATCAGCTTCTATTCCCAGGGTGAATTTACGGATTTGTGTGCAGGGCCTCATTTGATGACCACAAAGCCGGTAAAGGCATTTAAGCTGACAAGTCTTGCGGGAGCCTATTGGAGAGGGGACGAGCACAATAAGATGCTCCAGAGAATCTACGGAACAGCGTTCCCGAAGAAGGCAGATCTGGAAGAGTACTTAAACCGGATCGAGGAGGCGAAAAAACGCGATCACAGAAAACTCGGAAAAGAGCTTGGCCTGTTTATGATGCGCGAGGAAGGTCCGGGATTCCCGTTCTTCCTTCCAAACGGCATGGTGCTTAAGAATACACTCCTTGATTACTGGAGAGAGATCCACCGCAAGGCGGGATATGTTGAGATCAATACTCCGATTATGTTAAGCCGTCACCTGTGGGAGACATCAGGGCATTGGGATCACTATAAAGAAAATATGTACACGACTGTCATCGATGAAGAAGACTTTGCAATCAAGCCGATGAACTGTCCGGGCGGTATTCTTGTATACGAGTCTGAGCCGCGCTCTTACAGAGATCTCCCGATCCGCATGGGCGAGCTGGGGCTGGTGCACCGCCACGAGAAATCCGGCCAGCTTCACGGATTGATGAGAGTACGCTGTTTCACTCAGGACGACGCTCATATCTTCATGACTCCGGAGCAGATCAAAGATGAGATCAAGGGTGTTGTGAAGCTGATCGATGAGGTCTACAGTCTGTTCGGATTCAAATATCACGTAGAGCTCTCCACACGTCCTGAGGACAGTATGGGAAGCGATGAGGATTGGGAAATGGCGACAGATGCGCTCCGCGCGGCGCTGGATGACATCGGTCTTCCGTATGTGGTAAATGAAGGGGACGGTGCGTTCTACGGACCGAAGATTGACTTCCATCTGGAGGATTCCATCGGAAGAACATGGCAGTGCGGTACGATCCAGCTTGACTTCCAGCTTCCGCTCAGATTCGATCTGGAGTACACGGGAGCGGACGGAGAGAAGCACAGACCGATCATGATCCACCGTGTAGTATTCGGCTCCATCGAGCGTTTCATCGGTATCCTGATCGAGCATTTCGCAGGAGCATTCCCGACCTGGCTTGCTCCAGTTCAGGTGAAGGTGCTTCCGATCTCCGACAAACATATGGAGTACGGTACAAAAGTGCTTGACGCTTTAAAAGACGCAGGTGTCCGTGCGGAGATCGACACAAGAGCCGAGAAGATCGGATATAAGATCCGTGAAGCTCAGATGAAGAAAATTCCGTACATGCTTGTTGTGGGAGCGAAAGAGGAAGAAGAGAACAAAGTATCCGTAAGAAGCAGAGCTGCAGGCGATGAGGGGCAGATTGGACTGGAGGAATTCATCGGAAAGATCAAAGAAGAGATCGCTAACAAAGGAAAATAAAAGAGGTTCTTTAAAAAGTATTCAGCGGAGCAGGCAAAGACGCCGGCTCCGCTGAATACTTTCTGAGAGAAGTGATGTCAGAAGCTGTTCTGCAAAATCAGTCTGTTTTGAGGGTGATATTCCCGGAAGCTGCCGTAAACGCCACACTGCGGTTTCCTTTTCCTTGCTGAGTGTAGTGCATTTCCATATAATCAGAATCCAGCCGCCCCATGGCGCTTTGGGGGAGAGCGATCTCTCCGAACTCTGTCGTCAGAGCGAAAGAATAAGAATCAAGTTCATCAGCCAGAATCAGAGTGGTGTCACCGTAATCATTAGAACCGATCATGCTTTCCAGGCCGTCTGCATCGAGCAGAAGGTCGCCGCTGTCG
>JAHZHF010000312.1 GCA_019420405.1 Clostridiales bacterium
CCCTGGAGCGAAGCCCAGAGCCGTCCTCCATCCCCGCAGAATACATTTGAGAATCGTCCCTGTTTTCGGACGTTTTTCATGCGGGAGTTATTGAACTTTATAGCTGAACTCCCACTTTTAATATTTCAGAAACAAAATGGAAACTTTCCTCCAACATTCCCGGTCTATCTTTAATACCGTCGCAGGGAGAAACCCCAAAGCGAAAATTACAAATTATATTTCGTAACAGTTCAGAAAGAAGGTTCAGGGAATGGCAAAATCAAAACTCGTGAAAGCAAACGCAAGGATTGCCGGCGCGGTCAGCGGATTTACGAAGTTATCGGACTCCTTTGTAGATCAGTTCCTCACCAGAGAAGGAGAGTCAGTGGAGGAAGCTAAGGAGAGACTTGCGCGAGAAAAGCAAAAGAGAGAAGCAGCGGGAACAGTGAAGAAAGAGGAGGAAAAATAACATGAAAAAGAGTACTTTTACAGCAATGATTTTAGGAACTGCAGGTGGGATTTTGTTTGCACTTGGGATGTGCATGGCTCTGATTCCGGAATGGAACGCGTTCTGTCCGGGTGTGGCTATGGGAGTGGCTGGAGCCCTCGTGCTTCTGATTATGGTGTTTGTATGGAGGAAGATGGAAAATAAGAATCCGGTCTGGGTGTCAGGTAAGACGATAGGAACCGTGCTCTTTGGGATTCTCGGGGCTCTTGTCTTTGGAATCGGAATGTGCCTGACCATGGTGTGGAGCAATATGATCGTAGGAATTGTAGTCGGACTTGTGGGGATTGTGATGCTTCTGTGCCTGATTCCGATGACGAAAGGGTTGAAATAGAAAGATTTTTCCGGTACACTGTGTAGAAATACAGTACATCTCATCGATTATGGGTTGATAACCGCGGCGGACGAAGGCCGCCGGAACAGGAGGAAAACTATGGAATTACTGGCAGCAGGAGAACAGTTCCTGATGGAACAGGCGATGGGTCTTTTAGACGGTGTGATGGAGTACCGGGAGATGATGATGGCATATTCCTGTGCGATCAAGGAGGTCAGAACAAAGTTTGATGTGCTTGACACGGAATTTCATGTCAGGAATCAGAGAAATCCGATCAGCACGATTCACACAAGGCTGAAAAGCCAGACAAGCATCCTGGAGAAGATGAACCGGATCGGTTATGCGCCTACGGTAGAAAATATCGTGACTCATCTGAACGATATTGCGGGCGTGCGGGTGATCTGCGCTTATGTGGACGATATCTACGAGATTGCAGATGCGCTGATCCGCCAGGATGATATCCACCTGATCAGAAAGAAGGACTATATCGCGAATCCGAAGCCGAACGGCTACCGGAGTCTGCATCTGATTGTATCTGTGCCCGTGTTTTTTGCGGAGAGCAAGAAGGAAATGAAAGTGGAGGTTCAGATCCGGACGATTGCCATGGATTTCTGGGCCAGCCTGGAGCATCAGATCAAATACAAGAAAGATATCTCCAATGCGGAGGAGATTATCGGCAGGCTGAAAAACTGTGCGGATGTGATCGCGGGGACTGATCTTGAGATGCAGAAGATACGCCGGCAGATCGAAAAAGAGGCGGGTACGTCGGTGGAGTCGGAGACGATTTTGGAAAGACTGAAAAAATTAGATGTGCCGATCGTATGAAAGAAGATATGGGGATTGAGCGGAGAAACGTAAGAAAACCGGGCGGATATGATATTCGTCCGGTTTTCTTATTCCTTTCACAGGAAACAACGTTTATTTTTGAGTACCTTTCCGGATTGTTTTAACTCTTGACGTAAATGATGAGTATATGGTATAAGTGATATGCGTGTTAGCTAGAACTAACAAAAGAAAGCGAAAACTAACATAGAAAAACCGATATTTCATGTGTTTACGTCCGCGTAGTCGGAAAGGTCCGTTTGGCTTAAGATCAGGAAGGAGCGTTTTATGAAACAATTTTTGAAGAAAAATCCGCTGAGAATCTTCTGGATTATATTGGGATTTCTTTGTCTGGGGCTTGGCTCAGCGGGGATTGTACTGCCGATTCTCCCTACAGTACCTTTCTATATGGCGACAGTGTTCTGTTTCGCCAAAAGCTCAAGGAAGCTGCATGACTGGTTTATTGGAACCGAACTTTATAAGAAGCATCTCGACAGTTTTGTGAAGCAGCGAGCCATGAGTATGGGAACGAAATTCCGGATCGTCGGAACAGTGACTTTTGTTATGGCGCTTGGATTTATTATGATGAGCCGGGTTCCGGCTGGAAGGATCTGCCTTGTTATTGTGTGGGTCTGCCATCTGCTGTACTTTTTCCTTCGTGTGAAGACTATCAGACCGGAAAATGCGGCATAACAGAAGTGTTTATATGCAGAGGAGTTTATATGATTAAGAAAAGACTTGTGGGACTGTTGTCCCCCGCCAGGAAATACATCGCTTATCAGGTGGTCTGGCAGTGGCTTGCCCTGCTCTGCCAGGTTATT
>JAHZHF010000313.1 GCA_019420405.1 Clostridiales bacterium
CCTCCATCCCCGCAGAATACGTCTTGAGAATCGCCCCTGTTTTCGGACGTTTTTCGTCCGTAAGTTAATGAACTAAATAGCTGCTCAGATCCACAGAGGGTTGCTCCACGCAATTTTCCCATGGCAGTCCGTGCATTTCACCCGCACATAGGTCTCATGTCCTTTCAGCGGATATTCCCCGTATGTGATCGTCTCATCCAATGTGCTGCACACATGGCCCGCGCCATCTCCCACATCATTTCCGGCCATGAAATCAATCCGGTACACAGGGCTGCACTCGACATACGCCGTTCCACCTCGGATTCCCCAGTCATAGATCTCCGGACCGGAGGAGGAATAGTAATTTCCTGCAATCATGTTCCTGATGATCTCCTCATGGGTCAGCGCCTCTGCTTTCACAACGATATAGCCCCCGCAAGCGTCGTCGTACGTCCCCCAGTTGTGGTTATCGTCTGACGCGAACGCGAAGATCCGCTTTCCCTCCCGGAGCATCACATCCAGATACGTCTCATCGTAACCCGTATTGCTCTCGTTCACCGTGCCATAATTAAAAATCTCAAGCGCCCAAAGTCCCTCTGTATCAATGAAATCTGACTCCCTCACTTTCGACCATACCGGATGGTTATAGGTGGCGAGCATCCCCCGCTGCCGCATCTCATCCACCAGTTTCTGCGCAGCGGCAGCTCCGTCCCACTCTCCGGAATACCGTGCCACCGGATGGCGCTCGCCAGGCTGATACAGCGGAAGCACGGCATTTTTCTGCATTTCTTCCGTGCCGAGAATGCCGAGAATATGATGCGCTTTTTTCACACGCTCAGGCTCTCCTTCACAGCAGAGAATCGCAGACGCCTCCATTCCCGGAAGGATGATAAAATCATCACAGTCAAATTCCTTCCTGTAATCCGTATACAGATCATGCTCCGAAAAACACAGGAAATGATACCCGTGGGACTTAAAAAGCTCTACCGCCTCCTTGGGTGTGAGCCTGCCGTCGGAATTGGTCGTATGGCTGTGGAGATTCCCCTTATACCAGTTTCCTCTTTTTGAAAACCCTCTGATTGTGATATCCATATTCCTGTCCTCTCTCTTCTCTTGTCCTGCCTGGCGGCCTTTCACTTCCTTTTACGCTTTGCTGGCTTTACTCATCTATTCCGAGCGTCGCCATCATTACGGCCTTGATGGTATGCATCCTGTTCTCCGCCTCATCGAACACTTTAGACTGCTCTGACTCGAACACTTCGTCTGTCACTTCCATATCCTCAATACCGAACCGCTCACCCATCTCTTTCCCGATCTTTGTCTTAAGATCATGGAATGCGGGCAGGCAGTGGAGGAAAATCGCGCTCTCCTTCGCGTTCGCCATCACTTCTTTTGTCACTTTATACGGAGAAAGCTCCCGGATTCTCTTCTCCCACACTTCGTCCGGCTCGCCCATGGATACCCATACGTCTGTGTAAATGACATCTGCATCCTTTGTCCCCTCTTTGACGTCCTCTGTCAGAGTGACCGTCGCCCCGGATTCCTTTGCATACTCCCGGCACTGTGCCACAAGTTCCTCATTCGGGAAGTACTCTTTCGTCGTGCAGGCCACAAAATCCAAGCCTAATTTTGAGCAGGCAACCATCAGGGAATTTCCCATATTATAGCGGGCATCCCCCATGTAAACCAGTTTCAGTCCTTTAAGCGTCCCGAAATTTTCACGGATCGTCAGCATATCTGCAAGCATCTGCGTCGGATGATATTCATTCGTCAGACCGTTCCAAACCGGAACTCCCGCGTACTCTGCCAGCTCTTCCACGATCTCCTGGCCGAAGCCGCGGTACTCGATTCCGTCGAACATCCTTCCGAGTACCCGCGCAGTATCCTCGATACTCTCCTTCTTTCCCATCTGGGAGCCAGTCGGCCCGAGATAAGTCGTTCCCATTCCCATATCGTGAGCCGCCACCTCAAACGCACAACGTGTCCTTGTACTGTCCTTCTCAAACAGCAGGGCTACGTTCTTTCCACGCCAGTGATCTACCGGCACGCCCTTTTTCTTCTTCTCCTTCACCTCTGCCGAAAGATCCAGCAGATATGTAATCTCCTCTGGTGTAAAGTCTTTTAATGTAAGAAAATTTCTGCCTTTTAAATTCATCATTCTATCCCTCTCTCTTATAAAAATAATTCCAAAATAGTAACAGTTCCTCGTCTGTCACTGACAGAACCATCCGGAATATTCATTAGTATACTACATTCATGCATAAAAATTCAATATTTATGTATAAATTTACACCATTTTATGTAACCGTTCAGCTATAAAGTTCACTAACTCCCGGGTGCAAAACGTCCGAAAACAGGGCCGATTCTCAAACGTATTCTGCGGAGATGGAGGATGGCTCAGGGCTTCGCTCCAGGGGATAAGGGAAACTACAAAGTACCGGATACGGAT
>JAHZHF010000314.1 GCA_019420405.1 Clostridiales bacterium
TAGAGCGCTGCGTTCGGGACGCAGAGGTCGCAGGTTCAAATCCTGTCGCATCGATATCCTTGGCAGGGGCGCCGGGAGCTCATCGGTCGGATGAGTTCCCGGTTCTTTTTTTGCCCGGATAATTCAGACTTCTTATTTCATCGAGTTTTTCTGATATAATGAGACAAAACACTTCCCACGGTTGTTATATATATGAGTACTCAAAAGAGGAGGATCTATCTTTGGATATTGCGCAGGTTTACAATGACAATAAAAATTCCGTATATCGCCTGGCATTTACCTACCTGCATTCACGGGCAGAAGCAGAAGATATCTGTCACAATGTCTTTATAAAAATGATAGAACACAAAGCTTCTGTTTTTCCCGGGAAGGAAAAAGCATGGCTCCTGACAGTGACAGCCAATGAATGCAAAAACTGGCTGAAATTTCAGAAACGGCATAAATGCGAAGAACTGACGGACACCATTCCTACAAAGGAAGCGGCGTCACAGGATACAGATATATTGGAAGCAGTTATGTCATTATCGATAAAAGAGAGAACGGTAATCTATCTTTACTACTATGAGGGATATACAACAGAGGAACTTGCAGGGATTCTAAAAATCTCCGGTTCTGCCGTAAGATCCCGCCTGGAACGGGCCCGGAAGCATCTGAAATTCAAGTTGGAAGGAGAGAATTATCATGCCGGATAAATATATCGAAAAATATCGCATGCAGATGGATAAGATAACTTTATCTGAGTCTGCTGACCAGAGAATCCTGGATGATCTCCTGAAGGCTGAAGCCGGGAAAGGAGAATCTTATATAAAAAGACCGCAGAAACATATCCCTGCCGCTGCCGTGATCATCGCCGGTTCTGCCGCGGCTGCCGCAGGCGCCGCCATACATGGAATCATCATTCGTTCTGAGAAAACAGAATCAGAGCTGGAGGACTCCGGAGCATCAACTGTAAATGTCGGCGAATCTTATTATTATGATCTGCTGGCAGGGGACTCCGGTGAAATCTACGCCCTTACAGACAATGACTATTACGGAGAGCTGACAGAACAGCACGCCATTGTCTGGAAAAGCGCCGACCAGTGTGACACCTGGGAATCCGTTCTCTTTCAGCCGGATGATCTGAATGAGGAAAGTTCTCTGTTTGCAGGAGATCTTCGGGAAGGCCCATCCGGAATTGAGGCGGTTGTCATTATCCAGGAAGACGATCCGAACGGGAACGGCAGCTATACCAACCGGGTATATCAGGTTTCCGCAGACTCCTTCGTGGAATACAATATGGATGAAGTATATGCTCTGCTGGGAAGTCAGGATCATTTATTTAATGTAAAATATGTGAATGATCACGTCATAGCCCTGATAGCTGCCGAAACATGTCTGCTGTATGATACCGATACACAGGAAATAATAAAAGAATTGCCCTATGATTTAACCATGGGATGTCTGCTCACTCAGGATCAGTTCCTGATATTGGGGAAAGAGATCAGCGCCTGTCTGGACGCAGACACGCTGGAGGAACAGGCGCCGGATCCGGGATTACAGGAGTTTGTCCTAACCATGTTTGCCAGCAACGGCAATGATGTGTTCCCTCCCATGCAGGCTCAGGATGACACAATTATCTGTGTAACGGCCACAGGCATCTATGAATATTGTGCCGGAGAAACAAAACAGATCAGACAGCTGTCATCTGCGGCGGCATTCGGCGATCATGCATTAAACGGTCTTCTTCCGGTCTGCCGGGGACAGGAAAATGAATATTATGTATGCATATTCGGAGGTACCGGCATGAATTTATGGAAAATTGACAGCGATACAGAAGAAATGAAATAAACTTAACAAAAAGAAAGGAGGGTTACTATGGCAGGCTTCAGTTCGGATTATATACCATCGTTTTCAACAATGCTGCTTGATAAACATAAGAACGGCAGGTTCTGGTATGAAACCAAATGTCCGCGCTGCGGGAATGATGATGTCAGCGAAAAAAACATCAACGAAACCGCATATATAGTATGTGAAAAATGTGGATATATGGAAAAAGCAGAAAGAAAAGAAAGCATAACGAGCAAAAAATCGCGCAAAGAAAAGGATGCATGAGCATAAATACCGGAAACCTTTCACATTTCAGGTTTCCGGTATTTTTTATGCTTGAGTTTCCGTGAATTGTAATAAAAAGATGAGTATGTCTTTCTAAAGTACCAATCTGCCCATTTTTTGAGAGATTTAGAATGGCAGCTCCGAGAGTAGAGGCACTTTTATAAGCCCCGCCGGAACCGGGCTTGGGGAGACATATTCTTTTATACCCACAGGGCACGATGTCTATTCAAGCGGTCAGCTTAAGGCAGAGTTGACGGTACGCCGGACGCTTTGTCCGATACCAGAGCCGGATGCCCTCTTTGGCATGTGACAGTATGCCGGAGATGCCTTTTG
>JAHZHF010000315.1 GCA_019420405.1 Clostridiales bacterium
TTTCCCTTATTCCCTGGAGCGAAGCCCTGAGCCGTCCTCCATCTCCGCAGAATACATTTCAGAAATCAGCTCTGTTTTCGGACGTTTTTTCATACGGGAGTTAGTGAACTTTATAGCTGAACTGTTACGATTTTCTTCGCCTATTCTTCTGCAGCCCTTGCAGCAATCTCCTTCTCCTGTACATCGGATGGAGCCTGCTCATATCTTGCAAACTGGTACTCATAAGTACCACGGCCACCGGTCATGGATCTGAGTACGGTACAATAGCCAAACAGACCTGTCATCGGAATATCCGCCTCGATCACCTGTTTTCCTCCCTGAATCGGAGTCATTCCGAGCACACGTCCTCTCCTCTTATTCAGATCGCCCATCACATCACCGGTATAGTCATCCGGAACAGTTACTTTAATAGAAGCAATTGGCTCAAGCAGAACCGGGGACGCCTCCATAAATCCTTTCTTAAACGCCTGGCTTGTAGCCGTCTTAAACGCCATCTCCGAAGAGTCAACCGGATGATAAGAACCATCATAGAGGGTTGCTTTCACACCAACTACAGGATATCCTGCAAGAGGTCCTTTCACAACGGATTCCTGGAGCCCTTTCTCCACCGCCGGGAAGTAGTTCTTCGGAACAGCGCCGCCAACTACGCACTCTTCAAATACATACGGTGTATCCAGATCACCTGACGGCTCGAATTTCATCTTGACATGACCATACTGTCCGTGTCCTCCGGTCTGTTTCTTATATTTCATATCCACATCGGAATTCTTACGGATCGTCTCACGGAAAGCAACCTTCGGAGTCTCCAGTACAATCTCAACCTTATATCTTGCCGCCAGCTTGCTCGCCGCAATCTCCAGATGCTGATCGCCCATACCATAGAGCAGCGTCTGACGGTTCTCACTGTCATTAACTGCCTTAAGGGTAACATCCTCTGCCATCATCCTTGCAAGAGCCTGGGAAACTTTATCCTCATCTCCCTTTGTCTTCACGCGGTATCTCATATATGTATAAGGTACAGAATAATCCGTCTTTGCATAGGACACCGGAGTTGATTTCGTGGAAAGAGTATCGCCTGTGCGCGTATTTGCCAATTTTGCGATGGCGCCGATATCTCCTGCAAACAGCTCGCTTACTTCGGACGGCTTATTTCCGCACATTGTATAGAGCTTGCCCGGCTTTTCCTCTGCTTCTGTATCAGCATTGTAAAGAATATCATCCCCTTTGAGCACGCCTGAGCACACTTTTACGAAAGAGTATTTCCCAATAAACGGATCTACCATTGTTTTAAATACATATGCGGTCTTTGCTTTCGAGAAATCATAATTTGCCTCGAAAATTTCATTTGTTCTGCGGTTAATGCCTGCGCAGGATCTCTTGTCCGGACTCGGGAAGAATCTTACGATATCGGACAGCAGGTTTGCAACGCCCTGCGCCTGTGTATTGGAGCCCATGGCAACCGGAACGATATCTCCGTCCATCACCTCTGTTCTCATGGCAGCGCGGATCTCCTCGATCGAGAACTCCTCTCCGTTGAAGTAGCGCTCCATAAACTCTTCACTCGTCTCGGCAACAGCTTCCATCAGAGAATCTCTTAAAATCTCCAGATTCGGTTTACAGTAATCGGGGATCTCGCACTCCTCTCTCTGTCCGATACCCGTATATCTTCTGCCTGCATTCTTGATGACGTTAATATAACCTACCAGCTTCTCATTCTCACGGATCGGCTGGAAATGGGGAGCGATCTTCTTGCCATAGCGCGCTGTCAGATCCTCAACCACCTGACGGAAGCTTGCATCGTCCACGTCCATCTCTGTCACATAGATCATCCTCGGAAGGTTGTACTTGTCACACAGTTCCCACGCCTTCTCTGTTCCGACCTGGACTCCGGCCTTGCCTGACACAACGATAACCGCCGCATCCGCCGCGCTGACCGCCTCTTCCACTTCTCCTACGAAATCGAAATATCCCGGCGTATCAAGGATATTGATCTTAGCTTTTTCCCACTCGATCGGGATCAGGCTTGTGCTGATCGAAAATCCACGTTTCTGCTCCTCTTTATCAAAATCGCTGACCGTACTGGCATCTGTGACTTTGCCCATACGGTTCGTGGCGCCTGACACATACAGCATTGCCTCAACAAGACTTGTCTTACCGCTCCCGCCGTGTCCAAGCAATACCACGTTCCTGATTTCATCCGTTCTGTAAACCTTCATGCTGCTGCCTCCTTGTTATGTAGTTATTTTGTATGAGATGAAAGTTTCCTCTCATACACACCATGGATATATTGTACTAAAATTCATCATAAATTACAACTATTTTATGTATTTTTCACATATCAATTCACCTATTTAGTGCACTAACATTTTCCGTTGGATCACGTCCGGAAGCGGCGGGGAATT
>JAHZHF010000316.1 GCA_019420405.1 Clostridiales bacterium
ACATGCGCCTTTGGAGGAATCTGCCGGAAGATCTTAGAAGGCGGAGAGGTGTTGTTAAGCGGTGCGCAGGGATTGTTTGAGCGTCAGCGAGTTGCCCTGCGCGCCGCTTTGCCATTAAACAACTCTTCGGCTTCTTAGATTCTTCCCAGATTCCGGAACGAAGCATGTAACGCCTGTTCCCTTCATCAGAATACGATTTCCAAAACATCCTGCCCCGCTTCCGAACGTGATCTAACGGAAAGTGTTATTGAACTAAATAGCTGTCAATAGTGGATAATAACCGGCGTCCCGACTTCGATCATATTATACAGGGCCGCCGCCTGATCCACCGGCATATTGATACACCCATGTGACCCTACTCCCGGGATCTGGTTTCTCGTACCTCCGAATGAAGACTGCCAGTTGGCGTCATGGAATCCGATTCCCGTCCAGGTCACGCGCATCCAGTAATCAACCGGAGTCCGGTAACTGGGTTGACCTGTCGCAGGATTGGTTGCGCCCACCAGCGTTTCGTTCAGGCTCTTTTCAAGAATCGTGTATACACCCTCGGGTGTGATCTTCTCCGGAATGGGTTCTCCTGTCACAACATCCGTCTCCAATTGAATTGTCCCGTCCTTGACGTACCACATATGCTGCTGGCTTAAATCAACTTCCGCGAAAGTGGTTCCCCAGTCCGGCATGCTGTGTGACGCTGCCTCCCCGCCGATATAGTAGGCCGGCTCTTTTGTGAGAACTTCCCCGTTCTTTATCGCCTCCAGAATCGTAGTAAACTCTGTATCCTCATTGATAGACCAGCCGTAAGTACCGCCTGACACTGTTGCACTTTTCCCGTTAGGAGTCGTAAAGTTCCTTGTCACACCTACGGTATCGTACTTGTTTCCAAACTCTTCCAGCCAGCTCTTGACCGCATTTTCATCGATGGTAACGTTCATATTTTCATCCGTATGAAGCCAGCCGGAAATCGTATTCTTATCCAGGACAACATTCTCTGCCATGGTGTATGTGATGCTGGCCTGGCAGTATTTGTTCATCTGATCGCAGGCCGCCTGAACCTCTTCTGACTCCGCAGTGTATTTTGGCACGGAATAACACTCTTCTTTCTCCAAATTCAGAGAAGTCTCCAGCGTTTTCACTTTCTCATCTATCTTCTGCTTTAAAAGCTCCGCATCAACCTTCGTCCCGTATACTTCCGGTTCAACTACAAACTGGCTTCCGTCGTATTTCGGATAAGCGGATACCGAATCCGTTCCCTCTTCGTTCAAAAGATTCTTCTCTGTTATAATCCCGTCCAGTTTCTCCGCATCATACGAAATCTCCAGATCGATCTCCTGTTCATTCTTTCCGAATAATGAAGCAATCCACGCGAACGAATTCTGCTCCCTGATCACTTTCTCAATCGCCGCTTTATTGTCCGCCATACTTACGCCAATATCCGATCCGGGGATTACATTCGTCCCCTCCTTTGAAATAATCTCCAGTTCGTACTCTGCCGCTTTATTCTGCAGGATCTTCTCTGCCTGCGCGGCAGTTTTCCCGGAACAGGCGTATCCGTCCAGCGATGTGTTCGGGAAAAGGTGGCTGTTAAAATAAAAGGAAACGCCGAGATACAGAAGGATCAGAATGCCGGCCGCTCCTGCCACGCAGTATAAAGCCATACGGTTTACCTTCCTTTTTCCCTTTCCAGCCATTGTTTTCTTTCCTGTTTTTCTTTTGTTCTTTCTGTCCATCCTATGTATTTCCCCCTCTGGTATTCACATGTAACAGCAATTCAGGCAGTAATTATATTTCCAACCTGCAGAATCAAGAAGCAGATAAGCAAAACGATCCCTGCCACACAGGCCAGCTTTTTCACTGCATACAGATGCAAAGAACGTCCCGTCATTCCCAGGGTCCGATATAATTTAACAAGTCCCCATATTCCTAACAGAGGCAGTTCAAATCTTATAATAAGAGAAACACATACAATTGCCATCAGACTAAGAAGCCATGTGTCCATTCTTGCATACGGACTGACAATAACCAGAAAAATGTTTAAAGCAAAAATCACTATTGGCACCAAAAATGCGATCATCACTGCTTTATTCAAACTCTTGTGCTGTCTCATACCGATCAGCTTACCTTCCTTATTAATTCCGCAGGGATTAAATATCCCGATGCTGATATTGAAGCATCAGACTTGAGATAAGTATACAATAATTCGTGAAATTTGCATAGAATTTTACAGCTATTTAGTGCACTAACATTTTCTGTTAAATACGGCCGGAAGCGGAGCTGGATGTTTTGGAAATCGTATTCTGATGAAGGAAACAGGCGTTACATGCTTCG
>JAHZHF010000317.1 GCA_019420405.1 Clostridiales bacterium
CTTCCGAACGTTTCAGACGGCAAGTGTTAATGAACTAAATAGCTGAATTGTTACCTTTGTGGAGAAGGAATGATATAATAGTACTGTCTGGAAGCGAACTATAAGTCCGATAAGGAGAGGATATGTATATATGGAGAGAAAAAAGATACTGGATTATTTTATGATAGAGGGAGCAGTGGGCGGAAATCAGGAATGGTTTAAGAACGTGGTGATGTATATCGGCGGATGTGCGGCTGCAACGGCCTGTGACTGCTGTATTTATCTGGCGCTGCGCCGGGGAATGGAGGAACTCTATCCCTACGACGTTCACTGCCTGACGCGGGAGGATTATATCAGCTTCTCCATGAAAATGAAGCCGTATTTGAGACCGAGAGTCAATGGAGTGAATAAGCTCTATATGTTTACTGATGGTTTTGGGGCGTATCTAAGGGATGCGGGGAGAACGGATGTTTCTATGAAAGAGTGTCCCGGTACGAATGACTATGAGGTGGCAGCAGATTTTATACGGGAGCAGATCGACAGCGGATATCCTGTTCCCTATCTGATGCTGAGGCATAAAAAAGCGTATTACAAGGATTTTGTCTGGCACTGGTTTCTATGCTATGGCTATGAGGAACGTCCGGACGGGATGTGGATCACTGTCGCAACATACGGACAGTCCCATACATTTTCTCTGAGAGATCTGTGGGATACAGGATATGAGGAGAAAGGCGGGATGATCGGACTATCAGCTATATAGCTGACAAACGCTGATTGACGCATGTGCAGAAATCCGCTACAATACTCTCTGACATTCATTTCTACATTAAGGAAAGGAAGGAATATATTATGACAAATCCAGTTGTTACATTTGAGATGGAAAACGGAGATATTATGAAGGCGGAGCTGTATCCGGAGATTGCGCCAAATACGGTAAGGAATTTTATTTCTCTTGTCAACAGGGGATTCTATGACGGGCTTATTTTTCACCGTGTGATCCGTGGATTTATGATTCAGGGCGGATGCCCGGACGGAACCGGTATGGGCGGCCCGGGATATTCGATCAAAGGAGAGTTCAGCCAGAATGGTTTCGCCAATGATCTGGCTCACGATCCGGGCGTGCTTTCCATGGCAAGGGCGATGGATCCCAATTCTGCGGGAAGCCAGTTCTTCATTATGCACGAGAAGTCACCGCATCTGGATGGAGCTTACGCTGCATTTGGGAAAATCACAGAAGGAATGGACGTGGTAAATAAGATCGCTGAGACAGCGACGGATTTCAGAGACCGTCCGCTGGAGCCCCAGAAAATGAAAAAGGTGACAGTGGAGCTTTTCGGGGAAGAGTATGAGGAGCCGGAAACGGTTTAAATTTTAGGAAAATGAGTTCGTTGCGGTTGAAATGCCGCGAAGAAGGAAAATGAATAAAGGGCGCATGCCGGAGACATATTTGTCCGGTATGCGCCCTTATCTGTATCCATGTTCAGGAGATTTTATATTCCATAATATAATCATCCATGATAAATCCTCCGCCGATATCCGCTTCCTGCGTATCAATAGTTTCAAAACCGAGATGGCGGTATACGCCGAGAGTGTTTTCATTATATTTATTGCACGTCAGCCAGATGGCAGAATAACCTCTTTCTGTGCACAGGTTTTTCAGAAATTCAAACGCGCGGGTAGCCAGGTGACGGCCACGGCTGTCCTTTCTCAGATAGAGCTTGCTCAAAAAGAGGCGGTGATCCTCTCCGGGGTGAATCCCGGTGTAACCGCAAAATTCCTTGCCGTCGAAGATCTGGTAATACTCATAACCGTCTGCAAGCTGATCTTTCAGCGCAGGATATGACTGGAATTTTTCTACCATATAATCAACCTGCTCTTTTCCGATAATCGGTGTAAAATGTTCATTCCATATGATTTCCGCGAGATCGGCGATCTGGCGGATCTGTTCATCTGTATCTGCTTTTTTAACATTGAAATTTGTATTCATAAAAACCAAACCTCCATTTATTAATTTGGGCTGCGGAATCAGGAGCGGCAGCAGTTTACCCGCTCCGGCCGGGAACGGGAGGAAATAAGTGTTTAAAAATATACTATATATACTATCATAGCGGCGCGGCTGAGGCAATGTGGGGATTCAGGTATTTAGTTCATTAACACTTTTATTTAGAAACGTCCGGAAGTGGGGCGGAATGTTTAAAAAGACATATTCTGGGGAAGGAGACAGCCGTTCGATATTCGTGCGCTCAGGGATG
>JAHZHF010000318.1 GCA_019420405.1 Clostridiales bacterium
CCCTGGAGCGAAGTCCGGAGCCATCCTCCATCCCCGCAGAATACGTTTGAGAATCGTCCCTGTTTTCGGATGTTTTTCATACGGGAGTTAATGAACTAAATAGCTGTTTAGAAAATTAAATTTCATACGTTAATGCGTCGAAGAGTTTTTTGTGATATACTATACAGGTCTTTGGAAACTGGACTTAGGAGGAAATGATCATGGAAAACAGAATTAACGGACATACAAGACTTTATGCGCTTATAGGCTCTCCGGTGGGCCATTCCGGTTCGCCGGCCATGTATAACTACAGCTTCGATAAATTGGGGATTGACGCGGCTTATCTGGCTTTCGATGTCCCTCTTGAGAAAGTGGAAGAGGCTGTGACAGCCCTTAAGACTCTGAATGTTGGGGGGTTTAATGTTACCATGCCGGACAAGACGGCGGTGGCCCGGCTTGTGGATCGTCTCTCTCCGGCGGCAAAACTTGTAGGGGCGTGCAATACAGTAGTGGTGGAAGAGGACGGAAGTCTCACCGGACATATCACGGACGGAACAGGCTTTGTCCGGAATCTTAAGGAACATGGAGTAGAGGTGTCGGGAAAGAAGACTGTTCTGCTGGGAACCGGCGGCGCAGCTACGGCGATTGCGGTTCAGATGGCTTTAGACGGAGTGGATGAAATCGCGATCTTTAACCGGAAGGATGAGTTTTTCACAAATGGAGAGAAAACGGTGGAAAAGATCAGAAGAGCTGTTCCTTCCATCGGGAATATCTATATTGAAGATCTGGATAACAGGAAGCTTCTGGGAGAGGTAATCAGTGAGAGCGATATTCTGATTAATGCGACCCGGGCGGGAATGAGTCCGCTGGAGGACGTGCTTCCGGTTCCGGAGGAATTCCTGCACAAAAACCTGGCGGTGGCTGATGTGGTGTACAATCCCAGGGAAACCCTCCTGATTAAAAAAGCGCAGGAGGCCGGATGCCGCGCCGCAGTAGGCGGAATCGGAATGCTTCTCTGGCAGGGAGCAGCGGCTTTTGAACTGTACACAGGGAAAGAGATGCCTGCCCGGGAAGTAATGGAGAGGTTTTTCTCATGAAAAGCAGAGGAGTGAATAATTTTCTTCTGGCGCTGACCTCATTTATATGGGGCGGCGCCTTTGTTGCGCAGAGTGTCGGGATGGATTATCTGGGGCCGTTTACCTTCAATTCGATCCGAAGCCTGATGGGAGGAATCGTCCTGATCCCGGTAATCTTCGCTATGAGACATATCAGGAGAAAACGGACAGGACAAGAACAGACAGGGCATACAGGTTCGGGTACGTACGGGACGGCAGGGACGGCGGCAGAAAACAGGACGCTCCTCATTGGCGGTATCTGCTGCGGCATTGCGCTCGCAGTGGGGAGCTCTCTCCAGCAGATCGGCCTGATGTACACGAGCGCGGGGAAGGCGGGATTTATCACGGCGCTCTATATCCTGATCGTTCCGGTGATGAGTCTGGCTCTGGGAAAAAGGGCCGGAATCAAAGTATGGACCGGCGTCGCCCTTGCGGTTGTGGGAATGTATTTTCTCTGCATTACAGATGGTTTTTCGATTGCGAAGGGGGATGCCTGTGTATTCCTCTGTGCAATCGCGTTTTCGGTTCATATCCTTGTGATCGACTATTTTGCGCCGAAGGTGGACGGCGTGAGCCTATCCTGTATCCAGTTCATTGTATGCGGTATTCTGTGTGCGGTGCCGATGCTCGTGTCAGAGCAGCCGCAGACAGGGCAGATCCTGGATGCATGGCTTCCGCTTGCCTACGCGGGAGTACTATCCTGCGGCGTGGCTTATACGCTTCAGGTTGTAGCGCAGAAAAATACCGATCCGACCGTGGCGTCGCTGCTACTCAGTCTGGAGTCGGTATTTTCAGTGATTACGGGATGGATTGTGCTGGGGGAACATCTCTCCCGAAGAGAGATGTTCGGATGCGCACTTGTGTTTACCGCGGTGATTCTGGCTCAGCTTCCTTCGGGCCGGGAGACAGAGCGGGACCTGCGTGAATGAGCGAAATTCCGCAGGGGTCTGCCAGTTTCTGCTGTTCGAAGAATTCTCTGACAAGGCTGATAAAATATTTTTCACTCTGCCGTGGAACAAAACCTTTTCTAAACGCAATTACAACAAACCACTGCATGATCGGGTTGACATGAGCATAGACGATT
>JAHZHF010000319.1 GCA_019420405.1 Clostridiales bacterium
CAGCGCAGTTTTCCCGTATTGTATGAAAAATCTCCGGCCTTTAATCCGAGCTGTCTGGCGTCTGGTGTCCGGGCAAATAGTTTCCGCAGCTCATCGTGCACATTGGCATAGGTGGCGACTGTGGAGCGGACGTTAATGCCGATGGGAGCTGCGTCGATCAGTTTGACCTGTGAGATGCCGTCCGCGCGGATGGAGCGGATATGACCGGGGAGCTTCTCTCCGTGAATCTGTGCTTTAAGCGCGGGGATCAGGCTCTCCAGAACCAGGGTGGTCTTGCCGGAACCGGATACTCCGGTCACAGCAGTCAGCCGGCCTTTCGGAATCTCTGTTTCCAGCGGATTCACGGTATGGATCGTATCTGTTGAGAGGTGCAGGCTGCCTTCGGAAAACAGTTCTTCACGGGAGGAGTATGACGTTTCCCGGATCATGGAGCTGCTGTTTAAGTAAGGCCCGATCTTTGAGCGGGGATTGCAGGCGATATCATGAGGCGTGCCCTCTGCGATAACCTGTCCTCCGTCGGCCCCGGCGCCCGGCCCCATCTCGATGATCCAGTCTGATTCTGCAAGGATCTGGGCGTCGTGGTCAACCAGGATTACAGAGTTTCCGTCGGCAATCAGATCGTTCATCACTCCGGTCAGCCCAGTGATATTGGCAGGATGAAGCCCGATGGATGGCTCGTCCAGCACATACAGAACCCCTGTCGTCCGGTTGCGGACTGCCCGCGCGAGCTGCATCCTCTGGCGTTCTCCTGTGGACAGGGTGGAGGAGGCGCGGTCCAGTGTCAGGTATCCGAGTCCCAGATCCAGGAGCCTCTTGGCCACGGTCTGAAAAGATTCGCAGATGCTTTTCGCCATGGGACGCATTTCGGAGGGAAGAGAGCCGGGGACGAGTTCCACCCATTCTGTAAGGTCGGACAGAGTCATCCGGCAGGCATCATCCAGAGAAATACCGCGCAGCCGGGGCGCCCTGGCCGCTTCGGACAGCCGGGAGCCGCCACAGTCCGGGCAGACGTCTTCCTTTAAGAATTTTTCGACTCTTTTCATTCCCTTCTCGTCCTTGACTTTGGAGAGGGCGTTTTCCACCGTATAAACGGCGTTGTAATAGGTAAAATCAAGCTCGCTGGCCTGATTTGTCTTCTTTGAATAATAGAGAATATGCTTTTTCTCGGCAGGACCGCTGTATACGATTTCCTTCTCGTGCTCTGTCAGTTCGCAGAACGGTACGTCCGTGCGCACGCCCATCTCCCGGCAGACGTCCACCATAATGGACCACATGAGAGAGTTCCACGGCGCCACCGCGCCCTCCTCAATTGTGAGAGACTCATCCGGCACAAGAGAGGCCCTGTTTACGGTGCGGACGATCCCGGTCCCGTCGCAGGTGCGGCAGGCTCCCTGACTGTTGAAGGCAAGTTCCTCGGCCGATGGGGCGTAAAATACGGCTCCGCATTCCGGGCAGGTCAGCTCCTGTCCGGCAGCGACAGCGAGGGTGGGATCCATATAGTGCCCATTGGGGCATCTGTGGTGCGCGAGGCGGGAGAACATCAGGCGGAGACTGTTCAAAAGCTCCGTTCCCGTGCCGAATGTGCTGCGGATTCCCGGGATCGCCGGACGCTGGTGAAGAGCGAGGGCAGCGGGAACATAGAGAACTTCGTCCACATCTGCTTTTGCAGCCTGGGTCATCCTCCGTCTAGTATATGTGGACAGAGCGTCCAGGTATCGTCTGGAACCTTCGGCATACAGAATCCCCAGAGCGAGAGAGGATTTCCCCGAACCGGATACCCCGGCGACTCCGACGATCCGGCCGAGAGGGATATCTACATCAATATTTTTCAGGTTGTGGACTCTTGCACCTCGAATTAACATCCTGTCAATCATTTTCAGACTTCCTTTCGGTAGAAATGAGTTGTGTAGTTACTATTCATAGTAACGTTGTGTAATGTCATTATAACGATTGGAAGAAAAAACATCAATCACAGAGTGGGGGATCAGCTATAAATCAGCTATTTAGTTCAATAACGTTTTCTGTCAAAATGCATCCGGAAGTGGAGCGAAGTTTTGACAATATGTATTCTGTGAAAAGGGGACAGACGTTCGATGTTCCGTTCCAGAATCCGGAAAATCTAACAGGCCGAAGAGATGTTTA
>JAHZHF010000032.1 GCA_019420405.1 Clostridiales bacterium
AAAAAACAACGCCTTTAGGCGTTGCTCAAAATAACAGTTTATAAGTTTAACCTGAACCACCAGTCTCCGCTCTTGTCAAGACAGGTAAAAAAGTGATATGATATAACAGTTCAGGCTGTGCCGGAACAGATCCGGCACGGCTCTTAAAAAGGAAACCAGCACCAGATAAGCGAGGTAATCAGTATGTCAAACAGTGAAAAAGCACTTCAGATGCATGAACAGTGGAATGGTAAGATAGAAACAACGGCAAAAGCACACGTAAATTCCCGCGAGGATCTGGCCGTCGCCTACACTCCCGGAGTTGCGGAGCCCTGTAAGGTGATCGCCAAAGATCCGGAGGCTGCATACACCTACACCATGAAGGCCAATACCGTGGCCGTCGTCTCTGACGGAAGCGCGGTCCTGGGCCTTGGAAATATCGGCGCCCTGGCGGCCATGCCGGTAATGGAGGGAAAAGCCGTGCTCTTTAAGGAGTTCGGAGGCGTAAACGCGGTTCCCATCTGCCTGGACACCCAGGATACGGAGGAGATCATCCGCACAGTAGTGAATATCGCTCCGGCATTCGGAGGGATCAATCTGGAAGACATCGCAGCTCCCCGCTGCTTCGAGATCGAGACCCGTTTAAAAGAGCTTCTTAACATCCCGGTCTTCCACGACGACCAGCACGGAACCGCCATCGTGGTTCTGGCCGGAATCATCAACGCACTGAAAGTAACCGGAAAGAAAAAAGAGGACTGCCGGATTGTGGTAAACGGAGCCGGAAGCGCCGGAGTTGCAATCACAAAACTGCTGCTCACCTACGGATTTCCGCATATTACCATGTGTGACATCAACGGAATCATCTCCAGATCATCCGAAGGACTCAACTGGATGCAGAAGGAAATGGCCGAAGTGACAAACCTGGAGGGAAAAACAGGAACTCTTGCGGATGCGCTGAAAGGCGCCGATATCTTTGTGGGCGTCTCTGCGCCGGGTATTGTCTCTCAGGAGATGGTCGCATCCATGAATTCTGACGCCATCCTCTTTGCCATGGCAAATCCGGTACCGGAGATCATGCCGGATCTGGCGAAGGCCGCAGGAGCAAAAGTGGTCGGAACCGGACGTTCGGACTTCCCGAACCAGGTCAACAATGTAGTCGCATTCCCGGGCATCTTTAAAGGAGCCCTTGAGGGGCGCGCCACACAGATTACAGAAGAGATGAAACTGGCTGCCGCAGAGGCGATTGCAGGACTTGTACCGGATGAGGAATTAAACGAAAACAATATTCTGCCCGAGGCCTTTGATCCAAGGGTAGCTGACACGGTGAGCCGCGCCATAAAGGATCACATCTGATGAATGTGACGGAAAATCGGTACTGGGACGGCCGCCGCTATTACTCCCTGGATTCTTATCTGAAACATACTTTTGGCGAAAAGGTGTATAAGATCACGTTAAACGGAGGGATGTCCTGTCCCAACCGGGACGGAAAAATCGGGCGGGGCGGCTGTATTTTCTGCAGTGCGAACGGGTCCGGAGATTTTGCGGGGAATGCCTCCCTCTCTATCACGGAGCAGCTCGCTCAGGGAAAGGAGGCGCTTCTCAAGAAGCGCCCGGTACACGCGTACATCGCTTATTTTCAGGCCTTTACGAACACCTATGCGCCAGTGGAATATCTGGAAAAGATCTTTCTGGAGGCCGTTCGTGACCCGGATGTAAAAGTTCTCTCCATCGCCACCCGGCCGGACTGTCTGGGGGACGATGTTTTAGAACTTCTGGAGAGGCTGAACCGGATCAAGCCCGTATGGGTGGAGCTGGGCCTGCAGACGATTCACCCGGAAACTGCCCGCTTTATCCGGCGGGGTTATGAGCTGGATGTCTTTGACCAGGCGGTGAAGAGTCTGGGCAAGATCGGTATCCCGGTCATTGTCCACGTGATCCTCTTTCTCCCGGGCGAGACGGAGGAAATGATGCTTGAAACGCTGGATTATCTGAATCAGAGCGAAATCCGGGGGATCAAACTGCAGCTTCTGCATATCCTGAAAGGAACAGATCTCGCACAGGTCTATGCAGACACGCCGTTCCATGTTCCGGATATGGAGGAATACATCCGGCTTCTCGGAACATGCATTGCGCGTCTTAAGCCGGACATGGTGATCCACCGGCTGACCGGAGACGGCCCGAAAGATCTGCTCATCGCGCCCCTGTGGACGGGCGCTAAGCGCACGGTGTTAAACAGGCTGCACCAATACCTGAAAGAAAGTGACATTTGGCAGGGAAAGGAATATCATGGCTGAAACATTTACACTTTACAAACTGATCATACTCTATATGCTGAACAAAGTGGACTTTCCACTCTCCACTTCCCAGATCTCTGAATTTGTGCTGGACAAGGGGTACACCTCCTACTTCCGGCTTCAGGAGACGCTGGCTGAACTGGCCGCGTCCGGCCTGATCCGTACGGAGACAACCCACAACCGCACGCTGTACCATCTGACGGAGAACGGCGCGGAGACGATCCACTATTTCAGCAACAAGATTTCCACAGAGATCCGCAGGGATATTGACGATTTTCTCAAAGAAAAGAAGTATGACTTGAAGGAGGAGACTGCGGTCAAATCCGACTACTATCTGACCACCGGAGGGGAATATGAAGTGCGGTGCCAGATCGTAGAAAATGGCTCCAGCCTCATCGATCTGAAACTCACTGTTCCGACCGAAAAAGAAGCCGAAGCCATTGCAAGCCGCTGGGATTTAAACAGCCAGAAGCTCTATGCTCTAATCCTGGCGAATCTTCTGTAAATATTCGCTGATCTGCTTTTCATAGCCTAACACGCCGGGTTCATAGAACCTGGCGTCTTTGATTTCATCGGGGAGATACTGCTGTTTGACATAATGTCCCGGGTAGTCGTGGGCATACTTATACCCGATCCCGCGTCCGAGTTTCTGAGCTCCTTTATAATGAGCGTCTTTCAGGTGTGTGGGCACCGTTGTCTGATACTGGCGCACCGCCTGGTTCGCCGCCATAATCGCGTTCACCGCAGAATTGCTCTTCGGCGCACAGGCGATATACGTCACAGCCTGGGCCAGTATGATCTGAGACTCGGGCATCCCGATCCGCTCCACCGCCTGAGCCGCGGACACCGCTACAGTAAGCGCCATCGGATCAGCATTTCCCACATCCTCAGAGGCACAGATCATGATTCTTCGGGCAATGAATTTCACATCCTCCCCCGCATACAGCATCTTCGCCAGATAATATACCGCGGCATCCGGATCAGATCCTCTCATGCTCTTAATAAAAGCGGAAATAATGTCATAGTGGTTGTCCCCCCGCTTGTCGTAATTCACCACCCGTTTCTGGATACATTCGGAGGCCACCTCCACTGTAATGTGGATGATCCCGTCTGCTCCCCGCTCCGTAGTCAGAACCCCCAGCTCCAGCGCATTGAGCGCGCTTCTCGCATCTCCGCCGGACAGGTCCGCCAGAAATTCAAGGGCGTCCTCCTCAATCTGGGCATGGAAACTCCCCATTCCCCTGTCGGAATCTGAGACTGCACGCCTCAGCAATGCTTTAATATCATCTTTTTCAAGAGGTTTTAATTCAAATATGCTGGATCTGGAGATCAAAGCTCCATTTACCTCGAAATACGGATTCTCCGTGGTCGCTCCGATCAGGATCACAGTTCCGTCCTCCACAAAAGGAAGAAGATAATCCTGCTGCCCTTTATTAAAGCGATGGATCTCATCGATAAAAAGGATCGTTTTCTTCCCATACATTCCCTTTAAATCCTTCGCCTCTTTCACCACTTCTTCCATATCCTTCTTTCCGGCCACTGTGGCATTAATCTGCTTAAACTCGGCGCTGGTCGTATTGGCGATGACCTTTGCAAGCGTGGTCTTCCCGGTTCCCGGAGGGCCGTAAAAGATCACGGAACTTAGCTTGTCCGCCTGAATCGCCCGGTAAAGAAGCTTGTCCTTTCCGATGATATGCTGCTGCCCGACCACCTCGTCAAGTGTTCTGGGCCGCATCCTGGAGGCAAGAGGCGACTCCGTCTCCTGCTCCTTCTCTCTCATATAATCAAATAAATCCATACTTATCCTCCCTGTCTGTACAACTGCCGTCTCCTGAACCGCCGCATGCCGTATGTCAGTCTGCGATACCCGCCAGCTCCCGGATCACCTCTCCCGCAATCAGAAGCCCCGCCACAGGCGGGACAAACGAGATGCTCCCCGGCACGCTCCTCCGGACGCCCGGATCTTCCCCGGTCTGCCTTCCGCTGGTATCCACCGGCTTTTCTTTTGAATACACAACCTTTAAATGCGTGATCCCGCGGTTTTTCAGTTCCTTTCTCATCACTCTGCACAGCGGACATACACTGGTATCTTTCAGATCCGCGATCTCAAAGAGCTCCGGATGCAGCTTATTCCCGGTTCCCATACTGCTGATCAGCCTGATCTTCTTTCTCTCTGCCAGTTCTGCAATTGCAATCTTGGCGCTTACCGTATCAATGGCGTCTATCATATAATCCACATTTCCTGCCTGTTCAATCAATTCCTCTATATTATCGGGCAGGACAAACATCTCAAATGTCTCCACCTGAATCTCCGGACAGATATCCCCGATCCGCTCTCTCATCACCTCGGTTTTATACCGTCCCACTGTGCTGTGGCTGGCGATGGACTGGCGGTTGATATTAGTGATGGAAACGGTATCGTTGTCAACCAGAACCAGCCGTCCGATCCCGCTTCTCGCCAGCGCTTCGATGCAGTGGGAACCCACGCCTCCCACGCCGAAAACCACAACCGAGGCCTTTTTAAGCCGTGCGGTCCCTTCCTCTCCGATCAGGAGTTCTGTCCGCGAATATTCATTCACCATATGAAATCTGTCTTCCTTTCCTCTGTATCGTATCCGCCCCCTGGGGAACGTTTCACATCTCCTTCAGTCCACAAGGAGCTCATCCAGGGTCACAAAATCATATCCCTTTCCCTGGAAAATGTCAATAATCTCAAGCGCTGCTTCCACCGAAGTTTCGTAGCAGTCGTGCATGAGAATAATATCATCTTCTCCGGCATCCGTCACTACCTTACTGACGATTTCCCCTGTATTTTTCGTCACCCAGTCCCGGGAATCCACAGTCCACTTCACATACAGCTTGTCGGACGCTTCCTCTCCCTTCGGGAATGCGCCGAAAGGCGGGCGTACCAGATACGGCGCTTCCCCCGTGATCTCACGGACCAGGTCGTCTGTCAGCTCAATCTCATTTTTCGCCTGATCCGAATCCAGTTCAGACAAGTTCACATGATGGTAAGTGTGATTCCCGATCAGATGTCCTTCCTCTTGCATCCGCCGTATGATCTCAGCATTTCCATCCTTTTCGATATTGGCCCCGATCACAAAGAAAGTGGCATGAACATCCCGCGCCTTTAATCCATCCAGAAGAGCCGGTGTGCACACACTGTCCGGGCCGTCGTCGAACGTGAGGGCAATCCTTGGCGCCTCCCCGCCCGTTTCCTCACTGTTTTCGCTTACACTTTCTCCCGGAATCTGTGAATCGGTCTCCAGACTGTTCTCCTGCCCCGGCCAGGAGAAAGGAAACACCAGAAGAAGACAGACCAGCCCGAGCGCCTGAAGCGTTCTCTTTCTATCTGCCGCTATATGCCGCCATTTCACATCTTCACCGCCCCGCGGATCTCTTCAACCAATTATATGCCCCGGCGGATGTCCTGATTCCCTTTTGTCTTCCGGTATTCCGAAGGGCTCATTCCCTTCTGTTTCTTAAATGCCTTTGAAAAATAAAGATTATTCTCAAAGCCTACGGAATAGGCGATCGCCGAGACAGAGAGCCCCGTCTCCTTGAGCAGATGGCAGGCCTGCTTGATCCGGTACTCCGTCAGATACTCCTTGGGAGATTTTCTCATATAATTCTGAAATGACCGGAACAGGTGGCTTCTGCTGATTCCCACATAAGCTGCGATATCTTCCACCGTAACCGGGTAAGAATAGTTCGTCCCGATGTAACTCTCCGCCTTCTCAACATAGGTAAGCTGTACGTCCTTCTCCTGCTCCTTCCGCTGGGAATAGTGCATAAATACAGCCAGCAGGCTGTACAGCTCTCCTGTCATGGCCACGGATGCCTCGTATGTATTTCCCTTTACCCGGTAGATACGCTCCAGCCCCTCACGGATCTCATGCTCCGGAATCCGGCCCTTCAATATATACGGAGACTCCTTAGAAAAATCCGTACTCCGTATAATAGACGCCGCATCCGTCCCCATAAATCCGGCCCAGGCGTATTCCCACGGTTCCTCCTTGTCCGCATGGTACTCAAGCTCCACGCCCGGATAGAGGATAAAAGTATCCCCGGCTTCCAGCCTCTGGGAAAACTTCCCCGTAGAATAGGTCCCGCTCCCGGAAAGAATGTGGTGGATACAGTAGTGATCCCGTACCCCGGGCCCCCACTGGTATTCCGGTTCGCATTTCTGATACCCTGCGTTATAAACGGACAGAGAATTCAAGAAATTCTCTCCCATTTTGTATGAATATTTGTATGAACCTTCCATAACTCCTGTCCATCCTTTCCCAGGTAACAGTTCAGCCATGGCGCGGGCTGAACTGTCACTAATTGTTCCTTAAACATTATATCTCTCAGTTTCTCTTCCGCGCAACATTTTTACATAACTCTGCACGTAATTTTTATGGACGCTTTTTCCCCTTTGCCTTATACTGGAATCAGATTACATCGTAAATCGTATTTTCAAATTTGAAACTTAGGAGGATCATGAGATGAAAGAAAAACTTTTTGACAAATTTGCAGAACTTTTCGGCAGTTCCGATGGAGCAGGCTTCTACTTCTCACCGGGACGTGTCAACCTCATCGGCGAGCACACCGACTACAACGGAGGACATGTATTTCCCTGTGCGCTGACCATGGGTACATACGGCGCAGCCCGCAGAAGGGATGACCGGAAAATGCATTTTTATTCCATGAATCTGGACAAATTCGGAGTTGTCGAGACCTCCCTTGACGACCTGACCAACAAGCAGGAGTACAACTGGGCGAATTATCCGCTCGGAGTTGTATGGGCTTTCGCTGAGAAAGGATACAAACTGGAGAACGGTTTTGATATGGTGATCTGGGGCAATATCCCGAACGGTTCCGGCCTCTCCTCCTCCGCTTCCCTCGAAGTGCTCACAGGTGTGATCCTCACCGACCTCTTCGGAATCACGGATCTGAGCATGACGGACCTGGCTTTCATCGGCCAGTATTCCGAGAATAATTTCAACGGATGCAACTGCGGTATCATGGATCAGTTCGCCGTTGCCATGGGTAAGAAAGATAATGCGATCTTCCTCGACACCAACACGATGAAATACGAGTACGCACCGATTAAGCTGGAGGACGCGAAGATCGTTATCACCAACAGCAAGGTGAAGCACAGCCTGGTCGACTCAGCTTACAATGACAGACGCCAGGAGTGCACAGATGCTCTCGCCGCACTTAAGACAAAGCTTGACATCAACGCGCTCGGGGATCTGACTCCCGAAGAATTCGAGGCGAACAAAGCGCTTATCACCGATCCGGTACAGTTAAAGAGAGCGAAACATGCCGTTTATGAAAACCAGCGCACCATCGATGCAGTAGCCGCATTAAAAGCCGGAGACATCGTAAAATTCGGCGAGCTGATGAACCAGTCCCATATCTCCCTGCGCGACGACTATGAAGTATCCTGCGAGGAGATTGATATCCTTGTAGATCTCGCATGGAAGATCCCGGGCGTGATCGGCTCCCGTATCACAGGCGGCGGATTCGGCGGATGCACGGTCAGCATCGTGAAAAATGACGCTGTAGATACCTTCATCGAGAGCATCGGAAGCGCTTACAAAGAAAAAGTAGGCCATGAAGCAGAGTTCTATACTGTAGATATCGGCGACGGCGCATCCAGAGTAGACGCCTGACCCCCTCATCTGTCAGCACGAATTATTATGATCACCACGGAGGGAAAAAATATTATGCTATATGAATCAATCAAGAAACTGGTACAGTACGGGATCAACACCGGACTCACTCCCGAGTCTGAAAGGATCTACACAACCAATCTTCTTCTGGATCTGTTCCACGAGGACGATTACGAAGACGTGGAGTGCGATACGGAAAATATCGTACTGGAAGATGTGTTAAAAGAGCTTCTTAACGAGGCCGTAACGCGCGGGATCATTGAGGACAGCATTACTTACCGCGACCTCTTTGACACGAAACTCATGAACTGTCTGATGCCCCGCCCGGCACAGATACACGCAGAGTTCTGGAAAAAATATGAAGAATCCCCGCAGGCTGCCACGGAATATTACTACAAGCTGAGCCAGGACAGCGACTATATCCGCCGCTACCGCATCAAAAAGGACAGAAAGTGGACGGTTGACACAGAGTACGGCACGCTTGATATTACGATCAATCTCTCCAAACCGGAGAAAGATCCGAAGGCGATCGCCGCTGCCGGAGCTGCAAAATCCGCCTCCTATCCGAAATGCCAGCTCTGTATGGAAAATGAAGGCTATGCGGGACGCGCGAACCATCCGGCCAGAGAGAATCACCGGATCATTCCCATCACGATCCAGGGAAAGAAATGGGGATTCCAGTACTCTCCCTATGTATACTACAATGAGCACTGTATTGTATTCAACGGGGAACATATCCCTATGAAGATCGACCGGAACGCATTTGCGAAGCTGTTCGACTTCATCAAGCTCTTCCCCCACTATTTCCTTGGGTCCAATGCGGATCTGCCGATCGTGGGCGGCTCGATCTTAAGCCATGACCATTTCCAGGGAGGAAATTATACCTTTGCTATGGCCAAGGCCCCGGTGATCAAAGAGTTCACTGTAACCGGATACGAGGATGTAAAAGCCGGCATCGTGAAGTGGCCTCTCTCCGTCATCCGTCTCCAGGGTGCTGATCCGGACAGGATCATTGACCTCGCTGACCACATTCTCGGGACATGGCGCTCCTACACAGATGAGGACGCTTTCATCTTCGCCGAGACAGACGGAACGCCCCACAACACGATCACACCCATTGCGCGCAGGAGAGGCGGTCTCTTTGAGCTCGACCTGACACTGAGAAACAATATCACCACAGAGGAACATCCCCTCGGCGTATATCATCCGCACGCAAAGCTGCACCACATCAAGAAGGAGAACATCGGACTGATCGAAGTCATGGGTCTGGCCGTCCTCCCCGCCCGGTTAAAGGGTGAAATGGAGCTCTTAAAAGAGTATATTCTGGAAGGGAAAGACATCCGCAGCAATGAGCAGATCGCAAAACATGCGGACTGGGTGGACGAATTCCTTCCCGCTTACACAGATATCAATGCCGGAAATGTCGATCACATTCTGGAACAGGAGGTAGGAAAAGTCTTCTGCCAGGTGCTCGAGGATGCCGGAGTCTACAAGTGCACGGACGAAGGACTGGCTGCATTTGACAGATTTATCCGGACGCTTTAAACCAATTCTGCAAATGAACGCACTGAACCCCGGAGAAAGGGCTGCAATATCCCCCTTTCTCCGGGGTTCACTTTTCGCAACAGTTCAGCCATAAGGCTGCTCAACTGAAAAATCCCATCATGAAAGCTGTTCCCGCCGCCAGTAACGGAATCCACGCAGCTCTCACCTTCGCTGCTTTTTCCACTGTTCCTCCTGCTTCCTTTCCCGTTGCAGGATGAAACTGACTGACCAGCAGAAATAACAGGTATCCGGTTACTGTTCCGATCAGATTCGACGGCTGATCATCGGACATAGGAAGCCCAGCGGAACAAAAAGTATGATATTCAGGATAAATCCTGCCCCAATTCCATCGGCGAACGGGGTCAGATTCAGATTCGGATGAAAGAGCCCCTCCCCCAGACGCCATAACCGGAGCCATTCGCTAAGCGTCGGAATCCCCGTAATATTGGTGAACGTCACATACAGATAAAAATACAGAATCAGCGTCAGAACCGTGGTCCTTATCCGGGGAATCTCACGGTGCTTCCTGTAAGCAGCAAACAGCGATGCCCCGATCGGCAAAAGTCCGATCAAAAAGGCACCTCCGACTGACAGAAGTCCTGCCACTGACTCAAAAAATCCAAGCTGTATCACCTGCCCGTTCTGCTGCCCTGCTGATATCATTTCCATATGTGCTCTCCTCCTTTTCTTTCCCTGATATCCTATCAGGCAAAAGAGATGGAAAAGAGAAACATTTTCTTAAATCTTTTTAAAACTTCCCTGCATCTGTAAAGTATACCGGCTCCCGGTTGACAAAAATTTTATTCTGAAAGATAATAAGGTTCAAAGGAGGCGTAATTTTATGAAACAATGTATGGATTCTGACAATCTGCATCGGCGCCTGAGAAAGATCGTCGGACAGGTCCAGGCAATCGACCGCATGATCGACGAGGATATCCCCTGCGAAGATATTCTTTCCCAGATCAATGCAGCAAAATCCGCTCTTCACAAAGCAGGGCAAATCGTACTGGAAGGGCATATCAATCATTGTGTAAGAGACGGAATCGAGCACGGCGATGTGGATCAGACAATCGCAAATTTCACAAAAGCGGTTGAGCGGTTTGCCAACATGAAATAGATGATCTTTAACTGGCGCTTCGGCGCCTGTTTTTTTCACGGATTCGCATCCTGTTCTTTCCAAATCCCAAACCTCAATCCGTTATACCTTTTTGTCTTCTCTGGTATTAACTGTTTCTTGACAACCTATACCCCTATAGGTATATAATAAACCCATACCCGCATTGGTATATTTCGAACTACAGACAGGAGGGATTATCATTGAAAAAGTTAGAAGAACTGCTGGAATGGGGAGGAATCCGGCGCAGCGTCGTGTTTCTCGTCATATCCGGCGCCTCACTCTTACTGAGTATATTCCGTATATCACTGTTTCCATTCGACATGGCCTGGATCGCGATCCTGTTATGCGGAGCCCCGATCATACTGGAGGCATTCATCGGTCTTGTCACTGCATTCGACATCAAGGCCGACGTCCTGGTATCCATCGCGCTCATTGCCTCGGTCGTCACAGGTGAAGATTTTGCCGCCGGTGAAGTCGCATTCATCATGCAGCTCGGCGCTCTTCTCGAAGATCTGACCGTCGCAAAAGCGAGGGCCGGCATCGAAAAACTCGTTCATCTCACTCCCCGTACAGCCCGTAGGATTACAGGGGAAATCATCCCTGCCGGCGAAGTATCCATAGGTGATCTTCTCCGTGTGCTCCCCGGCGAGACAATCCCTGTAGACGGCGTTATCCTATCCGGTGAGACATCCGTCAATCAGGCAGTTATGACCGGGGAATCCCTCCCCGTTGACAAAGGCCCCGGTGATCCGGTAGCCAGCGGCACAGTCAATCAGTTCGGCGCATTTGAGATGCGTGCGGATAAAGTCGGGGAAGACAGCTCTATCCAGCGTATGATCCGTCTCGTCCAGTCTGCGGATGCCGGAAAAGCAAAGATCGTGAGCATGGCGGACCGCTGGGCGACCTGGATCGTAATCACCGCCCTGACCGCGGCGGTACTGACCTGGCTCTTCACCGGAGAGATCATCCGGGCGGTAACGATCCTCGTCGTGTTCTGTCCCTGCGCCCTCGTACTTGCAACGCCTACAGCCATTATGGCCGCCATCGGAAACGCCACAAAACACGGTTTTCTCGTGCGTGAGGGGGATGCCCTCGAGCGTCTTGCATCTGTGAAGTACACAGCCTTTGACAAAACGGGGACTCTGACCTGCGGCAGACCGGAAGTTACTGCAGTAAAAAGTATCCGAAAAAAAATCTCCGACCAGGAACTCTATCGGCTGGCCGCCTGCTCTGAATATAACTCCGAGCATCCTCTCGGCAAAGCCATCATCAGTTCCTACCACGCAGAGACAGGCACCGTCCCTCCTGCGCCGGATGAATTTAAAATGATTCCGGGACGGGGAGTAAAGGCCCTCTTCCAAGAGCAGACCGTGCTTGCCGGAAATCCGGAGCTCCTGAAAGAATCCCTTATTGACATTCCCGATGACGTCGTCAAAGAGGCTTCCGCCTGGCTAAATGAAGGCTGCACAGTTATTTATCTGGCAGTTGACGGGACCTGCGCCGGATACATCGCCCTCTCCGACACGCTCCGCCCGGACGCTGAGTCCACGATCGAAGGCGTCAAGGCATCCGGCGTAACTCCCATGTTACTAACCGGTGACAACGAAAACGCTGCCCGCCATATTTCCAGACTGCTCCACATCGAGGAAGTTCATGCCGGATGCCTGCCCGAAGATAAGATCCGGCGAATCAAAGAATATGAAGATGCCCACCTCCCGGTCTGCATGATCGGAGACGGAATCAACGACGCTCCGGCGCTGAAAACAGCCTGCGTTGGAATTGCCATGGGTAAAGAGGGAAGCGACATTGCGGTGGACGCCGCGGATATCGCGCTTGTGAATGACAACATCCGGGAACTGCCTCACCTGTTGAAGCTGTCCCACAGGATGATGCGCACGATCCGGCAGAATCTCATATTCTCCATGACGTTGAATTTTATCGCTATTCTCCTTGCCATCACCGGCATTTTAAACCCGGTTGTGGGCGCACTTGTCCACAACGCCGGATCTGTGCTTGTAATCGTAAATTCTGCCTTCCTCCTGACCTGGAAGACAAAACCGTAAATATTATCATGCAAAAATGAGACAGCACCATTGTCGCTGTCTCATTTTATTCTTATCCGTTTTCTTCCTCTTCCCTGTACTCCAGAATATCCCCCGGCTGACAGTGCAGCTCCCTGCAGATAGCATCCAGAGTGGAAAACCGGATTGCCTTCACCTTTCCCGTTTTGAGATTCGAGAGATTTACATTGGATATCTCGACCCGTTCTGCCAGCTCTTTTAACGACATCTTCCGGTCTGCCATCACCCTGTCAAGACGTAATATAATAGCCATTCTCTCACCTCACAATGTCTCATCTGCTTCCTGCTGAAGCACACACCCATATTCAAAAATGTAAGAAAGGCAGATAAACGGAAGTCCCGCGCCGATCGCTGCAAGATCAATGATTGAGAAACTTAACTTACCTACCCCCATGGCAGCCGCCGTAATCGGCAGAACAGAACCCTGGATGTAATTGTAAACGATAACGGCAATTCCGATCCAGAAGATTGCCCGGCAGTTCTCTTTCATAAACGGCGTCTCCTGCCGTTCAATATTCAGAAATATTTTTCTGAGAAGCCAGAGGATCACAGCAATCATAAAGGTCAGAAGCACTCTTCCGAAATGCCCCGCCAAATATACACTCTTCGGAGCATTCGCCGCATCCACAGCCAGAACATCTCTGGAAAACTCAATCACCGTCAGATTTTCCTCATCCTCCGTGGAATCTCCCGTAAAATATGCGGCTCCTATCGTTCCCGACGGAGTATCCGCCAGACTGACATGGAAGGAAGACTCCGGCTGTAATCCCAGATAAATCCATGCCCCGATATAAAACACAAGAAAAGCCACTGCGATCCAGAACCCGGCCCTGCAGGCCAGCCCAAATTCAGAACATCTTGCCTTCACTGTATTTCTTTCTTTCATATTCTCCATCCTCTCTTCAAAATCACGGGCCAGCCCCCGGGTGCCCACTCCGCCATTTTGGTCCCTGTTCTTTGTTTCTTATCTGGAGAATAACATTGAATTTTATTTTTGTCAATATATTATTAATGATAAACATTAATTTTTATATGTTTTTCATAATTTCATTCTCAGTCCCATACCTGCTTCATACCTTTATCTTCATCCGCCCGGAGAGCTTTTATTTAATAGGGAACGCAGTTTTCAATTATACAACAAGACAGGGAGTCTCCTCCCTGCCTTCTCAAATCATATCTGCTCATCCTGATCCCGCTAATATTTCTGATACCGCGCACTTCCGAATCCAAGAATCATCATAAATACCGGCTCCAGAAGCCACAGCCCGATCCCGAATAGGATCCCTTTACCAAAGCTCTTCGCCATATTCATGCTGTACCCCAGAACAATCAGCGTCACTGCCAGAGCGCATATTCCGCCAAGCATGCCCGGTATGCTCCAAAACCTTCCGTCTGCCGCATTCTCTGCCATATTTCCCGCCAAGGTAAAGACAAGCCATGCCCAGAACATATTCGGCTCCCAGGCAATCTTATAAGCTGTATAATCATTGTAAAGCGGAATTACAGATTTCCACCCCTGCTCTCCGGCCTTCTGAAACACCAGCCATCTTGCAATAAGTGTAAGCAGAAGCCAGATAAGACCAAACGTCCAGCTGACCGCTGCTCCTATCATGGCAAAAATCGATGAAATAACCCAAAGCATAAAAACCCCTCCATCTTATAATCTTTTGTTGCGTACAATTAAATCATACCCTGTTCTTTTCCCCTCGTCAATAACCTGACATTTTCTCCGATTGCTGCAGTTCATATTCCCTCCCCTGCATTTTCACGCCATGCATCGTCTCCGCTGCTGCAAAATGGGTCGCATCCCATTTCATTCCCACGAGCTCCGGTATTTCGTCAAAGAGAGCGTCGGCCTCCCGGCCTACGCTCTCTCTTAAAAAACTGATGTTCTTCCCCATGTTCTTTACGCACAGCAGGCGAACCTTCCAAATCACAGATAAGGATCTGTAGGATCCCATGTCTGATCATACGGAATCTTTGCATACACCGGTTTTCCCAAAGGCCCCGGATCTGAACTGTTATATATCGTTACCTGTGTTCCTGCCCTGCAGTAATCATAGATCCATTTTGCATCTGCAGCTCTCAGCCTGACACAGCCGGCAGAAGCCCAGGTTCCCAATTTATTATATTCTCCTTTGAACATAGTCCTGTTGTTGAAATCTGTATACGGAACAGAATGGAACAAAATATCTCCCGTAATCTGGGTGGTCCACTGACCTCTGCCCCCAAACAGATAATGCCACCTGTGTTTAACTCCTGTATGGAAAGTTCCGGTTGGAGTGGCCGATCCCGGCGAACAAGCGAACGCCACAATTGGAATAATATAACCATTATTTCCGTCTTTTGCATATACTGTCACACAGCTCTGCGCCTTATTGACTTTCACCAGATATGAGGACTGCCTCCCAATCAGACTTCTGATATCTGTCTGCTTTACATTATTTTTATAATAGAACTTATATCCTCCCTCATAAAACCATCCGTTCTTACCATCCTTAAATGCTCCGGATACGCTTCCCGGCGCCGGAGCGCCTTTATGCATCAGACGAATCTGAATCGCTTCCATTCGATATCCGTGTTTCACGGTTCCGGCAGACGCTCCGTTCTTCGCCCAGCCAAGCCATCCATAACTTTGCACATGGGTTCTGTAATAAATATCATAATGTTCCGCCAGCTCTCCTGTCAGACGGATCTGAATCGCCTCCAGACGCCTGCGCTCTCCTGTCGTACCGCTTAATTCGCCATTGCTCACCCAATTCTGCCAGCCGATATCCTGTACATGAGACCGATACTGTATTTCTCCGGAATACTGCTGATCCGGGATCTGAATCCTGATTGCCTCCAGGCGTTTACTCTGTCCGGTTGTACCGGCTGTCCCTGTAGATGTGCTGCTCGTTGCCCATGACATCCATCCATAGTCCTGAGCGTGAACCTGATATTGAATCGAAGGCGGGCAGCGATAAGAGTCTCCCACAGCTCCCGGAGCAGATGCACCTTTTTCCACAAGGCGAATTTCCAATGCTTCCATCTGGAGCGAATAGCTCTCGCTCCCTGCCTTTTCCCCGTTCTTTGCCCAGCCAAGCCAGCCGAACTGCTGTACATGCGCACGATAGTAAATATCATAATGCTGAGCCATCTCTCCGGTCAGGCGAATCTCAACTGCCTCCATCTGCTTCTTCTGTCCGGTCGTCCCGCTTAAGGCTCCGCCGCTCACCCAGCCCTGCCAACCGATATTCTGAACATGGGCGCGATACTCCACGCTTCCCGAATACTGCTGTACAGGAAGGCGGATCTCAATCGCCTCCATCTGCTTTTTCTGCCCGATCGTCCCTGCCTGCTCTCCATCGGTACTCCACGCCTGCCAGCCGATATTTTCCACATGCGCCTTGTACTGAATCTTCGGATATCTGAAAGAATCTCCCGTGCTGCCCGGCGCAGTTCCTCCTTTTTCCACAAGGCAGATTTCAAGCGCTTCCAGCCGGTAACCATAAGCCTGAGATCCGGCATCTTCCCCGTTTTTCGCCCAGCCAAGCCAGCCAAAGTTCTGTACATGGACCCGGTAATAGATATCATACTTCTGAGACAGTTCTCCGGTCAGGCGAATCTCAATCGCCTCCAGCCGCTTTTTCTCTCCGGTCGTTCCTCCAAGGCTGCCGTCAGCAGTCCAGCCAAGCCAGCCGTAATCCTGGACATGCGTCCGGTATTCCACACTGCCGCTCAAATCCGTATCACTGATACAGATTTCCACGGCTTCTAAACGCTTTGACTCTTTAGTTGTTCCAGCCTGTCCTCCCTCTCCGGTCCAGCCAAGCCAGCCGTAATCCTGGACATGAGCACGATATTTGAGCTCCGGCTCTTTCTGCACGCTCTCTTCCTTCTTCTCCTTCTCCTGCTCTTCTGATTCTGCCTGCGCATCCGCTTCTTCCTGGCTCTCTACTGTATCTTGAATCTGAGAATTCTGTTCCGGCGGGCTGATCTGATTCACCTGGTTCTCTCCAATGTCCGGATTTTCTGTTTCGGATGCATCCTGCCCGTTACTTTCTCCCGGAATTTGTACTTCTGAATTTCCATTTTCTTCCGGATTCTCCGTTCCCTGGTCTATGTTATCCTGCTGTTCTTCTAAGTCGGCCGCACTGCCTGTTTCAGATCCATCCTGAACCGGCATCTGCACCTCCGGATTTTCTTCCTGCACAGAACTTCCGGAAACGCTCTCGCCATCTAATGTCTGAATCCCATTTTCCTTCTCTCCATCCAATATCTGCGATTCTGCTCCTGCATTCTGCATTTCATCTGCACTGACACTAAGCGGCGCTGCTACAAAAAGCAAAGCCGCCATCAAAACGGCTGTTGCCTTTTTTAATACATGTAAATATTTCATATCGTCCCTCCTCTGTCCAATCAAAAGTACCTGCTTTAATTATACACTACTCCAATTAGAATGGAATCATCTTTTTTCCATTTTCTCTGACTTACAGCTGTAAAGTTCACTAACTCCCGCATAAAAACGTCCGAAAACAGAGGTGATTTCTGAAACGTATTCTGCGGGGATGGAGGA
>JAHZHF010000320.1 GCA_019420405.1 Clostridiales bacterium
TCCGCTCCGCTTCCGGACTCATTTTGACGAAAAACGTTATTGAACTTTATAGCTGTAGTCTATGGTTTTGGTTGACAATATCGAGTATCGATAATATAATTTAATTAGAAATATCGATACTCGATATTAAGGCTCGGAGGTTTTATCCGGAAAGGGGGTAACGCTCTATGAAAGAGACAGATGATAGGAACAAATCCGATATGGAAACTTTGGTATCCGAGGCATCTGCTCCGGATCGGAAGAAGAGAAAACAGGTTTTCCGATTTTTCCGTTATATAGAATGTGATGCTTTCGCAGAGTATCTGCACGATATGTCCCAGCAGGGATGGCATTTCACGGAGTGGAGAACGCAACTCATATTTGAGAAGGGAGAGCCTGCGGATATTACATACTGTGTGAATGTGTTTACCAAAGGCTCGGAGCTGGACGAGAGGCTGAGAGAGGATGCGGAAGAATTTGCAGAATACTGTGAGGCAGCAGGCTGGAAGCTGATCGAGGGGAAAAGGAGATACTGTGTCTTCCGAAAGGAACGGGAAGACGCGGTTCCGATTGTTACAGAAGAAGAGCGTTTCCGCAATGTATGCCGGGCAGAAACATGGCAGCTCCTTTGGTCTGCTTTGGGTGTGGCTCTCATTGTGGGACTGGACTGGTTTCAGATGCTGGGAGGAGATTTTGTGAGGTGGATTTTTTCACCTGCAAACCTGTTTGTGCTGGCTGATATGACCGCGCTTCTGATTCTCCGGGTATTTCAGTTCCTGGCATTTGCGGTCTGGGCTCTCCGCATGAGGCGATACGTCAGAGAAGGCGGCAGCATCCGGTATGGAAGGACGAAAAGCCGTTTCGTCTGGTACGCGCTTCTTGTGTTTACTTTTGCAGGGCTGGCTTATGTCGCGACTCAGGGGGATGCTTACATTGTGGGGATGGCGTGTCTGCTCGCTGTGGGAATCCTGGTTGTTGTGGGAGGACTGCAGGGCCATCTCAGGCCTCTGCGGGGCGGAAATTGGGCGGTTACAATCGGCTGTGTGGTGGTCCTGGTTCCGCTGATCATGGTTCTGTCGCTCGTCGGGGGCATCGGAAATTACGCGAATCCTGCGGACGACATGCTGAGACTTCCACTCACGCAGAATGATTATAAACAGGTGGACGGCGAGGTGTTTTACACCAATTATGAAAGAAGCGAAACTATATTCGGAAGCAGACTGTACGGTGTTGTAGATTACGGCGATTCTGAGGAAGAGGAGCCTGAGGACTGGCTGAGTTATACCGTGTATCGTTCTGATTTTCCGTGGGTGCTTGAGAAGACGTGGAAGACAGAGGCTCCCGACGAGCGAACGAAAGCGTCGGCAGAGCTGGCTGTCCGGTGGGGAGCGGAGGAAGCCAGAACGGATATTCTGCTTCCGGAAACTCTGTATCTGCGGTATAAGGATGCGGTGCTGACCTTTGATGCACGCGAAATACCCGGAGAAGATCAGATAGCGGTCATTCGGGAAAAACTGGAGCTGCGAGGTGATTGATAGTGGCAAGAGAACAGTTTCAGACTTTAACAGAGCCGATGTACTATATTCTTCTGGCTCTGACAGAAGAGTGCTGCGGAGTCGATGTTATGGAGAAGGTGCTCTATATATCGAAGGGGCGAGTCAAAGTCGGACCGGGAACTCTGTATGCCATGCTGGCGAAGTTCGAGGATCACGGGATCATCCGGAGAACGGCGGAAGAAGGCCGGAGAAAATCTTATATCATCACAGAGATGGGAAAAAAGATGCTTAAGGAAGAATATGACAGACTGCGGATGATGGTGAGAGATGGGGAAGAAGTCGGCAGTTCAGCTATTTAGTTCATCAACTACCTGTCTCCAATCATCCGAAAACAGGGACGATTCTCAAGACGTATTCTGCGGGGATGGAGGATGACTCACGGCTTCGCTCCAGGGAATAAGGGAAACTACAAAGTACCGGATACGGATTAAAAGCAAGGACAGCCGGGGCTTAACTCGCTGACACTCAGACAAGCGCCCCGTCTGCCCTGACATCCGTATCCGGTACTTTAAGTTTCACTAATCCCCTTCCGAAGG
>JAHZHF010000321.1 GCA_019420405.1 Clostridiales bacterium
TTTTGATAATGGCAACGCAGCAGTCCAGCTTGTCCAGGTGCAGGTATTTGTAGATTTCCATGCTCTTGCCTGCCTCGATGTGATCGAGGACAAAACCTTCGGAGATACGTCCTACATTCAGTGTGTTTTTCACCATATTTGCTTCCTTTCTTTTCTTTCTCTGATTATAACATCAATCCAACTGTAACTAGTCCACATGAATCTCGAGCAGTGTCAGGATCAGCGCCATACGCACGTAAACGCCGTACTGCACCTGACGGAAGTACGCTGCTCTCGGATCGTCGTCCACTTCCACGGAGATCTCGTTAACCCTCGGGAGCGGGTGAAGCACATACATATCCTCAGGCGCCAGCTTCATCTTCGCACGGTCCAGAATATAGAAATCCTTCATCCGGACATAGTCTTCCTCGTTGAAGAAGCGTTCCTTCTGAACTCTGGTCATGTAAAGGATATCGAGATGGGGAAGGGCGTCCTCCAGACGGACAACTTCCTCATAGGGGATCTTGTTGCGGTCGAGCACATCGTGACGGATATACTCGGGAAGTCTGAGCTCTTCGGGAGAGATCAGGATAAAGCGGATGCCTTCGTAGCGCACAAGGGCGTTGATCAGCGAGTGAACTGTACGGCCGAATTTCAGGTCGCCGCACAGACCGATCGTCATATTGCCGAGGCGTCCTTTCAGATTACGGATGGTCAGAAGATCCGTCAGTGTCTGGGTCGGATGCTGATGTCCTCCGTCACCGGCATTGATCACCGGGATGGAAGAGTGCTGGCACGCTACCATGGGAGCGCCCTCCTTCGGATGTCTCATGGCGCAGATGTCTGCGTAGCAGGAAACTGTGCGAATCGTGTCGGAAACGCTCTCTCCTTTGGCCGCCGAACTGGAATCAGCAGAGGAAAAGCCCATGATGCTTCCTCCCAGGTTGAGCATGGCTGCCTCGTGGCTTAAACGCGTACGTGTGCTGGGCTCATAGAACAGAGTAGCCAGCTTCTTGCCGTCGCAGGCATGTGCATATTTATCCGGATGCGCCTCGATGTCCTGGGCAAGATCTAGCAGTTCGTCAAGTTCTTCCACTGAGAAATCCAGCGGACTCATCAAATGTCTCATATAGTAACCTCCTTGCGGGATGTACAAGTTTATCCCTGAATTTATGTGTCAAAAAACTGTTACAAACATTATTTTTATACCGGCTGCTTTTTCGCAGCTTCCAGTATATAAGCGGGCCGTCCGGGGCTGTACTGTCAGCGGTAACTGAGCAGTTCGTCCACAGACTTCTTCGCAGGCGCTTCCGGAGTGATATCAGGATATCCCACTGCAATCAGGGCAGCGAGATCCTGATCCCCGGGAATCCCAAGAAGCTTTGAGATGCCGTCTTCGTCGAAAATGCCCATGATAACCGTACCAAGTCCATGATCCCAGGCCGAGAGACAAAAGCTCTGGCATGCGATTCCCGCATCAAACATCTGCCAGCGGTCTTCCTTCTTTGTGGAGAAGGAGCCGTCCCGCTCATAGCCGCAGCGTCCCCTGACGTAGGAAACCGCCATGAGAACAGGCGCCTGGCGTATGATTTTTGCATTAAAATCAGGCACGTACTTCTCCGCAATCTCTGTGAGAAGAGACTGACTTTCCACTGCGGTATAACGGGTGATCTGGGTGTTCTTCCAGGAAGGGGAATAGGATGCCGATGAAACGACAGAGTCGATAATAGAATGATCAACGGGCTCTGCTTTGAAACGTCGGATACTTCTTCGGGTTTTCAAGCAATCTGTAACGTTCATATATGTACCTCCCTAAATTCTCCACATAATCATATACTAAAACGTAGGGATTTTCAAGTAACAGTTCAGCTATTTAGTGCACTAACATTTTCCTTCAAAATACATCCGGAAGCGGGCGGGGAGTTGACAAACTTATTCTGTGAAAGGGAGACAGCCGTTCGATGTTCCGTTCCGGATTCCTCCAAAGTCACATCTCCCGGCGTCTCCTTCCCCAGAAAATGTGCTCCAACCGTCCGCTCCGCTTCC
>JAHZHF010000322.1 GCA_019420405.1 Clostridiales bacterium
GATTTTCCGGATTCTGGAACGGAACATCGAACGTCTGTCCCCTTGTCACAGAATACGTATTGTCAAAACTCTGCTCCACTTCCGGACTCATTTTGACGAAAAACGTTATTGAACTTTATAGCTGAACTGTTACACGAATTTTAATTGAAATCCTCCCATATCCATGCTAAACTTCTATCAAAGCATATTTTCTTTATTTCAAATGAACCGGCTCTGCCGTTCTTTCAGATGATTCTACACAGCCTGTGCAGTTTTTGCTTCACTTTACAGGCTGTACCTTTCGGAAAATTCATGCTTTTGATGTTCCCACATTTAGCAGGAGTTTTCCCAAAGGCTTGAAAACTTCCTGCATTGGATATGCTAATTTTTACAAGTCTCTGACAGGCGGCCCGGACCAGATAAAAATAACGGAAGTGACACTTACCCTCGTATGTTCTCACTATCCCAGAAAACTGATCCGCCATCTGAAAGAGATCCGCGGATACCAGATAACCCCGACTTTTTCAGGGATATATGAAGTCACCGGGGACATTATCCCCATTCAGATTCTGATAACTCATAAACTGTCAGAAGAAGACAACCTGTGGCTTAAAAATTTAACAACTCATATTGCAGGAGCCGATTCAATCAGTCATTTGCTGACAGATTATGGTCTACACAAAACGAATCCACTATACCGCACGGTTATGGACACTATTGTGCGGGCAAATCAAAAAATATTTAAGGAGGTGCAGCCTGAGATGTGCGATGCTTTAATGGAACTTATGAGAGATGAATTAAAAGATGAATTTGATAAAATACGGGCCGATGCACATTCCGCCGGGGAGACAGAAGGCCTGGAGGCTGGACGCAGAGAGGGATTGGAGACAGGACGAAAGGAAGGGCTTTCTATCGGACGCAGGGAGGGCCAGGCCCAGGAGCGACAGGAAGGTATAAAAGTTTTGATCGAATCCTGCCAGGATCTTAACGTCTCGAAAGAAAGTACAGTATCTCAGCTCATGATCAGATATTCTCTGGATCGAAAAACAGCCGGGGACAGCGTTGAAAAATACTGGAAGTAAATCCTGGGTAAACCACTGTACACAGGAGAGATCATAAAAAATCGCAACGAAAAAGACCGAGAAAAGCAGATGGATTAAATCCACCTCTTTTCTCAGTCTTTTCTTCCATTAATCCTCAGTTATTGCCAAATCTTTCAGCTTCACCGGAATTACGCATGCGTCATCGGAAGCATCGCGGCTCCTACGATTCCCGGCTCTTCAAGCTCTGCCTGCCTGAACACTACCGGCTGCATTCCAACATGGATCATATCGCGGTAATATTTTTCCATCTTATCGAAGAAAACGTCCTTTCCTTTCATAACTCCACCGCCAACAACAAATACATGAGGATCTACCACATGTGCGATAGCGGAGAACATCATCGCCAGATCGTACGCCATATCATCTACGATTTTTAATGCCTTCTCATCACCGGAGCGGGCCAGGTCAAAGACATCACCGGCGTGATGAATCTTCTCCTCGCCGAATACCTCCCGCCCTTTGCGGGTGATGGCTGTTCCGCTGGCTTCATTTTCCACAGCGCCCACATTGAGAATGTTGTATTTTTCACGGTTTCTGTCAATACAGATATTTCCGATCTCGCCTGCATGTCCGTTCTGACCGCTGATCACTTTCTTGTCGATTACCAGCGCTCCGCCGATTCCGGTTGAGATTGTAACATAGTAGACGATCGGATAGCCTTTTCCGCCTCCGAGAACAGCTTCGCCAAGCGCAGCCACTTTTACATCATTATCCATATACGTCGGTTTATGGAAATGATTTCCGATATATTCAGCGATAGGGAATCCGATCAGTTTCGGAAGGTTGGTAGATACGATAATTTTTCCGTTGATGGTATCAATCGGCCCCGGGATTCCCATACCGATTCCCTCACATTCCTGATATCCGTCCAGACTCTCAATTAGTGAGATCATCGTTTCCATCACCGGTTCTGCACCGCGATCCGG
>JAHZHF010000323.1 GCA_019420405.1 Clostridiales bacterium
GAAAATCATGCTTGCATGATTTTTCGATCGTGCAGTCCTATGAGCTGAGCGCCCGATAATGAGTAAAACAGCGGCGGCAGCCGCAATAAGCACGAAGTGCGGTTTTACGAATGGCGCGGGCTGAACTGTTACTTTTATTTTCGCCTTATAGCTTCACCGGATCTTTTCCACTCTCTCTGGCAATCACGCAGATCCGGCCGGCCGTCTCTCCCGGCTCCGCCTTAACGTCCATATCATCCCAATCGTATGCCGCCTCAAAGATCATCCCCGCCTCCTCAAGAAGCGTTTTGATCTCGTCCAGCGTATATCCCCTCTGGTAATGAGTTTCCATGTACTTCCGGTATAGTTCCCCACCTCCGGCATTTTCCCGGATAAAAAGAGTCAGATCGTATTCATTGATCCGCTCATCCTCATAATAATAATTATCCCAGATAAAACTGCACTCTCCCCGGTCCTCCGCGAAAGTATTATCCGCGAGCACTTCTCTGTACTTGTACTCCGTATTAAAGTCAAAAAGAAAGACCCCGCCCGGATCGAGGTAGTTGTTCACCAGCCGGAACACCTCTTTCAGGTCTTCCGGCTCCGTGATATAATTCACAGAATCGCATACGCTCACCACTGCGCGCACTGTACCGTAGAGTTCAAACTCACGCATATCCTGCATCAGATACAGGATATCGTGTCCGGACTCTAATCGTTTCTCCATGGCCAGCTCCAGCATATCCTCCGAATTGTCCACTCCGATCATATCGTATCCGAAGCCTGCCAGAATCTCGGTCATCGAGCCAGTACCACATCCCAGATCCAGTACAATACCCTCCGTTATGCCGCGCTCACAGAGCATTCCGTGTATATATTTTCCCCATTCTTCATAGGGAACATTATCCATAAAAGTGTCATAAACCGACGCAAAACTCGTATAAGCTTCCAACGCTGTACCCTCCTGCAGAAAGCAGTGTAACACATTTTTTCCTGATTGTCAGGAATGATAGTAAAGTTCCACCGGATCAATGGGATCAAACGGATGCTCCTCAACCATCTTCTTATTCCGCCCTCTGCGCTTCACGAGCTCGCCGCTCTTATTGTATACCCAGAAAGAATAAACGAGCAGTTTATTAATCTTCCCGATCTTCTCTTTCGTTGTCTTGTTGTAGAGCACTCCTCCCGCTTTCAACGCCGTCTTCTTGTGAATCATGGAGATCAGCTCCGTCTCACACGTCACCGGCTCCGGCAGGATCGTATATCCCCGGCCCACGCAGTCCGGCTTATGAGAATCGCTTCCTCCTGTAGTCACCTTTCCGTATTTCTCCGCCAGCTTCGCCGCGCCCGCATTGGAGTCCGTAGACTCACAGCTGTTGAACGCCTCTATAAAGTCAAAACGCTTCACAATCTCGGGGGACTGATAAAACCTCCTGGCATTCGTAAAGCTCATATACTTCTCCCCACAGGGATGGGCCGGCCCGAGCACTCCGCCGTTTCTGTGAACCAGGTCGATCAGAAGCGCCAGGGGCATCCCCCGCATCTCCAGAACCCGCATCTTCACACCCTCCGGCATAATCACGAGGATGTGTCCCGCGTCTCTAGTATCATATTCAATCCCTTTAAGCACGACAAAATCTGTATGCTTCTTTCCCTTTATATGCTCTTTCCAGTAACGGTAGCCGTTATAATTGTCGTGATCCGTAATGACCATACCCTGAAAACCATGTTTTTTCAGAATTGTAATATACTCGTCCACCCCGACCTTGCTGTCGATCGAGCCTTCCTTGACGTGGCAGTGCATATCAATCTTCATACACAGACCTCCTTTATTCTGGTGTATCCTTTCAGGCATATTTATTATACCCCAATCTGCCTCATGGTGACAACCAACAGTTCAGCTATTTAGTGCACTAACTCCCTTTGTTAAACATCCAAAATCAGAAAGTGTTTTCCAAGACGTATTCTGCGGGACTGGAGGATATTTCCA
>JAHZHF010000324.1 GCA_019420405.1 Clostridiales bacterium
TCCTGCATCTTTGTCTCCTGAATGCAGAAGATATCTGCGTCCGCCTCTTTAAAAAAATCCAGGAATCCTTTCTGGACACACGCCCGGATTCCGTTTACATTCCATGATATCAGTTTCATGCATTACCTCCTTTATGCTCCCTGTGCAGAATCCTGTATAATTGAATGCAGGACAGATCTTATTCAGATCTGCCCTGCCTTGTTGTCAATCATAACGCACTTCCCGCAGGAACAGCCCCTTAGCCGGCGCCAGGAACCCTGCCCGGCTTCGGTCTTTCATCTTAAGAGCATCCAGCACACTCTCAGGCGTGCGCGCAGATGTTCCCACTTCAAGCAGAGTCCCGGTAAGTATCCGCACCATATGATAGAGAAATCCGGTGCCCTCATATCTGATAGAAACTCTGCTGCCTTGTCCGCTGACTATTATAGCATAGATTGTCCGATTTGTGGATATGTCTTCTTTTTTATCTGTATACGCCGCAAATTCATGCGTTCCGGTCAGGTATCCCGCAGCTTTTCTCATCGCCTCCAGATCAAGGGCATGAGGAAAATGATACGAATACCTCCGCGTAAAAACATCCGGCTTCTCCCCCGTATCCAGGAAATACTCATATACCTTTCCTGTCGCGCTCTTCCTGGCATGAAAACCGTTCTTCACAAGCTGCGCATCCAGGATCCGGATATCCGGCGGAAGCTTTTCATTTATCTTTTCCGTAAAAAATGCATCTTCAACTTTCCCGGGGAGCACAAGGCTCACCGCCTGTCCACTGGCATGAACCCCAGCATCCGTGCGCCCGGAACCGTCCACCGTAACCGGACGCCCTGACTCCTCGGAAATAGCCCGCTCCAGGATTCCCTGAATCGTCCGGTCCGTACTGCTCTGTCTCTGCCATCCCTGATATCCCGTGCCATCATAAGCGACTGTCAGTTTATATGTGCGCATTGCTTTCTCACTGGAGGAACTTTTTCAGCTCGTCCATAAACGTGTTTACATCCTTGAACTCACGGTACACAGAAGCAAAACGCACGTATGCCACCGGATCCAGATCCTTGAGCTTCTCCATCACGATCTCGCCGATCGCGCTGCTTGGGATCTCCTTCTCCTCCCGGTTGAAAATCTCCAGCTCGATCGCGTCGATCGTCTTCTGGATCTCGTCCGCCGGAACCGGACGTTTATAACATGCGCTTAAAACACCGTGCTCAATCTTGGAACGCTCGTACTGCTCCCTGTTATTGTCCTTTTTGATGACGATCAGAGGAATCGTCTCCACTTTTTCATATGTAGTAAACCGTCTCCCACACTCATCACAGGAACGTCTCCGCCGGATAGAGCTTTTATCCTCCGCCGGTCTCGAATCGATCACTCTTGTATCCGGATTTCCGCAGTATGGACATCTCATAATTTTCCCCGCCTTTCTCAGTTTTCGCGTCTGCTGCGTTCATTATACACAATCACTACAGCTTTTGCAAAAACTTTTCTTCCTGTATCTCAACAAGAATAATATCCGGCCCGGTCTTTCGGATACAGCCAAAGGGAATAACGTACTCACAATCCGTTCCGATGAATCCGCAGATCTTCCCCGGCCCCGGGACGATGACCGCCTCCACCTCTCCATTGCACATATTGATCTCCACATCCGCAACACATCCCAGCCTTCTTCCGCTGCATATGTTGATGACTTCTTTGTCCCTGAGCTCACAGACTCTCATGTTTACGCCCCCTGACATGCGAAAAACCCGTATTTAGCTTATGGGTATGCTCGTAACTATTATATGCAGGAGGTTTCGCAATGCAACAGTTCAGCTATTTAGTTCATTAACTCCGGCATGAAAAACGTCCGAAAACAGGGACGATTCTCAAGACATATTCTGCGGGGAGGGAGGACGGCTCATGGCTTCGCTCCAGGGAATAAGGGAAACTACAAAGTACCGAATACGGATTAAAAGCAAGGACAGCCGGGGCT
>JAHZHF010000325.1 GCA_019420405.1 Clostridiales bacterium
ACTTTGGAGGAATCTGCCGGAAGATCTTAGAAGGCGAAGAGGTGTTGTTAAGCGGCGCGCAGGGCTTGTCTGAGCGGAGCGAGTTAACCGGAGCGCCGCTTTGCTTTTAAACAACTCTTCGGCTTCTTAGATTCTTCCCAGATTCCGGAACGGAATATCGAGCGGCTGTCTCCTTCCCCAGAATATGTCTTTCTAAACGTTCCGACCCGCTTCCGGACGTTTCTGAAGAAAAGTGTTAATGAACTAAATCGCTGAACTACTATAGTGGAACACCCATGATCTGTAATTCGGTATTGACTTCTGAGAGCCTTTTCCTTTATCCTGTAGGAGTATTGGTGTCAGATTCATAAGGAGGCTTAAGAAGAATGGGCGGATTTTTTGGTGTTGCATCAAAGAAAGATTGTATACTGGAACTTTTTTACGGAGTAGATTATCATTCTCACCTGGGTACGAGGAGAGGCGGCATGGCGGCATACGGAGACGGTGAGTTCTGCCGCGCCATCCATAATATAGAGAATGCCCCGTTCCGGACGAAGTTTGAGCGGGATGTGGAGGAAATGAAGGGAAATCTGGGGATCGGCTGTATCTCGGACTATGAGCCGCAGCCGCTTTTGATTCAGTCTCATCATGGCAGCTTTGCTATTGTGACCGTGGGAAAGATCAACAATGAAGAGGAACTTCTGCGCAGAGCGTTTAATGAGGGACATTCCCATTTCCAGGAGATGAGCGGAGGGAAGATCAATGCGACAGAGCTTGTGGCGTCATTAATATGCAAGAAGGGGAACCTGGTAGAAGGGATTCAGTATGCACAGCGGATTGTGGACGGCTCCCTGACGCTGCTTCTGATGACGCAGGACGGGCTGTATGCCGCGCGTGACCAGTATGGAAGAACTCCGCTTGTGATCGGGCGCAAGGAGGATGCCTACTGTGTTTCGTTTGAGAATTTCGCGTATCTGAATCTGGGATACGAGCACTATAAAGAGCTTGGCCCGGGGGAGATCGACTTCATTACCCCGGAGGGAGTGGAAACTCTGGTAGAGCCGGGGAAGGAGATGAAAATATGTTCTTTCCTGTGGGTATATTACGGATATCCGACTTCGTCCTATGAGGGCGTGAACGTGGAGGAGATGCGTTATAAGTGTGGAAGTATGCTGGCGAAAAGAGACGGGGACTCGGTTCATCCGGATATTGTGGCCGGGGTGCCGGATTCCGGTGTGGCGCATGCGATCGGCTATGCAAATGAGTCGGGGATTCCGTATGCGAGGCCGTTTATTAAATATACTCCGACATGGCCGAGATCGTTCATGCCTACAAGCCAGAGCCAGAGGGATCTGATCGCCCGGATGAAACTGATTCCGGTGCAGGCCCTGATTGAGAATAAGAGACTGCTGTTGATCGATGACTCTATTGTGCGGGGGACGCAGCTTCGGGAGACGACGGAGTTTCTCTACAGAAGCGGAGCGAAAGAGGTTCATGTGCGCCCGGCCTGCCCGCCGCTCGTGTATGGATGTAAGTTCCTGAATTTCTCCAGGTCAAAGTCAGAACTCGATCTGATCACAAGGCGTGTGATTCAGAAGGAAGAAGGGGAGAACTGTCCGGAAGAAGTACTGGAGGAGTACACAAATCCCGACTCCTGCCGCTATGCAAAGATGGTGGAGGAGATCCGCAGGATTCAGAATTTCACATCCCTCAGATTCCACAGACTTGACGACTTGGTTGCGTCCATCGGGCTGGAACCGTGTAAAGTGTGCACGTACTGCTTCAACGGGAAAGAGTAACAGCTATTTAGTTCACTAACTCCCACATGAAAAACATCCGAAAACAGGGACGATTCCCAAACGTATTCTGCGGGGATGGAGGACGGCTCTGGGCTTCGCTCCAGGGAATAAGGGAAACTACAAAGTACTGGATACGGATTAAAGACAAGGACAGCCGGGGCTTAACTCGCTGACGCTCAGACAA
>JAHZHF010000326.1 GCA_019420405.1 Clostridiales bacterium
TTAAGCACGCCGCCAGCGTTCATCCTGAGCCAGGATCAAACTCTCATAATAAAATCTCGATCCAGTTTCAGAACCAACTGGCTTTTAAACCGTTGTCCTTTTCCTTACTGTTTCTGGTTGCGCAATCGTTCGATTGCTGTTCTTGAATGACCGGAATCTCTTCCGGATTAAACTTTTCAGAATCTTTCAAGGTTATTTCACTGTTCAGTTATCAAGGTTCTTCGTTGCTGCCCTTTTTGCGACAGCCAGAATAGGTTATCACACTTTCAGGCGTTTGTCAACAACTTTTTTAATTTATTTTTTTGTTTGCTGTCGTTTCCCGCGACAGCTATTAGATAATATCACTCATTCCGCCATAAGTCAACAACTTTTTTCAAAAATTTTAAAACATGTCCTGGACAGCATGAAAATAAAGCGCGCAGGCCCTTTTGCCAGGCATCCTGCGCGCTTTATTTTTCATACTTTTGAACGGTTTTCCCGTTTCATTATTTCCGTTTTCTGAACAATCCTGCGGCTTTTTTCTTTATAAATCCGGCTATCACGGCAATGCTGGCCAGCAGCCCGATCAGAGACAGTCCCAGATCTTCGGCCGCCAGATCAGCCGTATGCGGCGTACTGCCGTTCAGTCCCGACACATTTGTTTTGCCATTGTTATCAAAGGACATATTCTGGAATCCTCCGTTCTGATTATCTGCATCAACGCCATTGTCTCCACCGGGAATCGTTCCCTGGGTTCCGTCTCCGCTTCCGCCAGGTGTCTGATCGGGATTCTCTCCGGGGTTCTGTCCCGGATCGCCGCCGGGGTTCTCTCCCGGGTTCTCCTCCTCTGTTTTCACCACCTGAACAGTCCGGGTTACAGTTGAAGTATTTCCATATTCATCTGTCACCGTATAGATCAGTTCATAAGACCCCTGCACCGTTGTGTCTACAGTACCTTCCACAGTAATTCTGTCCGTAATGTCACTGCCCTCATAATCTTTTGCGCTTACACCGTACATCGGATCAAAAACGCTCCCCTGCTCGATTGTGTCGGCAGAAGCGTCCGGCAGCGTAATCACCGGCTCATAACCTTCCTTCTGCACTGTCAGATAACTTACGTCTGTTCTCGTCAAACCGCCGTTTTCATCTGTGATTTCCGCATACCATCCGGTTGTGCCTTCGGGCGCATCAGTCCAGGTATATTCCGCAGTGGTTCCGCTTTCCACATTTTCTACAGTTCCGATTACTTCATCCCCATAAACATCCACGGATAAACCGGATGTCTCAAGACTCTTTGCCTGAGCGGTAATTCCCAGATCCGCGAAGGAAATCTCAAATTCTTCTTCTCCGTTAATGCCCGCCACATCACCGATATCCGTCTCATCTTTGGCATTATAATCATTCAGCGTCGGTGAATAAGTTCTGATTATGATTTTCTGCCCTTCTGTATCGAAATGCATCAGCCGGATATATCCCATGCCGCCTCCGACAAGCCCCTGATAATCAAAGAGCATCTGATATACATTCCGCTCTGCCACTCCGTCGCCGTCGTCATCAAAAGAATCCACCCTCGTCTGAGCGTTGTGATAATGACCGGATAATACCATGCATACATTCGGATTTTTCGCAACAACCTCATCATAGATTCTCTGAGGCTCTTCTCCCAGTCCGCCGCTGGCCAGAAGATATTCATGGAAATTCAGGATGGCTTTTCTCTCCGGATACTGAGCCAGCACCTGGTTCATCCAGTCAATTTCCTCATCACCGACTCCCCAGCCCATGTAAAGCATAATAAAGTCAATGCCGTCCACTGTGATCAGATCATAGTGACCTCTGTTATTTTTATAGCTCTCTCCATACCAGGAATTCTGATTATAGCGGCTTTCACCGAAATAAGTGTAGTAATTATCGTAATCGCCGCTCAGATGTCCCACATCATGATTTCCAGCAAGCACG
>JAHZHF010000327.1 GCA_019420405.1 Clostridiales bacterium
ATCTGCCCCGCTTCCGGACGTATTTAGTGGAAACTGTTAGTGAACTAAATAGCTGTTACACTAAATAGCTGAAAGCCTGCTTCCCTCCAGCTCAAAGGAATGCATTTCCACAGTCTGTATCCTGAGATCATCATACGTCCGAAAACAGTAAACTCCCGTATCCGCATTGACACAGCAGGTATACCACGTTCTGTCATATCCGCCTCCTTCTGTCACCACAGTTCCTCTCACCATGGCGGTTCCCTCCAGGATATGAAAAACCTGCGCCACATCCGCCTGTTCTTCCGGCGGTGATACGGAGTTCCATTTCAGAAATGCCGCACGGACAAACCGGGACGCAGACGATGCATCCCCCGGAAGCCCGACCCCTCCTGTCCCCGCCGAACACGGCGCAAGACCCAGAGCTTTTGAAAAGCGGTTATCAGGGAAGCGGGCCGTCACATTGAGGTAATGTCCGAGATTGTGCAGATGATATTCAAAAGGGGGATTATTCGTCAGTACTCCCACAGGATTTTCGTAAATACGCACGCTTTCTGAAAGTGGTTCGATCACAAGACTCTCCCTGCGGTCAGAGAGCATCCAGTGCAGAGGCGCGGGCGGCATCTGTGCGGAGAACGCCTCATCTGTAATATTCACATTTTTTAACTTTTCCTCCGCCTCCCGGACAGAGGCACAAACTGAAAGAATCCATGGAATCAGCTCATAGGAAGCAATATTTTTCTTCCCATGCTCCGGTTTTTTATAGACCGCATATCCCGGGAAATTCAGGCAGGCCATGCAAAGCCCCTTCTCGTTAACTGCCTCCGCATACAGAGGATACCGATCCTCACCGGCCGCCATCCCGATCATGGCATAATGCTTCCCAACATCTCTGCGCTCCCGTTCTCCTCCGGTACGAAATCGAAGCGGAAAGTTCCGGGGCGTGACCACAACTCTCTGTCCAAAAGAAACATCCAGATCAAGATTCCTCCCAAAATAAAAACTGCCATTCTCATAAGTAATACAGGTACACATAAAAACGCTCCTTCCCAAACCGTTTTGGCACACCTGTATTATCCCCATATCCGGTCCGTCTATCCTCTCTCCTGCCAGATTTCATCTAAGCACAACACGGAAACCGATATGGCTCTCATCTTTTCTGTAAGCCGAAATCTCCCCTCTGTGGTTCTGCACAACTGCCTTTGCAATCGACAGGCCGACCCCGAATCCTCCGGTATAAGTACGCGCTTTATCCGCCCGGTAGAACCGGTCAAACAGCCGGCTCAGCTCGACTTCGCCCACGTTCTTATATGTATTTTCCACTCGAAGATGCGGCCTTTTTCTTCCATACAGACGCACAAGGATCTCTCCGTCCGGGTCACAGTATTTCACCGCATTTTCAAACAGGATCGTAAGAAGACGGCGGATGGCTTCCTCATCTCCACAGTACTGAATTCCGCTCTCTATGTGCGCTTCGATCTTTTTCCCCTTTTCTTCCGCCAGCATCTGAAATCCGGTCAGAATTTCCTCCGTCTCCTGGCTTAAATTGAAATGGACCTGATTCTGATCCGGAATTCCTTCATCCATTCTGGTCAGGAGTCCGAGCTGACTGATCAGAGCACTCATCCTTTCTCCCTCGCTTCGGATATCCTCCAGCCATTCATTCTTTCCGCATTCTCCTTCGACAATATCCAGATTCGTCATTATCAAAGTCAGCGGTGTTTTCAGTTCATGGTTTGCGTCCGTAATGAACTGCTGCTGCTTCTCATATGCCTCCGCTGTCGGTTTTACGACGCGGCGCGACAGAAGGATAACGAGAAGCAGGATAACGACCGCGGCGCCAAAAAGCACCGCCCCCGTTGAGAAAAGCTGCATCTGCGTCATGGAACGGTTCAAGCTCCCCT
>JAHZHF010000328.1 GCA_019420405.1 Clostridiales bacterium
TCTGTGGATGTAGAGGCATGGTCACCGAGACAGAAGAAATATTTTGAGGTAGGAAGCTGCTCCAACCTGGGAGATGCGCAGGCGAGAAGACTTGGCATCCGCGTAAAAGGCGAGAAGGGAAGCTATTTTGCACATACACTTAACAATACTGTAGTTGCACCGCCGAGAATGTTGATTGCATTTCTTGAGAATAACCTGCAGGCTGACGGCTCTGTCAGAATTCCGGAAGTGTTAAGGCCATATATGGGAGGAAATGAGAAGATCGTACCGAAAAAGTAAATACCGTTCGGAACTGATAATCTCGGAAAAATGAGGAAAATAAAAGCAGATGCATCAATATTTAAGAGCAATTGGATTTAACAATCTCCAGTCAAAAGATGATCTGAAGAAGATTATAAAGGAGATAAAATCGGACTATACGCATCAGACGATCGTTTCCTACAGACCGGGCGAAGATTTCTGTGAGCTGCGTAAAAATTACGGGCAGTGCATGGGAATCGCCCTCTGCGGGGAGATGGATGAAAATGATGAGTTTGAATCGTCTTATTATTTCCCATATTTTGAAGGGAGCGGAATCAGTACATTCGCAGATATTGCGGTGGAGCGGAAGATAGAAAAGGAGCAGTATGTTGGAATGTGTGAGGATCTGAGAATTGGCATAAGCCTGATCTTTACACTCCAGAATGGAATAGAATATATGAGGGAGAGACAGGCCGGATTTCTGACGGAAGAGCTGACCACCTCCGTCACTTTATCCGGCCTTGCTCTTTCTGGTACAATCCTGCTTCCTGTTATCAAAAGCGAAAACCAGAAAAAAAATGAACAAGAGGCTTCTGATAATCGGAAAATGCTCCTGAATGCGGCGAGAAATGGGGATCAGACGGCGATAGAAACTTTAACATTAGACGATATTGATACTTATTCTCAAGTATCAAGGCGTTTGAAGACAGAAGATGTATTCTCAATTGTGGACACTTACTTCATGCCATATGGAATTGAGTGTGATCTGTACTCGATTATGGGAGAAATCCTGGCGGTGCGCCGCAGGAGAAATATTATGACAGGCGTGGAGATGTATCAGATGAAACTCAATGTAAATGAACTTCAGTTTGATGTGTGCGTTCCGGTTGAAGAAGTGATGGGAGAAGCGGAGATCGGAAGGAGATTTAAAGGAACGATCTGGCTGCAAGGGTATATAAATTTTTGAGATTGCAGTGCAGCTATTTAGTGCACTAACACTTTCTGTTATATACGGCCGGAAGCGGGGCGGGATGTTTTGAAAATCGTATTCTGATGAAGGGAACAGGAGTTACATGCTTCGTTCCGGAATCTGGGAAGAATCTAAGAATCCGAAGAGTTGTTTAATGGCAAAGCGGCGCTCCGGTTAACTCGCTTCGCTCAGACAAGCCCTGCGCGCCGCTTAACAACATCTCTTTGCCCCTAAGATTTTCAGCGGATTCCTCCAAAGTCATATCTCCCGGCGTCTCCTTCCCCAGAAAGTGTACTCCAACCGTCCGCTCCGCTTCCTGGGCTGTACAAACGGGAAATGTTACTGCCTAAACAGGCTGAAAAACGTAGAAATGGCGCGGCTTGAGGGCTTTCGGATATGAAACCCTTCCGGCCGCGCCTGCTTCCTTTGGCAGCTATATATTCATTTACGTCCTCTTTGAAAAGCTTAGAAAACAGCCCTATTTCGACAAAGATTCTGCGGGGATGGAGGACGGCGAGGGGC
>JAHZHF010000329.1 GCA_019420405.1 Clostridiales bacterium
TCCGCCCCGCTTCCGGACGTTTCTGGAACAAAGTGTTAATGAACTAAATAGCTGTATTGTGTATTACGCTGGCAATTCAGCGGGCTTCGTGATATGATGATAACGTCGATGCATAAGGAATGTATGATTCGGAACGCATTTATTTCCGTACATTAGCATTAGCGCAGGCTGGGAGGAGATGCATGGTAATGACAGGAGAGTTGAAAGATATTTCCGGGAATGTGCACGCGCCGGACGACGCCGCGGAGCTTCTGGAGCGGCTGGGGTGCGATATTCTGCGGCTCTGCCGGGATGAACTGTACTTTTCCATGCGCTTTCTGGATGTGGCTCTGAGCAGTTTCATGTACCGCATGGACGCTGGGGTATCGCCCTTTGGAACAGACGGGCGGACGATATATTTTCATCCGCAGCAGCTTGGCGGGCTGTACCGCACAAACCGGATTCTCGCCAATCGGGGATATCTTCACATGGTTCTCCACTGTATTTTCCGGCATATAGTGAAAAGGGTTCCGGCTGAAACGGAAAAGGCAGGCGGGATAACGGCGGAGCGTCTCTGGAATCTGAGCTGTGATATTGCTGTGGAACATATCATCGACGGATGTGATTTGAGGCCGGTAAGGTTTTCGAGAAGTCTGCTGAGGCGTGAAACTTACCGGAAACTGGAACTGAGCGGTCATGTGCTCAATGCGGAGCGGGTCTTTAAACTGCTTGCCGGATGGAATATGACGGAGAAAGAGCTGTCTGCTCTTGAGGAAGAATTCTATGTGGACGACCACGGGTACTGGAGCGGGCGGGATGACACGAAACCGCCGGATAATCAGCTGGAGCAGCAGTGGAAAGAGATCGATGAGAAGATGGAGACCGATCTTGAGACATTTTCCAAAGAGGCGGTACAGCACGACGGGCATTTCCTGGAAGAGCTCAGGGTGGAGAACCGCGGGCGGCATGACTACAGGGCTTTTTTGAGAAAGTTTTCCGTGTTTCGGGAGGAGCTTAAGGCGGACCCGGACACTTTTGACTATGGCTTTTACGCTTACGGGCTGAGCCTGTATGGGAATCTTCCGCTGATCGAGCCGCAGGAGACGAGAGAGGTGCGGAAGGTGGAGGAGTTTGCGGTTGTGCTTGACACTTCCATGTCCTGTTCGGGGGATCTGATCCGGAGATTCCTGGAGGAGACGTATAACGTACTCAAGGAAGAAGAGAGCTTTTTCCGGAAGGTAAATATCCATATCATCCAGTGCGATGAGAAGGTGCATCAGGATGTGAAGATCACGTCTGAGGAAGATCTGGATGAATATATGAAGAACTTCCGTCTTTATGGAGAAGGAGGAACGGATTTCCGGCCGGCGTTTGAATACGTGGATGAGCTGGTCCGAAAAGGAGAGTTTATCAATCTGAAAGGGCTGATCTACTTTACGGACGGGTACGGAGTGTATCCCGGCAAAATGCCGCCTTACAGGACGGCCTTCGTGTTCTCGGAAGAGGACTACAGGGATACGGATGTGCCGCCGTGGGCGATCCGTCTGGTTTTAAGCGAAGAGAGCCTGAGAGAATCGGGAGCATAAATTGTAACAAATTGTAACAGTTCAGCCCGCGCCATTCGTAAAACCGCACTTCGTGCTTATTGCG
>JAHZHF010000033.1 GCA_019420405.1 Clostridiales bacterium
CTGTCAGGGAAATCACTCCGTCCTTTGTTGTCCGAAACTGAATTCTCTCCAGCATTTTCATCCCCTCCTTAATCTAACAGCACAGTTTCTGAAACTGTGGTTGAATACATTCCCTTTTCTTCCTTCCAGATTCCCTCAAATCCTCTGCTGTAAGGCTCTTCCCGCATTGCCGCAAGATATCCTGCAATCAGGGCCGGAACCATATGAGCCGCCATGGGCTGGAACAGACAGGTCTCAGAATCCGGAGTCAGAAAACGGTACTTTGCCTGAAGGCTTGTGTCATTTGTAACCAAAACAAAATTTCGTCCCATCTGGTTCAACCGCTCTGTCAGTTCTCTCGTGCGGCTCTGGGCTTCATTTCCTTCGGAAGCAAATACCATGGTCAGAATATGTTTTACATCTTTTACAAAGTAGTTCACATGGAACCAGTTCTCACTGTCCAGATGCACTGCGGGGATTCCCGCCGCCTCGTACATCTTCCCGTATCCGTACCATGCGGTGCCATAATCGGATCCGCAGCCGATCATCTCCGCGCCTGACGCATCCTTGAATTCCTTTGCCGCTTCAAGTGCCAGACTACATACCTGATCTGCATCACTTAAAAATTCTTTCGGAAGCCGCTTTAATTCCTGGCGGTAGACATTTGCCTGATCCATTGTATATTTCAGCCTTACCTCTCCCATCCGGATAGCCAGCAGATACAGGATCATCTGGAGTACCGCATAGGTGCGTATTCCCGGCGAGTTCTCAAACTCCGGAATTTTTGGCACGATTAACTTTTCTGCCGCTTTTGCAAGAGGAGATTCCGGATTTGATGTGACTGCGATCGTCATGGCATTGTGCGCTCTCATCCGTTCCACAGCCTCCACAACACGCGTCACCTGGCCGGAATTACTCACAGCGATCACCAGAGGGTCACAGGGAGACTCTCCCACCCATTTCATCTGATAATACCGTGCCAGGGAAAGGGGTTCCACCGTTTCAATCGGAATTTGCAGAAAACTTTCAAACGCACGTTTCGCAGCAAGGCATGCGGCCCATCCGTCTCCGCAGCTTGTCAGAACCACTTTCTTTACAGAATAGATTTCAGGAGTCGTCATCACATACCGCACCTGCGGTTCTACATCCGGATAAACCTCCTCCAGCAGGTCAGGCACGCTCAATACCTGCCGCAGCATTGCATTCTCAAATTTACTCATCTCTTATCTCCTCCTTACATGCTCTAGCCCGCGCCATTGCGCGCTCTTTCATCTCCCCGGTGAACAATTCCGGTACTCCGAACTGCGCGATTATCTCCGCCGCTGCCGCTGATCCCATGCATCCTGCCATCTGAGGGTCGAACCCTTCACAGCAGGCGTACAGCACTGCACCTGACGAACTGTTCCCTCCGCCTGTCGTGTCAACAACGGAAATCCCTGATATACTCGGACATTCATAACTCCTGCCGTTAAAAAGCATATGCGCTCCCTCAGAGCCTCTACGGAAAAATACCCAGTTCGGCGAAGCCTTGAGAAGTCTTTCCTCTGCTTCCCGCTCATCGTCTGTTCCGTACAGCATTTTCGCTTCTCCCCGGTTAATAGAAAACACATCTATCTCCTTCAAATAACTCTCAATTATCCCTATATTTTCCGGTCTGCATGCATCTTCGGAAATTTCCCACATCAGTTTATAGCCGAAACGTTCACGTCCTTTAATCAACGCTTCCAGGTACTCTTTTTCCAGAGCCTTAAATACATAAACTCCTTTTGTATTCCTGTCGCAACAGCGGAACACTTCGTCAATCGTCGGATCGAGATCCCGAAACTCCTTAAGCCCTATGTTAGGCTCATCTGTGCGGCTGCCGTCAGGAAAATAGTGAATCACCGTAACCGGAGATACATCAGATCTCACAACCAGTCCCTCTGTGGATACCCGGTTTTCCCGATACCACTTTCCATGCCGCATCAGATATTCCGGTCCGATTCCACCGCACACTGTTACCCGTTCCGTGAACACACGCACTCCTGCCAGTGCATAGAATCCCGCACTTCCCGGCTGATTCTCAAATACTGTGCCGTCGGCCAGATGAACCTCGTCGGTAGAAACCGTCGTTGCAATCACATAATCCATATTCCCAACACCTCAGCTTTCTAACCTTTCACGCCAGAGTTTCTCTCCAGCCGGAATCCGTCGATAAATACAGCCCCCTCGTCCACCAGATATCCGGCTGCCCCGCACAGATAAGGATCATTCTGATCCTCAGCGCGGATCATCACTCCACCAAAGGAAGCCTCCAGTTTATTTCCGCACACCGTCAGACTCATCGGGTATTTTTCGAACTGAGCGTACTCCACCCGGCTTTCAGCAAGAACAATCTCCTCGTCGTCCCTGTGTTTGATAATCTGGAATTTATTTCCCCCGGAAACTACGGCCGCATAGTATCTGCGATGTCCGACACTTCTTGCCGCCAGGCCGCCTCTTTTGTGCAGACTGAATTTCAGTGTTGACGAAACCGTATAGTCCGTAAAATCTCTTGTTCCAACCGTCGCCAGTCCTCCCGGTTCATCGTGGCTGATACAGTAAGTACAGTTCAGGTTCGGCGAAAAGTTCTTCGCACTTGCCACAAACATCTTCGCCCAGAACGGATCCGTATCCCACATATCTTTCATCATGATCCCCTTCTGCTCCAGAAGCAGAGGAGTATTACTCCAGTCAACGCTGCGTATGATCACATCTCCGCGGAACCGCTTTTCAGATGAGAACTCCAGGCCAAATCTGAGAACCGGAAGGCCCCCATTGTCCGGGATCAGCCACTTTATTTCCACCTCTTCAGGATTTAACCGTATCCATTCTCCATCCAGCTTGATCAGTTTGTTATCCCTGTCCGTATACCAGATGTATGGCCGCATTTTCGGCCCATTCCCGGAAATTATTTCTTCCGCAATATACATGGCCCGAATTGTAACCTCCTGTCCGGTATAAAGCGTTGGAGAAACATAGGTCTCATAATTCCGGTACTCCTCATGAATATCCAGGAATGTCGCCACGCTGACACAGGCATTCGCCCCTTCCGCCAGCGTATCAAATGTCAGCCTGAGCCCGCTGCCAAGCCCTGTTTCGTTCCCATTTGATATCTTCGGTGTGCATTTCGGATGTTCCACATATGGACAGGAGGTAAAGCCCTGTACACTTCCGGGATATTCAAAAGCGAAACGTTCTTTGCCTTCTTCTCTCTCCATCCCCCGTACTGCTTCTGCAGCACGAACGATTCTCCGTGTTTCTTTCACTGCATCCGAGATCCCCTCGCCGCCGTCCGATGTGATCACCAGAAGCCGGTCTGCAACAGGCCCGCGGAAATCCGGTCCTTTTTCCATTCCCTCAAGCCCCAGACGAATCCCGTTTAAACATCCCACATTTCCTGCATTGCAGTCAGTATCCCAGGCTGCAGATGCAGCGATTTTTACAGATTCCGGGAAATCATCTCCCGCACACAGGAGAGCCGCCAGTACCATGGCATGATTCGGAACCATATGGCACGGCCCCGGATAAATATGATATCCGTACTTTTCATCCAGTCTCTCCCGTACCTTTCTCCAGTCATGCTCAGCACTGCATATATTTCTCACGTCATGGACAAGGCTTTTCAGTTCTTCGGTCCGTATAAACCGGATGTTCTGCTCAAACAGCTTCTCCAGACTGCTCTCATCAAAAGCCGCGGCCTCCATCGCCCCTAAAAATCCTGCCGCATCCACAGCTATCCCATCATGCGATACCCCTGCGCAGGCACGTACAAGATAATCTGCATATTCCGGATCACCCGGACTCATCATTGCATATGCATCCATGAAAATCTGAGCTCCGATCTGCTGGGAGAGTACCGGACCGTTCTGCGCCATGGAGCCGCTCTCCGGCGCCGGAATTCCCCGTTTCAGGTTAAGATAAGCCGTATGCTCTGTAGAATTTCCCATACCTCCCCACCAGAGAATCGACCGGTTTTCGATAATATAGTTGAGCCATGTTTTCCCGATATCTTCTGCTGTCAGTTCCCTTTTAAATCCATTGTCCTCCATCGCCCGGAAAAAAGCGAACGTACCGGACAGATCATCATCCGCCACAATCAGCGGAAGATCAAGTTCCTCGTGAACGTAATAAGGAATTTCTCCAAACCGTTCCCGAATCGACTGATAAGGCCATCCCTCTACTGGCCTGCCCAGATATACTCCGATCATTTTTCCCAGTACACCGGCATATATTTTATTCTTATATTTTGTTGATAATCCCATAGCCTGCTATCCTTTCACCGCTCCGCTTACCATGCCTTCCACAAACTGCTTCTGCATGATTACAAAGAAAATAATAATCGGTGCAACAATAATTACCGTTGCAGCCATATTGGTTCCCTGGTTTGCCGTATTTGTTCCGTTTAAGGACATCAGTGACAGCATCGCCGTAAAATTCTTTTCCCCTGTCAGGAAAGTAGATGACACAAGGAATTCATTCCAGGAGTTCAGCCCGGTAATAATTCCTACTGTCACAAGCCCCGGTGACAAAAGCGGCAGTATGATATGCCTGATCACCTGTAGAGTTCCCGCGCCGTCAATACGGGCCGCCTCCTCCAGTTCATTCGGTATTGCCATAAAGAACGCGCGGAGGAGCGAAATCGCCAGTGGAAGGGAGGTAGCCGCAAGTATAAACGATACAGCCACATGATTTCCAAGCCAGCCCATCTTCGCGTACACACGATACAGCGGCACAAGAAACAGATATACAGGCATGGTCATCGTGATCAGGAAATATCCGTGTACCACAGAAGTCCCCCGCACCTTGCGGCCGCCGATCACATACGCTGCAAGAGAAGCGAACACAAGCACTATAATCACCGTGCAGCCTGTGTAAACAATACTGTTCAAAATACTGCGGCCAAAATTGCCATCCTGCCATGCCTTGACATAGTTTTCAAGTCCTGCCGAAAACTTGATGGACAGAGGATTCATGATGATATCTACATGAGTCTTAAAGCTGTTAAGCAGCACCATCAGCATAGGCAGCATACAAATCACTGCGAGGAGAATCAATATAATAACTGCTAAAACAGACGTCTTTTTCTTTTTCATCTTGTTTCCTCCTTCCTATGCTTCGTTGCGGCTCATTCTCGCATATGCGATTGATGCAACCAGCCCCAGCAGTGACATCATCACAGCGATTGCCGCGGACTTTCCGAACTGGAACAGGCTGAACGCATAATTGTATGTCAGTGTTCCGAGCATCTCCGTCGCATGAGCCGGTCCGCCGGATGTCAGAAGGTATACATAGTCAAACTGCAGGAAGGACTGAATAACGATCAGAACCATCATCATCTTAAATGTAGGAAGCATACTCGGGAAATAAATATACCGGAAGAGCTGCCATCCGTTGCATCCGTCCATGGTAGCCGCCTCCACGTAATCTGTCGGAGTCTGGCGCAGTGCCGAGAAAAATACCACTGCCAGATATCCCCAATAATGCCAGATATCTGCTGTTGCCACTCCGAGCAGTGCGGTACTCGGCTGTGTCAGGGGTGATGCCATCCAGCTGATTCCGAACACATTTTTCATAAAACCTACCAGTCCTGTAAGCGGGCTGTAGATCATATTCAGCCAGATCAGCGCATTCGCGATCGGCGCAATTACATATGGGAACAAAAACATCACCTGGAACAGTCCGCTTCTCTTCTTTTGTTTCAGCAGGCAGACAGCCGCAATCATGGCAATCGTCACAGGTACGATCAGATAGATCACCATCCACTTGCAGTTATTGCCCAGAGCCTGTCGGAAAACACTGTCTCCAAGAAGCTCCTGATAGTTCTGCAGACCGATGAAATTCATATCATCTGATATGCCGTTCCAGTCTGTAAACGAAGAAATAATCGTTGTAATAGACGGAATCAGTATCACACAGGTACTCAAAATAACTGCTGGCGCCATCAACAGATAGTAAGGTATTTTTTTCTTCATCCGTATGAAGGACATTCAAACGCCACCTCTTTTCATTATTTACGCATAAGTAAGGGTCATTCAGGTATAAAGTTAGGTATAAAGATAGCGGTGACCTGCAATGCGGCCACCGCCACAAGGATTTAAAAATCACCTGATTAAAAAATCACCTGGTTAAAAATTCTATTCTCCTGATGGTGCCGGACAAATCGGAACAGCCCCGGCATCATACTCTCCCTGGAACGCATCGTCGATTTCCTGCATAAACGTCTGCGCATCCTTCTCTCCAAGCCAGACGGAATCCACCTTGTACATCAGATCAAATGACTCTGCCGGCATATAGGAAGAATTATAGTATCCGAAATTACCTTCATCAATTGCAGTACAAGCCTCGGCAATTCCTTCCATGAACATCTTCGGCAGGCCGCTGAACTGTTCCATATCAATATCGCCCAGCGTTGTCAGCGGTACAGCCCAGTATCCCGGCCAGTCAACTGCCATGCCTTCTACAAACTCGTTCGTCATCATCATATTCAGGAATTCTGCACACTCATCCTTGTATTCTGACTTTTCATTAATTGCAAGAAGCCCTGTCGCACCTACCGTATAAACAGCCGGTGTATTTTCATCCACTGCCGGGAATGCGGTAAATCCGAAGAGATCCTGGTCAGCATAGTCCATCAGGTTCTGGATAAACTTCATAGGTCCGAAGTAGAATGGAGCTCTTCCGGATGCAAGCAGCGCTGCGGAATCCGCCCAGTCAAGGGACAGATAGTCAGTTCCAAGATAACCTTTCTGATACCAGTCTGCGGATGTCTGGATCGCATCAACAAGCGACTGGTCTGTCCACGGAATCTGATCTGTCAGCGCTTTGTAGACATTGTCAGCTCCCGCAAATGAATTCAGGAACAGAGAGGTGTAGTCCTCGTTCGTCTGCTGCCATCCCTTACTTCCTGTTACGGAAGCATACATGCCCTTCTCCATTGCCTCATCCATAATCGCCGTAAGCTCATCAACTGTCGTCGGCACTTCCCAGTTGTTTTCTTCCAGAACCTGTTTGTTATAAACCATACCGATTACATTCAGGCCCATGGGAAGGAAGTACAAAGAGCCGTCGTATACGCCGGAATCATACATACATCCCAAAATCTTATCTTCCCAGCCATACTTCTCGGCATATTCATCCAGGTTTGCATATTTACCTGCCTGAATATAAGTCAGTGCAAGTGAAGGAGATGACTCATAAATAATATCCGGTCCCTCATCCGCTGACAGTGCTACCGCCATATCTTTGTTTACGGACGAACGGTACTCCACCGTCAGATTAAATCCCGGATGTTCCTCATTAAACTTGTCAACCAGATGCTCGTTCATCGCTTCCTGCTGCTCCGATGTAGCGCCCCAGAACCACATGGACAGTTCTACTGTATCGCCGTCCGCACTGTCTTCGCCGCCATCGCTGCTGCCGCCGCTGTCACTTCCGCCGCTTCCACAGCCAGCAAGCATTCCGACACACATGGAAAGAACCAGCAGCATACTTAACACTTTTTTCTTCATAACTACAATCCTCCTTTTTGCTAAAACGTTTTTGCATGTTCCGAAAACACCCTTTTTGTTTCGGTTTCGATGTCTATAAATTATCACCATCTCGGTCTCTTGTCAATATTTCATGTGCATTTTCAGCAAAACTATACATTTTTATTTTGATTTTTTATGCAAATTGCTTAATTTTTATTTTGCATCAGCGCTTGCTAAATCGTTTTATCATTGTTTTTTTGCATTTTACTGGAAATCTATATTGCGTCATGTACATTTTCCTGTTATAATAGCTGCAAACATATGCTGCTGAATTTCGGCGGCATACACATTATTTTAATGGATACTGTGTATCTGAAGGAGGCTGTGTTTTGGCTTGTACTATTCGCGACATCGCTCAGGCAGCCAATGTGTCCGCTTCCACTGTTTCACTGGTACTTCGCGGAAAAGAAAACCGCATTTCAGAAGAGACAAAACTGCGGGTTCGACAGATTGCCGAGCAGATGCATTATGTTCCCAACCAGGTTGCTGTGTCACTGGTTACAAAAAAAACTCATACGATTGGGCTGATCTATGCTGATATGCTCAATCCATTTTATTCCGAACTGGCGGTCAGTGTCTAACGAAACGCCCGCCTCCACGAGTACAGCCTGCTGATCTGTAATTGTGACGGACAGGTACAGCGCTGCGTAAATAATATTGATCTGCTGGAAGGCAAACGCATCGACGGGTTTATCCTGCAGCCACCGGAAACGATTAATGCGATCCCCGAGCAGCTGCATGCGCTTCAGGAAAAATTAAACTCCTGCGATACCCCCTATGTGATTCTTGACCGTGCTATTCATGACGTCTATCACGATTATATCGCAGCGGATCATCAGCTTGGCGGTTCTCTGGCTACAGACTATCTGATCAGGCTTGGGCACACCCGGATCGGGTGCATTACCGGCTCGCTCACTGACTACGGTTCCAAGCATCGGCTTGCCGGTTACAAGGAAGTCTTGTCTTCCCACGGGATTGCTTTTGATCCTTCTCTGATTTATGAAGGACTATACCTGATTGAAACCGGTTATCAGGGTGCCCTGGAGCTTTTCAAGCAGAATGTCACTGCTATTTTTGCATTCAGCGATCAGATTGCGCTTGGTGTACAGCGTGCTGCTTCTGAATGCGGCATCTCGATTCCGGATGATTTGTCGCTTGTCGGATATGATGACAGCTCTATCGCCCACCTTTGTTCAGTGCCCCTTACGACAATCCACCAGCCGACAGAGCTGCTCGGACGACGGGCATGTGAACTTCTGATCGACCGGATCAATGAACCCAAACGTCCTCACCAGGACTACCGCTATCCGCCTACGCTGATCCAGAGAAGCAGTTGTACTCTGCCGCGTCCTGCGGACAAAAAACTGGTATAAAAAGAACCGTGTTACACACCGGCGCACAGCGTCCGGTATGTAACACGGTCTTCTTTTGTTCTCACATCTTTTTATATTATCTCATTTATACTCTTACAATCCGAACCGGATCTTCATATACGACCTAATCTCTTCCACACACTTCTCGAACCCGAGCCTGCCGCTGTTTAAGCACAGATCGTAGTTTCTCGCATCCGCCCACTCGTGTCCTGTGTGGTAGCGGTAGAAATCTCCGCGGAAATTATCTGTCCGCTCGATATACTTCTGCATCTCTTTCTCGCTCATACTGTGGCGCTCCATGGCCCGGTCAAGACAGAACTTCCGGTCTGCATGGACAAAGACGCTCATCACATTCGGATAATCCCGGAGCACGTAATCCGCACACCGTCCGATGATTACGCAGGACTCTTTCGCTGCCAGTTCTTTGATGATCTTTGCCTGATAATTAAACAGGTTGTCATCGGATGTAAATTCCCGGTCTTCCGGCGGAAGCAGTTCGCCTTCATAGGGTCGGCTCAACAGGTGGAACCATCCGGCACGACGGACTTTCTCATCCGACATGCCGAAAAGCCGCTCATTGATCCCGCTGTCCTCCGAAGCCATCCGCAGGATCTCCCTGCTGTAGCAGTTGATCCCCAGATCTTTGGCCAGCATCGCGCCGATCGTCTTTCCGCCGCTTCCGTACTGTCTTGCGATTGTAATCACGATATTTTTCATAAAGCCGCGCCTCCTATTCTCCCAGATATGCCTTCTTGATCGAATCGTCCTCCAGCAGATCTTTTGCGTTTCCTTCGAGAACGATATTTCCTGTCTCAAGGACATAGGCACGGTCTGCAATGGAGAGCGCCTTCTTCGCGTTCTGCTCCACAAGCAGGACTGTGGTGCCGCTCTCACTTACGGAACGGATAATATCAAAGATCTCGTTTACCATGATCGGCGACAGCCCCATGGAAGGCTCATCCATCAGGATGATCTTCGGCCTCGACATCAGCGCGCGCCCCATGGCGAGCATCTGCTGCTCCCCGCCGCTTAACGTTCCCGCCATCTGGTTCTTCCTCTCCTCCAGCCGCGGAAATCTTTTATACACATTGTTCAGGCTCTCTTCGATCTCAGCCTTATCTTTCCTCGTATAAGCGCCCATTTTCAGGTTCTCATATACGCTCAGTTCAGCAAATACACGCCGTCCCTCCGGCACATGCGCCATTCCCATAGACACAATCTTATGCGCCGGAACTTTTGTGATATCCTTTCCCTCGAACATCACATGTCCCTTCTTGGGACTCAATAGTCCGGTGACAGTGTGCAGGGTCGTCGTCTTACCTGCGCCGTTCGCACCGATCAGAGCGATGACTTCCCCTTTATCTACATGGAAGGAAATCCCCTTGATAGCCTGGATCACGCCATAATACACTTCCAGATCTTTCACTTCAAGCATTGCCATAATTAACGCTCCTCCTATTCTCCCAGATATGCTGTGATAACCTGCGGGTCATTCAGTACATCCGCAGTCTTTCCCTGTGCCAGAACTTCTCCGAAATTCAGCACGGTCAGACGCTCGCAGATTCCGCTCACCAGTTTCATGTCATGTTCGATCAGAAGGATCGTCATATGGAAATTCTCGCGCACGAAGCGGATCATATCCATCAGCTCACCCGTCTCGTTCGGGTTCATGCCCGCCGCAGGCTCGTCAAGGAGAAGCAGCTTCGGCTCCGTGGCCAGAGCCCTCGCGATCTCCAGCCGTCTCTGCTGCCCGTAGGGCAGGTTCGCCGCTTCCACATGTGCCACTTTCTCCATGTTAAACACTTTGAGAAGCTCCATAGCCTGCTCGTTCATCTCTTTTTCCACTTTACGGTAATTCGGAAGCCTCAAGATTCCTTCTACCGTGGAATAGTGATGCTTGTTATGAAGCCCGGCCTTTACGTTGTCCAGAACACTTAATTTCTTAAAAAGGCGGATATTCTGGAATGTTCTCGCTATGCCGGCCTTACTGATATCAATGGTTTTCTTCCCCGTAATATCCTGTCCGTCCAGGATCACCTTTCCTGTATCCGGTTTATAGACGCCTGTCAAAAGATTAAACACCGTCGTCTTTCCGGCTCCGTTCGGCCCGATCAGACCGTACAGCTCTTCTTTTTCAATTGATATGTCAAATGCGTTCACCGCGCGGAGACCGCCAAATGAAATACCAAGATTTTTTACATCCAGTAATGCCATTATTTCACAGCCTCCTTTTTCTTTCTCAATCTCAGGAAGGAGAAGTTCTTCTCTCTCCACTCAATCGCCTTCGGCGCCCAGTTGAAGAGCATCATCACAATCAGCACGATCGCATAGATCAGCATACGGTAATCTGACAGTCCGCGGAGCATCTCCGGGAGAAGTGTCAGGATCACTGCTGCAATCATAGAACCACGTATACTTCCGATGCCGCCCAGAACAACGAACACGAGGATCATGATGGACTGGTTGTAGCCGAAGTTGTTCGTCGTCGCGGTAAGCGTAGACAGGTTGTGGGCATAGAGAACACCCGCTGCCCCGGCCATGGCCGCAGAGATCGCAAATGCCATCAGCTTATATTTTGTGATATTGATTCCGATTGACTCCGCTGCAATCCGGTTGTCACGGATCGCCATGATCGCTCTTCCATCCCTGGAATTCACCAGATTCATCACAACAAACAGCGTGATCATCACCAGGATAAATCCAATGAGGAATGTAGAATTCTGCGGGGTTCCAGTGATTCCCTGAGGACCGTTTACAATTACCACGCCATCCGTCTCCATATTAAGCGACATAACATCTTTCGTAGAGAAATGGAAGCCGTTGGAATCTTTTCCGATATAAAGTACATTCACCAGGTTTTTGATAATCTCGCCAAACGCCAGTGTAACGATAGCAAGGTAGTCTCCTTTCAGACGCAGAACCGGAATTCCGATCAGGATACCGAAGACCGCCGCCACCACGACGCCGATCAGGAGCGCCAGGAAAAACCTCAGCCCTTCGGACGTGATCACATCTCTCATACATTTTGAGAAAAACGCACTTGCAAAAGCACCCACGCACATGAATCCCGCGTGCCCGAGACTGAGCTCGCCGAGGATACCTACTACAAGATTTAAGGAAACCGCCAGGATCACATAAGTACACAGAGGCACCATCAGGCCTTCCAGAAGGCTTGATATATTCCCCGAGCTGATCAGGATCTGCATGATGACAAAGGCCGCTATCGCGATCCCGTATGTAATCAGACTGCTTCTTGTTGTTTTATTCATTTTCTTCAGCCTGTTCATATCATCCACCTACACTTTCTCCTGAATCTTCTTGCCCAAAAGCCCTGTAGGTTTCACAAGCAGCACTACAATCAGCACTGCAAATACGATTGCATCCGCGAGCTGTGACATCGTGTAAGCCCTTCCCATGATCTCGATCACACCGAGAAGCAGGCCTCCGATAAACGCTCCGGGGATCGAACCGATTCCGCCGAATACTGCCGCCACGAACGCCTTGATACCAGGCATCGCTCCGGTATACGGCGTCAGGCTCGGATATGCAGAACAGAGGAGCACTCCGGCAATCGCTGCCAGAGCGGACCCGATCGCAAATGTCAGCGCAATCGTTCCGTTCACATTGATTCCCATAAGCTGCGCTGCGCCCTTATCTTCAGAAACCGCGCGCATCGCCTGTCCGGGCTTACTCTTCTGTACGAATAAAACCAGCACTACCATGATAACCAGGCAGGCCGCAATCGTCACAATCGTTTCTCCTGAAATGTTTAATTTTCCACCGGCAAGCGAAATTCCGCTCCACTTAATCACCGACGGGAACGTCTGCGCATTGGCACCAAACACCAGAAGCGCAATATTCTGTAAAAGATAGCTGACACCGATTGCCGTAATCAGCACCGCCAGCGATGAGGACGCATTTCTCAGCGGCTTATATGCAACCCGCTCGATCAGCATTCCGAGCAGCGTACACGCAACAACAGCCACCACTACTGCAGCAGCCGGCGGCATCCCGGCCTGCGTCATCGACATCAGCGCCACATAGGCCCCGATCATAATGACATCTCCATGAGCAAAATTCAGCATCTTTGCGATACCATATACCATGGTATAACCAAGGGCGATGATCGCATAGACACTTCCCAGGCTCAATCCATTGATCAGATATGATATAAAACTCATACTCATTCCCTTCCATTCTATTTTATCTTATACCTTGGGCATTATCACGATTATATCACAACATATATGGGGATATCAATAATAAAATCGAGTGTGCTCTGTTTTTTCTGTCTATTATTCTTTTCTCATTTCCCGAATCCGCAGTTCGGGAATGTGCATACCTCACAGTTCAGGCACATTCCGCCTTCTCCCAGCACATGGAAATCCTCCGCGCAGAGTTTTTCTCCCGCCGCCACCCTCGGCAGCACCAGGTCGAAGATCGTTCTCTTTGAGTACATTACGCACCCGGGCAGTCCCATCACCGGGATATCCGCGCCGTTCTCCTGCTTTTTATACGCCAGCATAAACATGGCGCCCGGGAGCACGGGAGCGCCGTATGTGATCACCTCATCCGCAGCGTTCCGGATCGCAAGGGGCGTTCTGTCGTCGGGATCTACGCTCATTCCTCCGGTACATACGACGATTTGAGCTCCTTTTTCGATCCATCCGGTGATCGCTTCGGTGACCATGTCCGCGTTATCGTCACAGACCACGTTTCCCATCACTTCGATACCGCACTCTTCTAATTTTCCGGCCACAACAGGGGTGAATTTATCCTCAATTCTTCCGTGGTACACTTCGCTTCCCGTAGTCACGATCCCGGCTTTCAACTTCTGAAACGGAAGGAGCTGAAAGACCGGTTCATCCCCGCAGATTTCCCTGACACGGTTCATCTTCTGCTCTTCGATCACAAGCGGTACGACGCGCATTCCTACGATCTTATCGCCTTTCTTTACCGCAAAATTTCCATGCCGCGACGCCAGCACCATCTGTCCCATCGCATTTACGGCATTTAGTTTTTCTCTGTTGATCTTAAGAAGTCCGTCCTGTTCTGCGGTCAGTTCGATCTTCCCTTCCTTTGCCTCGGAAGCCTTCATATACTCGCCCTGGCAGACCTCACGGAGTACCTCTGCCGCATCATTTTCGTGAAGCATCCCTTCCTGTTTCTCCCAGACATAGAGATGTTCCTTCCCGACAGAGAGAAGGACAGGAATATCTTCTTCTCTCACTACATGTCCTTTGCGGAACACCGGGCCTTTCGTCACTCCGGGTATAATCTGAGTGATATCATGACAGAGCACGCTTCCCACCGCATCTTCTGTATTAATCAGTTTCATATTGCCGTAATCCTCCTTCTGTTATATTTCTATATTTCCAGCTCTTCAAGCTCCTTCATCCATACAGCCACGCAAGCATCGCTGGGCATCCGCCAGTCTCCTCTCGGAGAGAGGGCCACGGTTCCCACCTTGGGGCCGTCGGGCAGACAGGAGCGTTTAAACTGCTGGGAGAAGAATCTCCTGCAGAATGTTTTCAGCCATTTCATGATCACGATGCTGTCGTACTCTCCCTCAAAGGCTCTGACTGCCAGCCGGAAGATCTTCGCCGGCTCATACCCGAACCGGAGCATATAGTATAAGAAGAAGTCATGGAGTTCATAAGGCCCGACCAGATCCTCTGTCTTCTGCGCGATATCCCCGTCTTTCGGGGGAAGCAGCTCCGGACTTACCGGAGTGTCCAGCACGTCATAGAGCACCCTTTTCAGTTCTTCATCAGCAGTCTCGTCCGCTGCATATTTCACAAGATGACGAACCAGCGTCTTTGGCACGGACGCGTTCACCCCATACATGGACATATGATCCCCGTTATAAGTTGCCCACCCGAGCGCGAGCTCGGACATGTCCCCGGTACCGATCACCATACCGCCCGTCCGGTTGGCAATGTCCATGAGAACCTGCGTCCGTTCTCTCGCCTGAGAATTCTCATATGTCACATCGTGGTTTTCCGGGTCCTGACCGATATCCCGGAAGTGAATATTCACCGCTTCGGCAATCGGCACCTCTTTCAGAGTGGCCCCCGTCTTTTTCGTCATCTCGCAGGCATTGTTGTATGTCCTGTCCGTTGTCCCGAAACAGGGCATGGTCACCGCGATAATGTCTTTTTTATCCCGGCCCAGCATGTCGAACGCCCGGGCAGTAACAAGAAGCGCCAGTGTAGAATCCAGTCCGCCTGAGATTCCCACAACCGCTGTCTTCGCGTGCGTGTGATCCAGACGCTTCTTAAGCCCCATGGCCTGGATTGTCAGAATCTCCTCGCACCGCTGTGCCCGCTGTCTCTCGTCCGCCGGAACAAAAGGCCGCCTCGGAAAATGTCTTGTCAGCACGGTTTCTTCATTCTCCACCGAAAAGGGAATCCGGATCAGAGAACCGGATGGGATGCTCTGAAATGTCGTATTCTTCCTTCTCTCGCTGATGATCCGCTGGAGGTCAAACTCTGAATAAGTGATCTCATTTGTATATCTCTTTGACTGATTCAAAATCGCACCGTTCTCCGCGATAATATTATGTCCGCCAAACACCACGTCTGTGGTTGATTCTCCCTCGCCTGCGTTTGCGTACACATATCCCGCGATCAGACGCGCGGACTGTCCGGAGATCAGTTCTCTTCTGTATGAATCCTTCCCGATCGTCTCGTCGCTGGCCGAACAGTTGACGATCACTGTCGCCCCGTTCACCGCCGCCTGTATGCTGGGCGGCACCGGCGACCACACGTCCTCACAGATCTCTGCGGCCACGACCAGATCATCCATCTTCCTATCCTGGAACAGAAGGCACGGGCCGAAAGGAACCTCCTCCCCTGCGAAACGGATGTACCCCGCCTGCTCCGGCCCGGGGGTGAACTGGCGCATCTCATAAAACTCCGCATAATTGGGCAGAAATGTCTTTGTCGTAAACCCGATCACTTTCCCCCGGTTGAGCGCAGCAGCCGTGTTGTACAGCTTTCCGCCCACAGAAAGCGGCGTCCCCACAAAGGCAAGGATGTCCTTATCCGCCGTATATTCTGCAATTTTCAGAACTGCGTCCCCGGCCGCTTTTAAGAGCACGTCCTGGGTAAAGAGATCGCCACATGTATATCCTGTTATACACAGCTCCGGAAACACGATAATCTTTGCCCCGTTTTCACATGCCTTCCCGATCGCCTCGCATATTTTCTCCGTATTAAAATCCACATCCGCGACCCGGATATCCGGCGTAGCGGCGGCAGCCTTTACGAATCCATGTCTCATTTAAACCTCTCTCCTTTTCCCGCTTATATTATCTGCTCTTTTTCAGCAGTTCCTTAAGTTCTTCTACAGAATATGTGTAAGCCGTATTGCAGAAATGGCATTTGACCTCGATCTCTTTCCCGTCGTCGATCATGGACTGAATCTCCTTCTTCCCGACGCTGATGATCGCTTTCTCTATCCTCTCCTTTGAACAGTTGCAGGAGAACTTTGCAGGCATCGTATCCGTGATCTCCAGATCAAGCCCTTCCAGCACCTGAGAGAGCATCTCTTCCGGCGTATGGCCATTGTCCAGCATGGAGGTTACGGACTGGATATTCTGAATATTCTGCTCCAGACGGTTTAACACATCGTCCTCGATAAAAGGCATCACCTGCACGATAAAGCCTCCGGCGCACCGGACCGTGTTATCCTTCTCCATGAGCACGCCCAGGCCCACCGAAGAGGGAACCTGCTCTGATGTGGCAAAGTAATAAGTCAGATCCTCCGCGATCTCTCCGGTCTGCAGGATCGTCTGTCCGGAATACGGCTCTTTCAGTCCCATATCCTTGATCACGGTCATCACCCCCTGGCCTAAGGCTCCGCCTACATCCAGCTTCCCGTTCTTCGCCGGGAGCATCACCTCCGGTTCGTATACATATCCCTTCACACTTCCCTGGCTGTCCGCGGTCACGGTCAGTCCTCCGATGGGACCGGAGCATTTGATCTGTATCGTCAGCATATCTGTCGGGTTCTTCATCATGCTCCCCATCATCACCGCACCTGTCATGAGACGCCCCAGCGCCGCTGTGGCCACCGGACTTGTCCCGTGCCGCTGCCTTGCCTCCTCCGTAAGTTCTGTCGTCACTGCAGCAAACGCGCGGATCTGAGCCCCCGCGGCAGTCGCCCTCACAATATAATCCTTCATCTTCTATTTCATTCTCCTTCTACATTTTTTATAACAGTTCAGCCATAGGGCTGTATGTGAGAGAAAATCATGCTTGCATGATTTTTCAATCGTGCAGTCCTATGAG
>JAHZHF010000034.1 GCA_019420405.1 Clostridiales bacterium
CACAAGTACAAAGGCGGCAAGCCCTGCGGTACGCCCCATGTCACGGAGGAGCAAGTCAAAGATGCCTTCGTCCGGGCGGTCAATGTCCTGCTCTCAGAGAAGGAAGAATTATCTGCTAATGTGCAGATGGTTATCGCCGTGCTGTGTGACAGCACAGAACTGGAAAAGCGGCAGAGTGAATTGAAGGAAGAACTGGAGGTTGTGGTGGGGCTGGTAGAGCGGTGCGTGACGGAGAACGCCCGTGTCGCCCTTGATCAGGACGAGTATACCGAGCGTTACAACGGGCTGGTCAGCCGCTATGAGGCAGTCAAGGCGCAGTTTGATGAGGTCACCCAGGCGGTTGCTGACAAAGCCGACCGTAAAAAGCTGCTGGAGCAGTTCCTCCATACAGTGGAGGCGCAGGAGCCGATTGTAGAATTTGACGAGCGGCTATGGTCGAGCCTGGTGGATTTCATGACGGTGAACAGCGAGAAGGATATCCGGGTGACTTTTAAAGATGGGACGGAGATACAGGGGCAATAAGAATGTGGATTGTCTGTGTGGTTATATTTTTTGCGACATAGGTTTACTTCTTGTATGCCAATGAATTTTACCATTGTCCGGTGAAGAAAATTTGGCAAGATACTTTTACTATTTTACAGCAGAATAAAATGATTTTTTTGAAACTCGATCATTCCTTCATTCTTCATTTTTCCCAGTTCATTAGACATGGCGCTTCGATCAACTGACAGAAAATCCGCAAGTTGCTGACGGTTAAAAGGAATGAAAAAACTGCTGCTATTTTGGCGTTTTGCCTCATCGGAAAGATAAGCAATCAGTTTTTCACGGGTAGTGCGCTTCGACAGGTAGCCCAGCTTCCGTACAAGATTTCTATTTCTTTCCGAAATTGCAAAGAACAGGTTTTGCAAAACTGTAGTGTGAAACTGACAGGCAGCAGAACAAATGGTCAATATCTTTTTCACATCAAAGAAGATTACCTCGCTGTCTTCTACAGCCATGACATCGTTCATGACAGCGCCGCTTTCGGGCGCAGTATAAGACTCTCCAAACATTTCTCCCGGATTTATGATATTCAGAATACTCCGATTGCCCCAGTAATCATCCTGCTGGATGTATAGCTTTCCTCTTGCAAGAATCATGATATTGTCCAGCCTTTGCCCCTGGTTTAGTACAAACTCCCCTTTTTTGAAATTATCTTTTTTTGCTTGAAGGCAGGAGAGCATGGAGTCAATCTCGTTCTCTTTCACACCGGAAAACAGCACTGTCTTTTTCAGAATTTGAATATCATCTTTCATAAAAACCTCATTTCCGTTGTAAAAACAACATATTTGTTGCAATCATTATATTATAATAAGCACAGAAAGTCAAGTAAGCAGGAGGTGAAAAGGATGAAGCCCAGAATCAAAATAACCCTTGTGGAGAAAAAAGGTAACTGTTCTTGTCATAGAGGACACAAAGCAGGAGACACATTTGATTATGATGATGACCGCGGCAGACTCTGCCCCATGGCGATGCACGTTGCGTTTCCCTATATTGACATTCTTCGTTACGGCGGGTGTCCCCCGAAAGCAAAAAACGGTGAAATAAGGTTTTGCTGTCCTGACAGCGATGTAATCAACGTTTTCAAGATTGAAAAGGTGGAAGAAAAGTCGTGACGATTTTGGAAGGATGTCAAGGGAAGCCTAAAATACCAATGTTAGAAGGGGTAGAATTCCTATCAGAAACAAGAGCAAATGGAGGCGTTAGAGAAGTATACACATTAATCAATAAGAATGAATTACTGTGCAAGCGTATTTATGATCCACCGAAGCCGGAAGATGGTTACCGTGTTTTTGTTGACCGTCTTTGGCCAAGAGGAGTAAAAAAAGAAAACATAAGGATTGATTTATGAGAAAAGGACATCGCTCCATCCACAGAACTTCGTAAATGGTTTGGACACACTATTGAACGGTTCGCAGAGTTTTCTATACGATATATTGCAGAACTGGACGCCAATCCACATGCAAAAGCGTTTTTAAATACAATTCAAGATAAGAGAAAGCACGGAAATGTGACTCTCCTTTTTGGAGCGAAAGACAGGATGTTTAACCATGCTGCCGTCTTGAAAAACTGGATAGAAACGCAGGATTTAAAGACAATATGAAATTTGTGAGGAATAAATGATGATAAGAAAAATTATTAGAATCGACGAAGAAAAATGCAATGGCTGCGGACTTTGCGCAGATGCCTGCCATGAAGGGGCAATTGAAATGGTAGACGGAAAAGCAAAGCTTACTCGGGAAGATTACTGTGACGGGCTTGGTGACTGCCTCCCCGCCTGCCCAACGGGTGCAATTACCTTTGAGGAAAGAGAGGCCCCAGCATATGACCAGTCTGCTGTCCTTGCGGCAAAGGAACAAAAAATGCCTTTGCCTTGTGGATGCCCCGGAACGAATGCAAAAGCAATTCATCGGGAAGCTCAGCTGACCGAACCACTCTCTTCCACTACCAGCCAGTTGTCACAGTGGCCGGTACAAATCAGGTTGGCACCAGTAAATGCCCCTTACTTTGAAAATGCGAATCTTCTGATTGCGGCAGACTGTACCGCCTACGCCTACGGGAATTTCCACAATGATTTTATCAGAAACCATATCACGTTGATTGGATGTCCCAAGCTTGATGATGTGGATTATTCGGAAAAGCTGACTCAGATCATTGCGAATAATAACATCAAAAGCGTCACTGTGGTGCGGATGGAGGTTCCCTGCTGCGGCGGCATAGAGCACGCCGTGAAAACCGCGCTTCAGGCCAGCGGAAAATTTATCCCCTGGAGTGTTGTAACGATTTCAACAGATGGAAAAATATTAGACTGAATGGAGGAGTAAACATATGGAAAACACAAAAATGTTCTGCTTTCAATGTGAACAGACTGCTGGATGCACCGGCTGCACCAGGAATGCAGGCGTATGTGGCAAAAAATCCGGGACCGCCCGGCTTCAGGATAAGCTGACCGGGGCTTTGGTGGGTCTTGCCCGCGCCGTGGAGGGAAACGAAGATCAGGTTACAAAAGAGACCGACGCCCTGGTGATGGAGGGCTTATTCACAACTATTACCAACGTAAATTTCAATGATGAAACCATATCCGCCCTGACCAGCCGTATCCATGCCGAAAAGGACCGCCTTGTGCCGCGCTGCCTTGACTGTGCGTCCGCATGCGGAAGAAATGACGACTATGATATAGATTCTCTTTGGGACGGGGATGAAGATATCCGTTCCCTGAAGTCTCTGATCCTCTTTGGGATCCGCGGTGTTGCGGCTTACGCATACCATGCCGCCGTTCTGGGGTATACAGACGAAGAAGTAAACCGTTTCTTTTACAAAGCCCTGTTTGCCATCGGGATGGATTGGGATACGGATGAGCTGCTTCCGATCGTGCTGGAAGTGGGTGAAATCAATCTGAAATGTATGGCGCTTCTGGATCAGGCAAATACGGAAACCTTTGGCATGCCGACTCCCACAGAAGTCCCTCTTACCGTAGAGAAAGGACCCTTTATTGTCATTTCCGGCCATGATATGCATGACTTGAAACTGCTCCTTGAGCAGACGGAAGGAAAAGGTATCAATATTTACACCCACGGAGAAATGCTGCCGGCGCACGCCTATCCTGAACTGAAAAAATTTGCCCATCTGAAGGGGAATTTTGGCACCGCATGGCAAAATCAGCAAAAGGAGTTTGCCAGCATCCCGGCACCAGTTCTATTTACAACTAACTGTCTGATGCCGCCGAAGCCGAGCTATGCGGACAGAGTCTTTACCACCGAGGTGGTGTCCTATCCCGGATGCATCCACATCGGCGAGAATAAGGATTTTACGCCGGTTATTGAAAAGGCGCTCCAGTTAGGAGGTTATAAAGAAGATCAGGAATTTACAGGCATCAACGGCGGCACAAAAGTCACTACCGGCTTTTCTCACGGAGCGGTGCTTTCTGTAGCGGACAAGGTCGTGGATGCGGTAAAATCAGGCAAGATCAAGCATTTCTTCCTGGTGGGAGGATGCGACGGCGCAAGACCCGGCCGGAATTACTATACAGAATTCGTAAAGAAAACGCCGCCGGATACGATTGTACTCACCCTGGCCTGTGGAAAATACCGTTTCAATGACCTTGACCTGGGCACCATTGACGGCCTGCCACGTATCATGGACATGGGACAGTGCAACGATGCTTACAGCGCAATCCAGGTTGCCCTGGCGCTTGCAGATGCATTTGAGTGCGAAGTGAACGACCTGCCGCTCTCTATGGTGCTTTCCTGGTATGAACAGAAAGCAGTCTGCATCCTGCTGACGCTTCTGCATCTTGGAATTAAGAATATTCTGCTCGGTCCTACGCTGCCGGCGTTTATTTCTCCCAATGTGCTGAACCTGCTCATTGAAAAATACAACATCGGCCCGATTACTACCCCGGATGAAGATATGAGAAAGCTTCTTGGATGAAGTGGCGCTGAATGATTCTCACCGATTGCGGTAAAGTATAACCTTTCTCCAATTTGAGCGTTCAATTACTGGACGCTCTTTTTTTATTAAAATTTGTTTCTGCACCTGTTCACTATCGTTAAACGGGTGGTGTGTTCATCGTTAATGGGGTATCCGGTGCATCGTTACATTGTATCAATTCCGGTGCGGCAACGGATGTGGGCTGCGGCTCCGGGGCATTGTCCATCCGCGCAGCTCTGACATGGCGTGAGACAAAGGTGATCGGGATCGATTACTGGGCTGCGGTTTATAATTACAGTCAGGCGCTCTGCGAGAAAAACGTCGTCAGTGAAGGAGTGGGTCCCCAGTGTGTTTTTCAGCATGGCGATGCCAATAAACTGGATTTCCCGGATGGATCTTTTGACGCTGTGGTGAGCAATTATGTTTACCACAATATCACCGGAGCTGATAAACAGGAACTGCTGATGGAGACCCTGCGGGTGCTGAGAAAGGGCGGCGTCTTTGCCCTAAATGATGACATGAAACCGAGAATGTACGGGGATATGGAGGCGTTTGCGCAGAAACTCCGGGATATGATGAGGTACGTCTTATTGACACTGCAAAAGAGGCATTTGGCTCACACCGCCGGGCGGGCATAATGATGCTGGTTGGAAGAAAGTGAGGCGGGATCATGTCTGGATTTGGTACGGTGGAAGATACGATGTTTATCCCTATGCTGGGAAGAATATATGTCTCGGACCGGTTTGGAATGGTCAAAATGATCCATCTGGCACTGGGAGACTGACATTATGCTTTAGGAGAACGAGAAGTTTTATTGACAAAAGCACCAGATCCGGCATAAAATAAATAACGATGTTATTTACGGTATTGTCCGCAGCGGGGTGATCTGATGTCAAGAAAAGCAGGAAATATACCGGAAGAGACAAGAGCGGCTCTCTTAAAAGCAGCCACAGAAGAATTTGCCGAATACGGGTTTGAGAAATCATCCCTCCGGAGAATCTGTACCCGGGCGGGTGTGACTACGGGAGCTCTGTATGCTTCCTTTAAGGATAAAGACGATCTCTTTGAAAATGTTATAAAGCCGGTTACGGATTATATTGATTCTGTTATGGGGGAGCATTATAGGAGAGAGCGGGAATCTGCCGGCAGAGAGCTTCTGGATCCGGCAGGGGAGGAAGCGGATGTCAACGCAGTTCTGGCGCTCCTGCGGTATTATTACCGGAACAGGCTGGTGTGTTCCATCCTTTTCAGCCACAGAGATCACCCGGCGGTGGCTGCGTTCTTTGACCGGCTGATCGGTCAGATCGACGCCCAGGGGAAAGCAGTTGCGGCGCTGATCCTGAAAGGGATCGGAGAAGGAGCCGGAGAAAAAAGCAGTAATAAGGAAGTGCCGGAATTTACTGCAGATACGATCCACTGGTTTTCTCATTTACAGGTTGATATGATCTTTTATCTGATCGAGCATGAGACAGAAGAAAGAGAGGCAGAAATGCAGGCAAGAAATATGGTACGCTTCATGCGGGGCGGATTTTATGCGCTGCTGCACCAAGGAAATTTGACAGATATTGTAAAAGAGAGATAAATGGATAAGAAAGGACCTTTGGGTCCTTTTTAAATAACAATTAAATAACGGTGTTATTTAAAGAGAGGAGAAGATATGTTTATCTGTTTAAAGGATGCGGTAAAAAAATATGGAGAAGGGGAGGCGGCGGTCTATGCACTGGACCATGCAGATCTTGTCATCAGAAAAGGGGAGATCTGCGTAATACTCGGACCTTCCGGTTCCGGGAAAAGCACCATATTGAACATGCTGGGAGCGCTGGAACTGGAACCGTATCGCAGACGTTTTCCACGGGAGCTTTCCGGCGGGCAGCAGCAGAGGGCGGCCATTGCAAGAGCCATGAGCAAAAACCCCAGGCTGCTGCTCTGCGACGAGCTGACCGGAGCTCTGGATACCTGTTCTTCCAAGAACGTCCTGCGATTCGTGGAGAAGATGAACCGGAAGTACGGCACTACAGTCGTGATCATTACCCATAATGAGGCGATCGCGAAGATGGCAGATCAGATCATACGAATCCGGGACGGCAGAGTTGAGGAGAGTGTGCTTAATGAAAAGAAGATTCCGGCGGTGGCGCTGATCTGCATCATTATCAGCAGAAAGGTAAAGACAGAGCAGCAGATGATCGGAACGCTTTCTGCTATGGGGTACACCAGAACACAGTTAGCCCGCCATTATGCCGGATTTGCAGCCATTCCAGGGATCATCGGCGGCGTCCTGGCTTCTGTGGTTACGGCGGCTGCTGCCCAGCCATACGGAGAACTGGGGCTTACTGACTATGAACCAATGCGGATCACCTGCAGTCTGAGCTGGTATGCGGCTGTTTCAGGAATCGCCGTTCCTGCTGTCATGTATGTCCTCGCAGCGCTGCTTTCGGTAAGACGTCTGCTGAGACAGAATACAGTGCTTCTCTTAAACGGAAGCGCGGACGAAGGCAGACGGAAGCTGCGCAGGGTTCTTGCCGGGAGAAAGCTGCCTTTTCGTATCAAATTCGCGGTCCGATCGCTGATCGGAAGTCCGGCGAGAAGCGTTGTCGTCTTTCTGGGCATTTTCCTGGGCAGCTTTATCATGCTGACAGGATTCTCCATTTATGATTCGATTAGGCACATGTCGAATACGGTACAGGAGGCGGCCGGCGAATACGAATATCAGTACGTTTTAGGCGAACTTCTGTATGAGAATCCTTACGGCGGAGAGCTGATACTGGCGGCACCTGTGGAGGGTGAGAAGGGAGACACGCTGACTGTGATGGGAACGGACAATGAACAGTCTTTTTTAAACCTGACAGATAAAGAAGGGCAGAAGATCAGCACAAAGGAGGGATATTATATTACAAGCCTGGCTGCATATCTGTGCGGCTGGGAAACCGGCGACCGGGTGACATTATATAATCCGCTGTCTCTGGAACAGATCCATATCAGGATCAGCGGAATTGTGGAGAATGATACTGCGCAGATTATTTATACTTCCCGGGCAAATGCCGCTGAGATGACCGGGGTGGACAAAAATGCAGGGAATGCGATCATAAGCGAAGGAAAACTGGATATTCCGGAAAATATAGTAGAGAGCGAAAGCAGGAAATCTGATCTTGAAGAGCAGGCAGCTACCTGGCATCAATGTATTTTGTGCAGCGAAAAACACGGAAGGTGGATGTGGCAGAGTGTCTGAAAGGCCAGAGAGAGTAGGGGCGGCAATATTCGCAGGGATTTTAATGAGATGTTATCTGGTAAAAAACAACATATGGAAAAGTAGAAAGCTTCATATACGTTTTTCCTGCTTTTTAATATAATGTCTTCATCATATAAAACGAGGAGGAAAAAAGTATGAAGATGAAAAAGGCGATTGCGCTCTTCATGACCGTATCTCTGGCGGCGGGGCTGCTTGCCGGATGCGGCGGATCCGGAAAAGAAGAAGGAAAAGACAGTTCAGGTAAAATTGAACTGGAATTCTTCACTCAGAAAAGAGAGGCTTCTGAAACATTTGACAAGATTATTGAGGAATTCAATAACAGCCAGGACGAAATTGTGGTAACACAGAACATTGTTCCGGATGCGACAAGCGTCTTGATGTCCCGCGCGGCTACAGGTGATCTGCCGGATATCATTCAGGTTGGCGGCATGCAGGATTCCAACACAATGCAGTTCATGAAAGAAGGCCATTTCCTTGAACTTACTGATATGGAATGCCTTGACAATGTAGTTGATCAGTATAAGGATGCGATTAAGTTCAAAGGAAAGAACTACGTCGTTCCGATTTCTGCGAACTTCAGCGGCGTATTCTACAACAAAGACCTGTTTGAAGAAGCAGGATACGAGGTTCCGACTACATATGACGAGCTGATCAGTCTGGCAAAAGACATTCAGAGCAAAGGAGAAACTCCGTTCCTTTTCCCGGACAAAGACGCATGGACACTTGTACAGTGCTGGGAAGATAACATCGACGGATCTGCCCGTGGAGACAGAAAACCGGTATATATGGATATTGCGAATGGCGTGACCACATTTGAGGATGATCCGTTATTCCCGGAAACACTTCAGAAAGTAGTTGATATCCGTCAGTACGGACAGGGCGATTCTCTGAGCCTTGGTTATGATCAGGCAATCAGCGATTTCGCGACAGGAAAATCTTATATGTTTATGCAGGGAATCTGGGCGCTTCCGTCTATTAAAAAGGCAAACCCGGATATGAATATCGGTATGTTCTCTTTCCCGAGCAATGACGGCGACACAAAGGTAAGCATGGGTATTGACGTGAACCTGGCAATATCCGCAAAGGGTGAGAATACAGAAGCCGCAAAACAGTTTGTGGAATTTGCCGCATCAAAAGATATGGTTCAGCTTTATGTGGACAACGATTATTCCATCCCGTGTATGAAAGATGTAACTCCGAATATTCCGGACGCACAGGATATTGTTGATCTTGTAAACGAAGGCAAGGGTGTGCTTCAGGCGACCGCTCTTCCGAAAGCAGTAGCAGATGAGAGACAGAATACAATCCAGAAGGTAATCGTTCCGGAAGGCGGAGAGGATATCAATACATTCCTTTCAAATCTGACAAAAGTATTCCAGGAGAACAAGGATGAATTCTTAGAGCTCTATGGTGAATAAGAACCAGGGAGGGAACAGATATGAAGAAATCAAAGGTTTTAAATAGAAATCATATTTTGTTTCTGTTTACGCTCCCGATTCTGATCATGTATTGTGTGTTCTTTATTATTCCGCTCCTGATGGGTATGAAAAATAGTTTAACGGACTGGTCGGGGACCAGTCCGGACTACAGTTTCATAGGAATTAAGAATTATATTGATATCTTTCAGGATGAGCGTTTCAGAAATGCGCTTATATTCAATTTTAAATATACAATTCTTCTGACTGTCGGAACCGTGATAATTTCTCTGATTATCGCCATTGTTCTGAATCAGAAGATCAGGGGACGCGGATTTTTCCGTTCCGTATTTTTCCTTCCGGCGATCCTCAGCCTTGTGACCGTCGGTTTGATCTGGAATGAGCTGTTTTACCGGGTAATTCCTCTGATTGGAGAGGCAACCGGATGGGGACTCTTCGAGTCAAGCTGGCTTGGAAGTCCGAAGCTTGCCATGTACGCTATCCTGCTTGTCAACCTCTGGCAGGGATGCGCGACACCGATTGTCCTGCTGATTGCCGGACTGCAGAGTGTTCCGCAGGACCTTTATGAGGCTGCGGCAATCGATGGAGCAAATGCATGGCAGAGATTTAAGTCAATTACAATTCCGTATCTGATTCCGGTGCTTAACATTGTTATTGTTACATCTGTCAAGGGCGGACTTACAACCTTTGATTACATCAAGGCGATGACAGACGGAGGACCGATGCAGTCAACGGAATCCGTAGGTATTCTTATATACAACCATGCAATGCAGGAAGGAAGATTTGGTTATTCGGTTGCAGAATCTATGATCCTGTTCCTGATCATTGCTCTTGTATCTGTTGTGACAATGCGTATGACTGAGAATAAAAAGGTAGGTGACTGAGGTGACAAAAAATAAAAATATTCTGGGCAGAGGTGTTTCGTATCTGATAGCGGCGGTTGGAGCGCTTGTGATATTGCTGCCGTTTTATGTCACTGTGATCACTGCGTTTAAAACGCCGGAACAGTCGGCAAAGAATTTTTTCTCCTTCCCGACCGGATTATACCTGGATAATTTCAAGTCAGTATTTGAGAAAGCCGGATATTTTAAATATTTTATGAACTCTGTGATTGTCACCGTGAGTTCGCTGATTCTGATTTATATTCTGGTAACAATGATTTCCTATGCGATAGCCAGAAGCATGAGACGAAGCGGCTATTACAAAGTAATATACGGACTGATTGTTCTTGGAATGTTTGTCCCGTTCCAGGTCATCATGGTTCCTCTCGTGCAGTTCATGGGCGGACTGGGGCTGTCGAATAAATTCGGACTGATCCTTCTGCATGTGACATATGCGGCGATGCAGGCAGTGTTCCTGCTTGTGAATTATATCCGCAACGTACCGGAGGATCTGGAGGAAGCGGCATATATCGACGGATGTACGACAGTACAGGCATATGTTAAGATCGTCCTTCCGCTTTTGAAGCCGATGACATCTACAGTGCTCGTACTTAACGCACTCTGGATCTGGAATGATTTCCAGATGCCGTTGATGATCCTGAATAAACTTCCGGAGACATGGACGCTGCCTCTGTTCCAGTACAATTTCAAATCACAGTACTCATTTGACTACAATATGGCATTTGCGTCATATCTGATCGCTATGATTCCGGTTTTGATCGCTTATATCTGTGCGCAGAAGCATATTGTGGCAGGACTTACGGCGGGAGCTGTAAAATCCTGATCTGCAATTGTCATAATGCAGAGAACATAGTACATTAATAGTACACCGCTGATACCAAAGGAGCGGTGTACTATTTGTGTATCTGCCAGATCCCGCTCGGAAGCAGATCAAAAGCTGTGGGAGCGGCCGGAAGAGGCAGTACCGGAGAAAAACGAGGAATTCAGGGGAGGTTCAGATATGCTGTGGTTTAAAAGACTTTCTTTCGGGAAAAAAATACTCAGTTCCTATATCATTTTCATAGGAATTTCATTTCTTCTTTCAGGGATATACTGTCTGAGGAGTATTGAGACATCGAAAGAAGAAAACGGACGGTATATGCATCAGTTTGCGGAACAGGTGAATCTGAACCTGGATGTGATATTTTCGAACATGGATCGGATACGGTTTCTGCATCTGATTGATGACAAGGTGAAGCCTATGATAAGAACGCCTGAACAAGACAAAAGTCTGGCAAAGGAACTGGAGGACGAAGATTACGTTACCCGTGCTCTGAATCATATGACCAATATGAACCAGTATATTCTCCGGGCTACCTATGTGAATGAATATGGAGATATTTACAGTAATGTGAAAACAGAGAATGCGTCTTATCTGGAAAAAATGCAGATGATTCAGCAGAGACAGAACTGGGATGACCGCCATAAGATCTTTTATACAGGAGTCTATCGGGAAACAATTCATATGGTGGATTATCCCCTTGTCACCAGTATCAGCAAAATCTATGATATTGACCAGAACGGCCCGATTGGAACTCTGTTTGTGGATCTGAACTTTTCAGCCGTAAAACAGATTCTGGATCAGACGCTGGAGCCGCAGAGCACAGGGACACATCTGATGATATTTGATCAGAACGGAGAGGTGATCTATCATACCGACGGAGGGGAAGACTTGTGGTCACGGATTTCGGAGGAAGAGAAAGAGCAGCTGACCGGGCTGGTGCTTTCCGATGACAGGGAAAATAACGGGAGAGAGACAGAGGAGGTGCGGATCGAAGGAAAAGGAGCTGCCGCTTCTGTTACAAAGAACAAAAGCACGGGATGGAGAGTACTGGTATATACACCTTATTCCAACATTTATGCTGCAGGAATACAGAATATACTCGGTGTGGCGATTACAATGGCTGTGGTACTTGTACTTGCCATGATTCTGGGCGTGCTTTTGTCCCGACAGATCAGCCGACCTGTTCGGATTCTGATTAAGGCAATGGAAAAAGTAGACAGGGGAAATGTGAAGTATATTGATGAAAAAGAGTTCGACTGGCAGGATGAAATGGGATATCTGCTCAGAAGTTACAATCAGATGGGGCAGAGAATTAACGACAGTATTGAGAAGATATACATTTACCAGCTGAATCAGAAGCAGACAGAACTGAAGATGCTCCAGTTTCAGATCAATCCGCATTTTCTGTATAATACGCTCAATACCATCAGTGCAATTGCCTCTCTGGAGGGGATTGACGAGATTGCCAGGATTTCAGATAATCTTTCAAGCATGTTTCAGTACAACATAAAAGGAAGCGATATTGTTCCGATGAAACTGGAACTCAGGCAGGTAAACAGCTACATGACGATACAGACGATCCGGTTCCCGGGGAAATATATGTTTACGCAGACAATTGAACCGGGGCTTGAGGAAGAACCCATGCTGAAGTTTTTGATTCAGCCGCTGGTGGAGAATTCTCTGAAACATGCGTTTCAGAAACTGAGAGAGATCAACAGGATTGATCTGAAAGCTTCCAGAGATAAGGAGAATATACGAATTGAAATCACGGACAACGGAGTGGGGATGAAGGAACAGACTGTACGTATGCTGAACGAAGAACTGGCCGATACAGATACCCAGACTCTGGTGTCGAATGTGGATCGTGGAATCGGACTCAGAAATGTAAATGCCAGAATTAAGAATTTCTATGGGAAAGAATACGGGATACAAATTGAGAGCAGAGAAGGCTCTTATACGGTTATTCATATCCTGATTCGAACGATCCGGAAGGAAGAACAGGAGGGACAAGATGCTCAGAATCGTAGTAGCTGATGATGAATTTTATGCAAGAAAAGCGCTGATTCGAAAGATCCATATGGCTGAGCCGGAGGCTGAAATTATAGCGGATTTTGAGAATGGGCTCCAGGCCGCGGCATATATCAGAGAGAACAGAAGCCGCATAGACCTGCTCTTTACAGATGTGAAAATGCCAGAGATGGACGGACTGGAACTGGCAAAGTGCATTGCCGAAGAGGAGATGGGCGTAGAAATTATTATCGTTTCCGGATTCAGCGAGTTTGAATACGCGAAAACGGCGATGACCTTTGGCGTAAACAATTATCTGATTAAACCGGTACAGGAAGATGAGCTCAAAGAAGCACTTGAGCGGGTGAAAAAGAAAACACGCAAACAGGAAGAGCAGATGAGGGCGCAGATGTCTGTACGGACAGTGGAGTATTTGAGCATAGCTGAACTGGTGAGTCATGATGAGTGGAGAGGAAAGTTCCTTTCCCCGATATTTCAGAAATACGGCGGTGAGGACAGTACCTCTCCGATCGGATTTTACCTGGCGGTTGTTCAGGCAGAAAACGGTGAACAGAAAAATGAAGTTGTGGACAGGGAAATAGAACGGTTTATAAAAGACAGAAACAGATGCCGGCTTTATTTCCAGAGGTATAAGGAGCATGTCCTCCTGATGTTTCAGGATGAAGAGGATCCGGCAGAGGAACTGTCCGGTCTGCTTCGCCGGATTCTGGCAAAAGGCGGAGAAAAGATGACAGCCGGAGTCAGTCAGCATCATACAGGAGTACCGGAGTTGAAAAAAGCATATCAGGAAGCAGTATACGCGATTAATCAGCGTCTGATTGACGGCTGGGTGAAGGTCTATTCCTACAAAGGAGAGATGCGTCCATCCAATCATTTCACGAAAGAAGCGGAAGTGCTTCTTGGGGATGCCATTGAAAAGCAGAAATGTGCGGCAGCAGAGGAGGTTGTGAGCCGGACACTGGAAAAATGCAGGGACGCTTATTCACTTTATATTACGATCAGCGGAATCTTTAATCTGATGTACCGGATTTTCTTCCGGAGCGCAAGAAGCGAGGAAAAAGACAGCGAACATGTGTATATGCTTTTTTCGTACCGTTCTGACCTGTATGGATTCCGTTATTTTTCTGAAGTGGAGGATTATGTAAAAAAGATTGTGGAATCCATGTGCCAGGAACAGGAAGAAAAGACGCATCACTACATTGTCGCTGAGATGCTGGACTATATTGAGAAAAATTATCAGTCCAATATCAGCCTGAGCGAACTGGCGGAACACAAATATTTTATGAACAGCAGTTATTTAAGCAGGCTGTTTAAAAATGAGGTAGGGCAGACCTTTTCAAAATATCTGATGGAATTTCGGATCAGAAAGGCAGCGGGGCTTCTTGAAAACGAGCTGCTAAAAATTAATGACGTTGCCATGCTTGCAGGGTATAATGATGTGTCTCATTTTATTCAGTATTTTAAGAAGATATACGGATGCACCCCTGAAGAATACAGACATAAACGACTGGAGGAAATGAAATATGTATAAACCGACCTATCACTTTTTTCCCGGAAAAAACTGGATGAATGATCCAAACGGAGTATGCTGGTATAAAGGCAGCTACCATTTGTTTTATCAGTATAATCCCGATGGAGACCAGTGGGGAAATCTTCACTGGGGACATGCGGTAAGCGAGGACTGCGTTCACTGGAATCATTTGCCGGCTGCTCTGGCGCCGTCCAGGGAACTGGGAGAGATCCACTGTTTTTCCGGCTGCGCGAGTACGGACGGGGAGCGCCCCCTTCTGTATTATACGAGCGTTGGGCGGAAGGAAGACGGCAGAGACAGCAGAACGGGCGCCCAGCAATGGTGCGCGGTAAGCGAAGATGGAATGACCACGTGGAAAAAGTATCAGGGCAATCCGATCATGACCGCGGAGATTCACGGAAATCTGAACGTTCTTGAATGGAGAGATCCATATGTATGGAAAGAAGAGGATGGCTGGTATATGGTACTTGGAGCGGAAGTGGAAGGGAGAGGAAGTGTGCTGCTGTATCATTCTCCGGACCAGTTTCACTGGGAATTCTGTCATGTACTGATGCGGAGTGAGAGACCGGAAGACCGGATTCTTGAATGCCCGAATTATTTTTATCTGGACGGAAAGGCCATACTCGTGGTTTCTCCGGACGCGATGCCGTATTACTGGATCGGGACACAGGATCATGACCACAGATTTTTCCCGGAACAGTTCGGAATTATCGATCACAGCGGCTGGAACGGATTTTATGCGCCAAATTCATTTGTGGATAATCGGGGGCGGAGAATTATGATCGGATGGCTTACGGAAAAGAGCCGGGGAGATCTGGACATTCCCGGATGGCAGGGGGTTCAGTCTCTGCCGAGGGAACTGACTCTGGAACAGGACGGACTGTGCATGAGGCCTGTCGAAGAACTGACTTCTCTGCGGGATGCGAAAGCGGAATATGAACATCTTACTGTATGCGGCAGATGGGAGAGCGAGATCAGGACAAGGGCGGCGGAGATTGTATTGAACGCGGAAACATTTCGCCTGGGAGAAGGCTTTGAACTTCGCGTATTTGCCGCAGAGGACGGGAGTGAGCAGACGGCAGTCCGCTATCACCGCGCTTCAGATGAACTGACGATTGACCGGAGTCGTTCGAACAGGAAAAATATAACCGACCGTACGCCGTTGACCGTAAAGGGGACGCACAGCGAAGACGGAAAGCTGAACCTCAGGATTTTTATTGATCATTCTACGCTGGAAATATTTATCAATGAGAGAGAAGCAGTATCCACGCGGGTCTATCCAGACAGTGAAGAAAGCTGTATAATTGGCATATCCGCACCCAGAGCGGAGTTTGAGCATCTGGAGATATATACGATGAAAGGAATCTGGGACAAATAGAATACTGTGCAAAATACACAAAAAAATAAAATATATTTTAACATATTTGTCAATTTACAAGAGAAACATAGTGATGTGTGATTGATACATCAGATGAGGTGAAAGAAAGAGGTTACAAATGGCGACACTGAGTGAACAGGCATATGATAAGATAAAAGAATTTGTGCTGAAGGCAGAGCCGGGTACTTTCCTCAGTGTGAGAAAATGTGCCGGCGATCTGAACATCAGTTACACTCCGACGAGAGAAGCTCTTCTGAAGCTGCATTCGGAAGGAATGCTCAGTCTGGTACCTAATGTGGGATTTTTCACAGTAAGGATGGACCTGCGGGATATTACGGATATCTACCAGAGCCGTGAGTGTGTGGAACAGTATGTGCTTCCGCTCGTTGTCTCTCATATCACGGAGAAGGACAAGGAGCATCTGTGGAAGCAGATTGACCGCCAGGAAAAGGCGCTGAATGACGGGGACATGGATCAGTACAATGACGCGGATACCGAGTTTCACTGTTATCTGATCAATCTGTTGAATAACCGGAGGCTGTCAGAGTTTTACAGTAACATAAGAACACAGTACAGGGCAGCGTCCAAAAGCGTGGTGACAGAGGGCAGCAGGATCCCTGTACAGGAACATAAAGATTTTATGGCGTACATTGATAATGGTGAATATGAGAAAGCTATCCAGATTATGCATAGACATACAGAAGATGCGATAAAGAGAATGCAGGAAGGATTTGTTCGGATCGGAATCTGATCCGAACAAAAATTTACCCGAACTGATACATCAGTGTTATAAAATATAAATATCAGAAGAAATCAAACAGAAGAAGGAGGAGAACATGGACAGGAAATTTCCAGAAAAAGTGACGATCTGTGAAGTCGTGACAAGGGACGGTTTTCAGACCGCGCCGGAGATCTATCCGGTGGAAGAGAAAGTAAGAATTGCGAGTCGCGTCTGCCCCTGAAATTTACCCCTTAAAGCGGGCATAAATCCGTCTCCTGATGACAGATGGCTGAGTTGTTATAGAAAATAAGTAACAGTTCAGCCCGCGCCATTCGTAAAACCGCACTTCGTGCTTATTGC
>JAHZHF010000035.1:0-655 GCA_019420405.1 Clostridiales bacterium
GTTTCCCTTATTCCCTGGAGCGAAGCCATGAGCCGTCCTCCATCCCCGCAGAATATGTTTGAGATTCGTCTCTGTTTTCGGACGTTTTTTCATACGGGAGTTAATGAACTAAATAGCTGCTACACCGTCGCAATATCAATCAGTGTCAGTTTCTTTATATCTGTATTCTCAAGACTCGTGATCAGCGCCTCCGCCGTATCGATAGCTGTCAGCACGTTCACGCCTGTCTCGATTGCATTTCTCCGGATGACGAATCCGTCTCTTGAGTGCTCCGCGCCCTGTGCCGGGATATCGATGACAAGGTCGATCTTGTGTCCCAGGATCAGGTCCAGAAGGTTCGGTGACTCCTGCTCGATCTTACGAACCGGAGTTGCCTTCACTCCCGCTTCGCCCAGCGCTCTCGCGGTTCCGCTTGTCGCGAAGATGTGGTAGCCGATGTTTGCGAATCTGCGGCCGATCTCCACTGCAGCCGGATGCTCTTCGTCGCGGACTGTCATGATCATGTTCTTGAACTTCGGCAGCTTGATTCCAGCGCCGATGAACGCCTTGTAGAGCGCCTCGTCGAATGTCTTCGCGATTCCCAGACACTCTCCTGTTGACTTCATCTCAGGCCCGAGGCTGATATCCGCGCCACGAATCTTCTCAAAGGAGAATA
>JAHZHF010000035.1:665-8269 GCA_019420405.1 Clostridiales bacterium
CTTTCCGATGATCACCTGTGTTGCCAGCGGAACGATCGGGATTCCCGTTACCTTGCTGATATACGGCACGGTACGGCTTGATCTCGGGTTTACCTCGATCACATAGACGTCGTCCTCTCCGCATACGATGAACTGGATGTTGATCATACCGATGACATGGAGGGATTTCGCAAGACGTCTTGTGTACTCCGCGATCTTCGCTTTTGCTCCCTCAGTCAGGCTCTGGGCCGGATAGACGGAGATACTGTCGCCGGAATGGATTCCCGCGCGCTCGATATGCTCCATGATACCCGGGATCAGAATATCTGTTCCGTCGCACACTGCGTCTACCTCGATCTCCTTGCCCTGGAGATATTTATCCACAAGGATCGGGTGATCCTGTGCGATCCGGTTGATAATGCCGATGAATTCATCGATATCATTGTCATTGATTGCGATCTGCATTCCCTGGCCGCCCAGCACGTAGGACGGACGTACCAGCACCGGATAGCCCAGGCGGTTCGCCACCTCTTTCGCCTCCTCAGCAGTAAATACGGTTCCTCCTGTGGGGCGCGGGATCTCGCACTCTTCCAGGATCTCGTCAAAGAGCTCTCTGTCCTCCGCCTTGTCCACGTTCTCCGCGGATGTTCCCAGGATCGGCACTCCCATCTTCATGAGCGCCTCAGTCAGCTTGATCGCTGTCTGTCCGCCGAACTGGACTACAGCGCCGTCCGGCTTCTCGATGTCTACGATGCTCTCCACATCTTCCGGTGTAAGAGGCTCGAAATACAGCTTGTCTGCAATGTCGAAGTCCGTACTCACAGTCTCCGGGTTATTGTTGACGATGATCGTCTCGTACCCTTCTTTTGAGAACGCCCAGGTACAGTGCACGGAGCAGAAATCGAACTCGATACCCTGACCGATACGGATCGGGCCGGAGCCGAGGACAAGCACTTTCTTCTTGTCTTTCGTCTCTTCCACCTCGTTCTCGCTTCCGTATACCGAGTAGTAGTAAGGCGTTTCTGCCGCGAACTCCGCCGCGCAGGTGTCAACGATCTTATACGCCGCAACGATTCCGTTTGCGTGGCGCATGTCGTGAATCTCTCTCTCAGTCTTTCCTGTGAGCTGCGCGATCACATTGTCCGGGAACTCGATGCGTTTTGCCTCTCTTAAGAGCTCCGGTGTAAGTTCCTGAGTTTTCAGCGCATTTTCCATCTCAACAATGATGGCGAATTTGTCGATAAACCAGCGGTCGATCTTCGTGATATTGTAAATGGTATCGTAATCCACACCTCTGCGGACCGCCTCTGCAATTCTCCACATACGCATATCGTCCACGATCTCAAGCTGTTCCATAAGGTCATCCATGGAAAGCTCTGAGAAATCGTAGGACATCAGGCTGTCCACATGCTGCTCCAGGGAACGGATCGCCTTCATCAGCGCTCCCTCAAAGTTGTTGCAGATGCTCATGACTTCTCCGGTCGCCTTCATCTGTGTCGTCAGCGTCCTCTTGGCGCTGATGAACTTGTCGAAAGGCAGACGCGGAAGCTTTACAACCACATAGTCCAGCATGGGCTCGAAGCTTGCGTATGTCTTCTGTGTAATTGCGTTCTTGATCTCATCCAGCGTATATCCCAGAGCGATCTTTGCCGCCACCTTGGCGATCGGGTATCCTGTCGCCTTGGACGCCAGTGCGGAAGAACGGCTCACACGGGGATTTACCTCGATTACGCAGTACTCGAAAGAATCCGGGTTCAGCGCATACTGCACGTTACATCCACCGGTGATATTCAGCTCGCTGATGATGTTCAGTGCGGAAGTACGGAGCATCTGGTACTCCTTATCCCCCAGCGTCTGTGACGGAGCAACGACGATAGAGTCTCCGGTATGAACACCAACCGGGTCGATATTTTCCATATTACAAACTGTGATACAGTTGCCCGCGCTGTCGCGCATCACTTCGTACTCGATCTCTTTCCATCCCGCGATGCAGCGCTCCACAAGCACCTGCCCCACACGGGAGAGCCTCAGTCCGTTCTCCAGAATCTCGATGAGCTGCTGGGAATCATGGGCGATACCGCCGCCGCTTCCCCCCAGTGTATATGCCGGGCGGAGCACAACCGGGTATCCGATTTTATTTGCAAATGCAAGACCATCGTCCACATTTTCCACCACAAGGGAGGCTGCCACGGGCTCACCGATCTTCTCCATGGTCGCCTTGAACTCCAGACGGTCCTCCGCCTTCCGGATCGTCTCAGACGTAGTTCCGATCAGGCGCACGCCGTTCTCTTTTAAGAATCCGGCCTCCTCAAGCTCCATAGCGAGGTTTAAGCCTGCCTGTCCTCCCAGGGTCGGGAGAACGCTGTCCGGCTTTTCCTTCTGAATCAGCTGTTCTACCACTTCCACAGTCAGCGGCTCGATATAGACTCGGTCCGCAATATCTTTATCCGTCATGATGGTCGCCGGGTTGGAGTTTAAGAGCACGACCTCGATGCCTTCCTCCTTTAAGGAGCGGCATGCCTGCGTCCCCGCGTAGTCAAACTCCGCTGCCTGCCCGATGACGATCGGACCGGAACCGATGACCAGTACTTTCTTTATACTTAAATCTCTTGGCATTATTCTGCTCCTCCCATCATCTCAATGAATCTGTCGAACAGGTATCCTGAATCCTGCGGTCCCGGGCACGCCTCCGGATGGAACTGAACCGTAAAGATATTTTTCCCCACATAGGAAAGCCCCTCGTTCGTTCCGTCGTTTACATTGACAAATGCAGGAGCGGCCACCGCCGGGTCAACGCTGTTCTCATCCACCACGTACCCGTGGTTCTGAGAGGAAATATAGACTCTCCCGGTGCTCAGATCCTTCACCGGATGATTTCCTCCTCTGTGGCCGTATTTTAATTTATGGGTTGTCGCGCCTGTGGCAAGAGCCATAAGCTGATGTCCCAGACAAATGGCAAATATTGGAATATCTGTATTGTACAGTTTTCTGATCTCTTCAATAATTGATGTGCAGTCCGCCGGGTCCCCGGGGCCGTTTGAGAGCATGATGCCGTCCGGCTGTGACGCGATGATCTCCTCAGCGCTCGTTCCGGCCGGATAAACCGTCACCTCGCATCCTCTCTGATTTAAGGACTTCGCGATATTGTTCTTTGCTCCAAGATCGAGAAGCGCAACTTTCTTCCCGTTTCCTTCGAGAACATATTTCTCACTGCAGGTCACTCTGGAGACAACATCTCCGACCTTATATTCTCTCAGCTTCGCAAGGACTTCCTCCAGGTCATAATCCTCTCTTGTCGTGATCATGCCGTTCATGGTGCCCTTCTCTCTTAAGATCTTCGTAAGAGCCCTTGTATCGATCCCCGCGATTCCCGGGATATCCTGTTCTTTGAGGAAATCCTGAATCGTGCCCTCACAGCGGAAGTTGCTTGGCATCCTCGATAATTCTCTCACGATATAGCCGTCCGGCCATGCCTTTTTCGATTCCATATCCGGCGTGATGCCGTAATTTCCGATCAGGGGATATGTCATGACGACAGCCTGTCCCGCATAGGACGGGTCTGTCAGAACCTCCAGATAACCTGTCATGGAAGTATTGAATACGATCTCACTGATACAGTCCCGCGTGGAGCCGATGCTGGTCCCTGTAAACACGGTACCGTCTTCCAATATTAGAAATGCCTTCATCTGTTCACCCTTTCCCTTCGTATAATACAAACGCATGCCTTTGAGAACCTGCTGCCGTCACATAGCAAAGGCACTCTTGGAGTCTTTTGATCCAGAGCGCCCTCGTTCTCAAATTGTAAAGATTATACTACAACCCGATCTATATTTCAACAGAAAGTTCCGCCATAAATATTCAGAAATATTAATTATTCTTATAAATATTTATTCCTCAAGACCAGAAGCTGCTCAGCTCTCCTGATAGTTCCAGAACACCATCATTTTGCAATGCTCTTCATCTTCCACATAAGAGTACTGCACAGTGGAAAGGCCGTAGGCCGCGGCCAGGTTCTGGGCCGCTCTCGGAAACAGATCATTTATCATAGCGTCCCGGGCCTGCGCATACACAGCACTGTCCGGGAATTTGCAGATAAACGACTCCTCGCCTGCATAGATGCTGTCATTCATAGCAGAGAGCAGGATCTGTGCATCAAAGGAATCATAATACATGCCGTTCATCCTGTAGTAGTTCAGGTCATCCATACTGCAGGCCGGATAAGCCACCTCGCTGTCTGCTACATGATCTGTCATGATCTCCTCATCCGTGCAGCACAGATAATCATAATTGATCACATTTCCCGGAATCGTCCCGCCGCTCTCCCCGGAATAAAATACCGGGTCTGCAAAGGTCACATCCATCTGATAATAATTCCCGCCGCAGTTTACGATATTCCAGGCGTGAGCCCCCTGGTTTTCTATCGTTCCCACCACATAGATACACTCGATCCCCAGATTCCCCAGGAGATACTGCGCGGCTCTTGAATACCCCGCGCATACAGACCGCTTTCCCACAAGAGAACTGTAGATGTTCTGGTTATCCGGAGCGTTCTCATCATAATCCACTGTATTTACAATATACTCATAGACATACCTGATCCGTTCATACTCTGATGCCTCTGTTCCAATTCCCGAAAGACAGGCTGCTGCCGCCTCGCCGATCTGCGTCTGTCGCTGTGCCTTTTCCTCCACGGTACATGAATAACCGGGATAAAATTCTGTGTAATCGGGATAAACCGTCATCCGTGAATTTCCGTCGCACCAGAACAGCTCCGGCCGGTCGTAGAGAAGATACTCATACACTTTTGCCGGATCATCGCCGCTTCCCGCGTGCAGAAGGATGCGTTCTTCCATCCCGTTCACTCCCTGAAGCAGTTCTCTGTATACCGTGCGCTCATCCTCACCGAGCTGCTGATAGTAGAAGTCGCTCTCCACTTCCTCCACAGTCACTGTAAGCTCCGGAAACTCCGCCTCCTGTGTGGACGCAAGATTTGCCGTCTCTGCCGCTGTCCGCCCGGTCAGGCTCTCAATCGCACTTCCAAACACATTGGTCAGCTTCCCGTCAAACCCGGACGCTGCCCAGGGCACCGCATACGCTGCGGCAGCCCCGATCAGCGCCGTTACAACCAGAGCACACACGCATCCGCCTGTGCGCCTGTGCCTTCTGTCCCGTTTTCTTCTGCCTGCCATAGCTCTCCTCTCTTTTTCAGCAGCCAAAACACCTCTTTCCCGTCAAAACGGCCTCTCCATACCCGAAATTAAGTAAGCTCCGCGATTCTGGAAACTCCCACATAGATCTCCGAGATCTTATACCATGTGGGATAATCCACCTTCCCTGTCACAGGAAGCCCGAACACAGACTGAAACTTACTTACCGCCTCCGCAGTTGCAGGGCCGTAGATCCCATCCGCCGTAATCTTCGGAAGGGCAGGATACGCATCCGCAATCCGATTGAGCTGTTCCTGCATCTGACGGACCTTCTCCCCGCTTGATCCCTCCTCAAGAGTATACCCCGGCCAGGAAGCCGGTATACCGGAAATCTCCTGTGCCGTATTGATGTACATGTCATCCCCGTAGAAATACCTGAGGATCTCGATCGGGGAATACCCTCTGTCCCCAAGCTCCTTGGATCCCCACTGGGTCATCCAGTCCGGACAGCTCACACGCCGCCCGTCGCAGTACTGGGTCAGGATCGGCTGCCGGACATTCGGCCTGGAAAGGTAACTGGCGAACAATTCGTCTACAATCACAGAGATCGTATCATAAACATTGCGCTCAGGAATCCACTTATGATCGAAAGCGGTTGAGGATGTAATGGTAAAATCGTAACCACGGTTTCTGTACCATTCGGTGTAAACTCTGTTTAACGTAAAGGACATAATTGCCAGAACGTTCGCCCGGATCGTATTCGCCGGCCAGGTCGCATAGATTTCGCTGGACGCCACATTCTTGATATAGTCCTTATACTTCACATAGTAATTTGACGCAGTCGTATCCCTGGGTGAGCCGTCATGCACAACGATGTATTCAGGCACCACCACACGGCTCAGGACGATTTCACCCGACTCGTTGGTCGGCTTGATCTCGTCCTCCGCGATCTTCGGCGGGTAATCCCCATATAAAGTGTGGGCCGGGATGACGAATACTTCTTCCTCTTCCCTGCCCACATCGCTGGGACGCATCCGCACGTTCTGGATCGCTTTCACATTTGCCAGAATCTCGGTGCCCGCAATACTCACCGGCTCAAATCCGGGAGCACTGACATCCAGCGTATACTCGGAGTAGGGCTGTCTCTCATTCGCCGGGTCCAGGCTCCACTCCTCCGGCGGCGCGTCAAGATCCAGCACCTCAGTCTGGCCGGAAGAATCCGTTTCCACCCTCTCCAGAGTACTCTCCGGCACCCCGGTATATGAAATTGAAATCTGCGCCCCTGATATGGGAACCGAATCCGCCATGGATACTACATTGATCTGGAGCTGGCCCTTCCCCGTGTTCTCTTCCTGCATCGCTCTTATATCATTCATACCTGTCTCCTGAATCTGATCTGTAATCTTTTTCACTATTATATAGAGCAGGCAATTAGTTTAGAACATCCCTGTTCACTGTTTAAAAAAGTTTCATGATATCGTTATACATCACCACAACCATAAGCACCATAAGAGCTGCAAATCCTGCGAAATGTACCATGCCTTCTTTCTCCGGCGGCACTCTCTTTTTGCGCACCGCCTCAACAATGAGAAATACAAGTCTTCCTCCGTCCAGTGCAGGAAACGGAAGAAGGTTGACGATTCCCAGGTTGGCGGTCAGCAGAGTACCGAAGTTGAGCATATTTAAGGAAATAGACCTCACCCCTGCCGGAGCGGCCGATTCGTACACATCGTTTACCACATTTACGATCCCCACCGGCCCTGACAGGTCGTTTAATCCCGCCTGCCCTGTAGCGAGCATCTGCAGACAGTCAATTGTATAGTGCATCCAGTATTTCAGCTTGTAGAAACCATACTGCAGGGAGCCGAATATTCCAGGCTCTTTCCGGATTCCTCCGTTTACGCCAAGCCGCGGGGAGGTGTCTCCTTCGAGCTGTCTTAAGTCCAGGACTGCCGTGTACTCTTCCCCGTCTCTCTCATACACGATCTCGTAAGAATCTTCATCCGGATGAGTCGCCGTATACAGCACCATATCATCCCACATATACACATTCCGGCCGTTGATCTCGCGGATCACATCCCCTGCCTCAAGTCCCTGCTCCTCAGCGGCATACCCGGACTCCACTTCTGTGATCTCCGGGGTCAGATATCCTGTCGAGCCAATCATGATCACGCAGAAGATCCACGCCAGGATCAGGTTGAACACCGGGCCTCCGGCGATGACAGACATACGCGCCCAGACGGACTTACTGTTAAAGCTCCCTGGAGACATATCGTCCACATCGTCCTCTCCCATCATACATGCTCCGCCGAGGGGGAGCAGTTTGATACAGAAGAACGTCTCCCCGATCTGCTTTCCGATAATAGTCGGTCCCAGGCCGAGCGAGAACTCATCCACCCGGATTCCGTTCTTCTTCGCCAGAAGAAAATGTCCCAGTTCATGAAAAATAATGATAAAGCTGAATAGTAGGATCGCTAT
>JAHZHF010000035.1:8279-16151 GCA_019420405.1 Clostridiales bacterium
AATTATGCCCATGTATTACCACCTGTTTTTACGTCTGATAAATTCATATGTCTCCTGTTCTGTCTTTAGTATTGTTTCCACATCCGGATCTGGAATATTCCTGTGTTCCTCCATACATGCCTGAATAATCTCCGGTATCTGCAGATATCCGATCTCCCGGTTAAGAAACATGGAAACCGCTCTTTCATTCGCGGCGTTGAATACTGTTGGAAGCGTACCGCCTGCACGCCCTGCCTCATATGCCAGCTTCAGTCCGTAGAAGGTTTCCATATCCGGTTTTTCAAAAGTAATCTCCGTCAAAGCGGCAAAGTCCAGCCTCTCCCCAGGAAGATATCGTCTCTCCGGATAGTAGAGCGCGTACTGAATCGGAAGTTTCATATCCGGTGTCCCCAGCTGGGCAATCACCGCTCCATCCTCATACTCTACCATGGAGTGAATGATACTCTGAGGCTGCACAACCACCTGGATCTGATCCACGCTGACCCCGAAGAGCCACTTTGCCTCGATTACTTCAAGTCCTTTATTTACCATAGTGGACGAATCAATGGTGATCTTTCTGCCCATCGCCCAGTTCGGATGCTTCAGAGCATCCTCCACCCGTATGTTCAAAAGCTCTTCTCTCTTCTTCCCCCGAAAAGGTCCTCCCGACGCAGTCAGAAGGATTTTGTGAAGGGCTTTCTCCTGCCCTCCCTGAAGAGACTGGAAAATTGCGCTGTGCTCACTGTCCACCGGCAGGATGGATACATGATTTTTCCTCGCCAGAGGCATGATAATATGCCCGGCAGTCACCAGCGTCTCCTTATTCGCAAGAGCAATGTCCTTTCCTGCCTTTATCGCTTCAATGGTCGGAAGGATGCCGATCATTCCCACGATGGCCGTCACCAGGATCTGCGCCCGTGCCTCTGACGCCACGGCGAGCAGACCGTCCATACCGGATACGACTTTTACATCCAGATCCGCCACGCGGTTCTTCAATTCCGCTGCCTTCTCCTCGCTCCAAACCGCCGCGAGGCCGGGGTGAAACTCCCTGATCTGCCTCTCAAGAAGCTCGATATTACTGCCCGCCGCGAGAGCCGTCACTTCAATATCTTCGTTCGTCCTTACGATCTCCAGCGTCTGAGTTCCAATCGACCCTGTTGATCCTAGAATCGCTATCTTCTTCATATGGTATCTCCTCGTTTCCTGAACCCTTGCGTATTCCGCAGCAGTTCCGCCCTTACAGCAGAACCGCCAGATAGTATATGATGGGAGCTGTAAAAATGACACTGTCAAACCGGTCCAGGATCCCTCCGTGTCCCGGAATCAGCTTCCCATAATCCTTGATATTGTGATACCTCTTGATGGCTGACGCCGCCAGATCTCCGATCTGTGAAACCGCTCCTCCTGCCGCGCCGATAATGGCGTACTCCGCCACATTCGCCCCGGCGCTTCCCCAGTGATTGATCGCCAGACCGTAAAGGACACCGATGAGCGCAGCGCCCACAATCCCTCCGATACCGCCCTCCACGGACTTCTTGGGGCTTAGTACCGGAGCCATCTTATGCCTGCCGATCAGCATACCCACGCAGTAGGCGCATGTATCGCATCCCCACGAACAGATGAATACAAGCCACACCGCGAATACACCGCCCTCCAGAATTCTCGTCTGGTAAATGTAGGAAAGCATTACCGCAACGTAAAATACACCGAAAAACGCCGCGAAGATCTGCTGCGTATTATACTTCGGATAAGCAAAGACAAGTACCGCCATCTCACAGATCAGTCCTGCCAGGAACAGGAGCATAAAGCAGGGCAGCTTCTCTCCTTCAATCTGCGGCTCAAAATATATGAGTCCGTAATACGCTGCCGCGCATATATATCCCACAATTCCCGGAGCCTTTTTCTCAATTCCGAATACTTTATAAAGCTCCGTCATTCCGATCAGACTGACGGCAAGCAGCACTCCGAACAGGAGCGGCCCGCCCGTGATCACCGTGACAAGGGCTATAACAACCAGGAGTATCCCGCTTAACAGTCGTGTGACAAACATCTTTACGCCTCCTCTACGCCGCCGAATCTTCTGTGTCTGTGATTGAACTCTTCAATCGCTTTAACAAGCTCTTCCTTCGTGAAGTCCGGCCAGGGCACATCCGTAAAATAAAACTCAGAATAAGCCAGCTGCCAGAGCAGATAATTGGACAGCCTCTGCTCGCCGCTGGTCCGGATCATCAGATCCGGATCCGGAATATCATGGGTATCCAGGTAAGACTCGAACATCCGCTCGTCGATCTCCTCCGGCTTCAGCCTGCCTGCCGCACAGTCCGCCGCCATCTTCCGTGCCGCCCTGGTCATCTCATCCCGGCTGCCGTAGTTAAGCGCAATGGTAAAGTTCAGTCCCCCGTTGTTCACCGTGGCGGCCTCCAGTTCCCGGATTCTGCTCTTAATATCCTCATCCAGCGGATCAATATCCCCAATCACACGGATTTTCATATCATTTTTTGCCGCGGTCTTCAAGCAGGTTTTCATATAATTTCGCAGCAGCGTCATAAGCGCCGCCACCTCTCCTTCCGGACGGCTCCAGTTCTCGGTGGAGAATGCGTACACGGTAAGATACTTGATCCCCATCCTCCATGCTTCCTCACAGATTCTCTCCACATTCTTGCTTCCCTGGGCATGGCCGTAGTTCCTCGGCATTCCCTTCGCCTTCGCCCACCGTCCGTTTCCGTCTAATATAATCGCGATATGCTGCGGTACCTTCATCTTTTTACCCTCTCATACATTTTCTTTTCAGACACATTCAAACGCTCCGTTTCCCGGTCAGCTTTCCCCTGGATAGGAGGCGTTTTCATACAAAAGGGGGCCTTACACCTGAAAGCCCCCTCTTCTCTGCCTGTTCAAGACCCGCTCGCGCGTCCTGCGCGGCTTTCCGTAAAATCTCCGGAATTTCTTTCGTCGCCGGATCTTATACCGTCATGATCTCCTTCGATTTCGCCTCGACCATTTTATCAATCTTCTCTATATATTTATCTGTAATTTTCTGAAGTTCATCCTCCAGATCCTTAATCTCATCCTCTGAAACTTCTGTCCCTTTGAGCTTCTTAAACGCCACATTGCCATCGCGGCGGATATTGCGGACAGCTACCTTCGCGTTCTCGCCTTTTTTCTTCACGTCCTTCGCCAGCTCTTTTCTCCGCTCTCCCGTAAGCTCCGGGAATACAAGGCGGATACAGGACCCGTCATTGGTAGGATTGATGCCGATGTCAGAAGTAAGGATCGCTTTCTCGATCTGCTTTAACATACTCTTCTCCCAGGGCTGGATCTGAATCATGCGCGCCTCAGGCACGGATACATTCGCCACCTGCTGAATCGGCGTGGGCGCTCCGTAGTAATCAACGCTTAACTTGTCCAGCACATGAGGATTGGCGCGTCCCGCACGGATGGTCACCAGCTCACTGTCAAGGTTATTGATCGTCTTTGTCATCTTTTCATCATATAATTTCACTTTTTCATTCATGCTGAAATTCCTCCTGCTCTTTTTCCATTTTCTGCTATACTGTAACTCTTGTTCCCGTGAAATGTCCGCTCATCGTCTCCACAATGCTGTTTTCCTCGTTCAGTCCGAATACCAGCATGGGCATCTTATTCTCCAGACACATGATGGATGCTGTCAGATCCACCGCTGCCAGTTTCTTGTCGATCACTTCCTGAATAGAGATCTCATCGTACTTAACCGCATCCGGATTCACCTTCGGATCACTGTCGTAAATACCGTCGATCGCCTTCGCCAGAAGCATGGCGTCCGCCTCGATCTCGATCGCTCTCAGCACAGCTCCGGTGTCCGTGGAGAAATAGGGATGTCCCGTTCCTCCGGCAAAGAAGACCACCTTCCCCGCATTCAGCGCCTCCACTGCCGCGTCCTTGGAAAACAGAGACGTAAACGCGCCGCACACGAACGGAGTGAATACTTCCGTCTTCATCCCCACATGACGGAAAATGTCCGATACATAGATACAGTTCATCACCGTCGCCAGCATTCCGATCTGATCTGCTTTTGTACGGTCGATCGTCTCGCTCGTCCTTCCTCTCCAGAAGTTTCCTCCTCCGGTCACGATCGCCACCTGGATTCCGTCGTCCACGAGCTTCTTCACCTGCTCTGCAACCCCGATGCAGGTCGCCTCGTCAAATCCGGTCTTCTTATCTCCTGCGAGCGCTTCCCCGCTCAGCTTCAGTAAAACTCTCTTCATAGTGTCTGCTCCTTATGATTTCCTGGCACAGACGGATCTGACCATATAATCACATAGTCCTGCCGCACCTGTGCTGACCTAAAATGAAGTATAACATAAGTTTTCCATTTTGTCATGTATATATCCCATATCCCGCTCATCTGTCATAACCGTAAGCTTGTCCCCGGCCATAAGCCGTGTCTTCCCCCTGGGAATCATCTCCACACCTTCCCGCTCAAGAGCTACGAGGAGACAGTTGCCGGGCCAGGTAATGTCCATAACCATACGCCCCTCAAGGACAGAACCGCCCATAATCACGTACTCGCTCAATACCTTCTGTCCTTCTCCCTGTCCGCCCTTTCCGTCGAGAATCCTGCCGAGCAGGCTCTCATAAATCGGCTCCGACTTAAGGAGCGTGGCCGTGATATAGGCCGCTACAGAAACCACCGCCAGAGAAAGCATCTGGCTGACAGAGCCTGACATCTCAAAGAGCAGGATGATCCCGGTAATAGGCGCGCGCACGATCGCCGTGAAAAACCCCGCCATGGACAGCAGGACAAAGTTGTTGACATACACTGCGTCCAGCCCGAAAAACTCCACTCCCGCCATCGCGAAAAGTCCTCCCAGCAGCGCTCCCAGCACGAGCAGCGGGAAGAAGATACCTCCCGGCGCGCCTGATCCGAAGCTGACCGCCGAGAAGAGAAACTTTACCAAAAAGGTAACCGCCACAAGGCCGATGGCCATCTCTCCTCCGGTCAGATCCACAATCAGATCCCCGCCGCTTCCGAGCACCGACGGCATCACAAGGCCGATAACCCCTGCCGCCAGAAACGCGATCACAAGGCGTCCCGTTTCATTTAGAAAGGCAGGCTTTTTATAGAGCTCCTGGGCCTTTAACATTACTTTATTATAAATAGCCCCCATCACTCCGAGAATCACTCCGAGGACCAGGAGCATCCAGTAATAATCCTGGGGCAGCACATGCTCCAGCCGGAACTGGAACACCGGGTCAAGCCCCATAATATAAGAACAGATATAGTCCGCAGTTACCGACGCTGTCATGACCGAGATCATCAGCCCCACGGAAAATCCCTTGTGGATCTCCTCAAAGGCGAACATCATTCCCGCCAGGGGCGCGTGAAAGGCCGCGGAGAGTCCCGCGCTGGCTCCACAGGTCATCAGGTAGCGCTCCTCCGTCTTTCCACGGTCAAGCATGCGCGAAACACTCTGTCCGCTCATGGCTCCGAGCTGGATGGACGGGCCCTCTCTGCCGAGTGAAAGGCCGCCCAGCAGGCATAAAAATCCCCCGAAAAACTTCGCCGGAAGCACTTTCTTCCAGTTCTGGGCGAGTTTCCCCTGGATCTCTCCCTCTACCTGCGGGATACCGCTCCCCGAGATCATGGGCTCCCATTTCACAAGACGCCCTACGATCACCGCAAACAGACACAGCACAAGGAACCAGAGCGCAATCCTCACCGGGCGTCCCTCAATCAGATCCAGAACTGCCCCGAGCCACTGTCCGGCATATGTAAGGGCGATCCGGTAGAGCATGACAACCACGCCCGCTGCCGCGCCCACCAGCAGCCCCTCCCCGATCAGGATGACCGGGAGACGCTGTACCCGCCGGATTGTATAAGAAGTATTTTTCTTCATTTTTCTTATCTCCCTCATAAATTCCGTAACAGTTCAGCTCATAGGGCTGAACTGTTACTAAATTCTCACTGCCAGTTTCTCAAAGAAGTACTACGGAGATCAGTACGGTGATGATCCCGCAGATTCCGATCGCCAGGCCGCTCATGGCGCCCTCCACTTCTCCCAGCTCCACTGCCCGGGAGGTGCCCACCGCATGGCTGGAGGCCCCGATGGCCAGCCCTGCCGCCACAGGATCTGCCACGCGGAAGATCCGGATCAGGACAGGTGAGATAATACTCCCCAGTATCCCGGTGAAGATTACTGCCACTACAGTCACCGGCACGACTCCGCCCGCAGGCTCCGAGATGCTGACCGCGATGGGCGTGGTCACGGATTTCGGAAGCAGAGAGACGGTCAGAGACTCATCCAGCCCGAAGAGCCTGCACATGAGATAAATGCTTCCCACCGAGGCAAGAGAGCCTGCAGTACATCCCGCAAGCACCGGAAGCCAGTACTTTTTTAATACGTGCATCTTCGTGTAGATAGCCACGGCAAGGCAGGCCGTAGCCGGAGCAAGGAACATATTGATGATCTCCCCACCAACATTGTAGGACTCATAGGGGATCTTAAAGATCAGCAGAACCGCCGACACCAGCACGATCGCCACGATCAGCGGATTGCACACCGGGCTCTTAAACTTCCGGTTCAGCCGCACTCCCACGCCGAAGGCGATTACGCTCAGTGCCACTCCGAAATAGGGGGACGCATACAGTTCGCTCATTTCTTCCTCCTCTCCAGCAGACGGATCGTCAGCTTCACCGTCCATGCCGTCACCGCGAATGTAATCACCGTAGAAACAGCGCAGATCACGACAAGCTGAACTGCCGCGCTCTTTAAAACGTCAAAATAGTTGATGATACTCACTCCCGCAGGCACAAAGAAAAAGGCCATATTTTCCATAAGAAAATCCGCCTTCTCCTGGATGTGTCCGATTTTCAGAAATCCTGTCAGAAGACAGATCAGCAGAAGCACCATGCCGATCACACTGGCCGGGAAGGAGAAGGGAAGCACCTGTTCTACCACCTGGCTGATCCAGCAGACGGCAAACACAATCCCAATCTGACTGATAATTTTCATAAATAAACTTTCCCCTTTCCCCGGAAAACTGTTGACATTCTCCGGGTGATGTTTTATGATACATATGTTTTCGCACTTTAAACAACTAAAATTTTACAGTGTGAAGTTATATTGATATTATACAGCAGCTCAGCCATCAGGAATGACGGCCTGCTTTATGCCATCAGTTATTATACATTTATCATGAATAAAACGCCAGTATATTTTGGCCGGACTAAAGGAGAATTTGAAAATGATCATTGTATTAAAACCACACACTACAGAAGAAAACATCAAACGGGTTGAAACTCTTGTAAAGAACAGAGGACTTGACACCCACATTGTGCGGGGTACGGAGATGACCATTATCGGATGTATCGGGGATACAACCCTGATCGACCCGAGACTGTTCGAGGTTGACAGCAGCGTGGATAAGGTCATGCATGTACAGGAGCCCTACAAGCTGGCCAACCGCGCGTTCCACCCGGAAGATTCCATAATCGACGTATCCGAAGTCAAAATCGGCGGCGGCCATATGGGGCTGATCGCCGGCCCCTGCTCCGTCGAATCCTTCGAGCAGGTGCTGGAAATCGCAAAGGCAGCCAAAGCTTCCGGCGCGAACCTTTTAAGAGGCGGCGCGTTCAAACCGAGAACCAGCCCGTATTCCTTCCAGGGGCTCGGACTGGAGGGACTGGAAATCCTCTGCGCGGTGAAGGAGGAAACCGGACTGCCCATCGTAACCGAGCTGATGTCCCCCCAGTACCTGGACGTCTTCAACGAAAAGGTTGACCTCATTCAGATCGGCGCCCGCAACATGCAGAATTTCGACCTGTTAAAGCAGCTCGGCCAGCTGGACCGCCCGATCCTGTTAAAACGCGGACTCAACGCGACCTACGAGGAGTGGATCATGTCCGCAGAGTAT
>JAHZHF010000035.1:16189-16424 GCA_019420405.1 Clostridiales bacterium
AACGTGATTCTCTGTGAGAGAGGAATCCGTACTTTTGAAACATACACAAGAAATACGCTGGATCTGCAGAGCATCCCCGTCCTTCGCAAGAAGACCCATCTTCCTGTCATCGTGGACCCGAGCCACGCAGGCGGAAAATGGTGGCTTGTAGAGCCTATGGCAAAAGCCGCCGTGGCAGCCGGCGCCGACGGGCTTATGATCGAGGTACACAACAATCCGGAGTGCGCGCTGTGCG
>JAHZHF010000036.1:0-13419 GCA_019420405.1 Clostridiales bacterium
AATATTCCGATTGCTGAACTGAAAGGAAAGAAGCGTAACGCAGAGATTGTTCTTCCGCGCCAGATCGTCATGTACCTGTGCCGGTCACTGACTGATACGCCCCTTAAGACAATCGGAGCCATCCTTGGCGGCAAGGATCATGCTTCTGTTAACCATGGCGTCAAGAAGATCGAAAAAGAGCTTAAAACAGATGAGGCTCTTAATAATACGGTCAACATTATTAAGAAAAAGATTAATCCATTTTAATAAGTTTTCCATATCTCATGTTGATAACTATGTGAAAACAGTGTGGAATACCATGTGGATATTTCATTTTATCAACTGAACCTCCCTTTGGCGAATTTCAGTTTCCACACACTTTCCTCATCGTTTCACATCAGAATCTTCAGAGTTATCACAACGGGAAACCCTTGATTTTAACGGGCTTTGAAAGGGTTATTAACATATCCACAGCCCCTAAGGAGACGTATACGGAATTGATTTTATACCAATACACATAAAACGGCTCCGCCGGAAATTTTCCACACACATGTCAGAACTAAGGAAAGGAGTTTTATCTCATGAAAATTATCTGTACTAAATCAAACCTGGCAAAAGGAGTCAGTATTGTTTCAAAAGCAGTTCCGTCAAAGACAACCATGCCGATCCTGGAATGTATCCTGATCGATGCTTCCACAGATATTATTAAACTTACAGCCAATGATATGGAACTCGGAATCGAAACTTCGATTGACGGGGAGATCATAGAGAGAGGTATCCTCGCACTGAACGCAAGGATATTTTCAGAGATCGTAAGAAAGCTTCCTGACAGTGAGATCGTTATAGAGACGCAGGGAGACAGTCAGGCGTTAATCACATGTGAAAAGGCCAAGTTCAATATTGCTTCCCAGCCGGGAGACGATTTTTCGTATCTGCCTGCTGTAGAGAAGGACGACTTTATCACTGTATCTGAATTTACGTTAAAAGAGGTGATCCGTCAGACGATCTTCTCTATTGCCGACAGCGATACGAATAAGATGATGACGGGAGAGCTCTTTGAGATCGATGAGAATGTTCTGAAAGTGGTATCCCTTGACGGACACAGAATCTCGATCCGAAAGATTGAGCTGAAAGAATCCTACTCTCCGAAGAAGGTGATCGTCCCGGGTAAGACTCTGCAGGAGATCAGCAAGATCATCGGAGGGGAAGCAGAGGCGGAAGTGGATATTTCGTTCACGAAGAACCACATCGTCTTCGAATTTGACAGGACCGTTGTCGTGTCAAGACTGATCGAGGGCGAATATTTCCGGATCGACCAGATGCTTTCAAGCGATTATGAAACAAAAGTAAGGATTAATAAGAGAGAGCTTTTGGACTGTATCGACCGTGCGACCCTGCTCATAAAAGAGGGGGATAAGAAGCCGATTATCATTGACATCAGAGACGAGTCTATGGAATTTAAGATCAAATCACAGATCGGTTCTATGGATGAGGAGATTATGTGCATCAAGGAAGGAAAGGATCTTCTGATCGGATTCAATCCGAAATTCCTGATCGACGCCCTCCGGGTAATCGACGACGAGGAAGTGGATCTGTATTTCATGAATGCGAAAGCTCCGTGTTTCATCAAGGATGAGGACCAGAGTTATATCTACCTGATCCTCCCGGTGAACTTTAACGCAGCGGTTTAAATCCAGAGGGGAGGAGCAATATGGAATCATTTCAGTTGAGAGCCGGAGAAGAATTCATCCGGCTCGGACAGGTTTTAAAAGCGGTGGGAATGGCGGAGTCCGGATCGGACGCGAAGGAAGTCATATTAAACGGTGAAGTATATGTCAACGGCGAACAGGAGACGCGCAGGGGAAGAAAGCTGTACAATGGGGACAGCGTGGCGTACGGCGGCAGAGAGATCAGAATAACGGTTTAGCCATGCATTGAAAAAACGCCGGAAAAAGTGTAAAATAGATTAGATGGGAACGTTATGGTAATCAAATCTCTGAAGCTGAAAAATTACAGAAATTATGATCTGCTGGATTTGAAATTTGATCCTGCCACAAACATCCTGTATGGGGATAACGCCCAGGGAAAGACGAATATACTGGAAGCCCTGTATCTGTCCGGGACGACGAAATCGCACAGAGGAACGAAGGACCGGGATCTGATACAGTTCGGATACGATGAGGCTCATATTGAGACGATTGTAGAAAAACGGGGGATCAATTTTCAGATCGACATGCATCTGAAAAAGAACAGTCCGAAGGGAATCGCAATCGACCGGATTCCGATCAGGCGCGCCAGTGAGCTTTTCGGAATTATTCATTTCGTATTTTTCTCACCGGAGGATCTCAATATCATCAAGGAAGGGCCTGCAGGAAGACGGCGGTTTATCGACCTGGAGCTTTCACAGCTTGATAAAATATATTTGAATAATCTTTCCAACTACAACCGGATTATTAACCAGCGCAACGCACTGCTCAAAGACCTCTATGCCCGGCAGAATCTGGAAGAAACTCTGGATATCTGGGATATGCAGCTTGTGTCTTACGGGATGGAAGTGTTAAGGAGGAGAAGAGAGTTTATCGGGCAGATCAATGAAATTATTTCTGAGATACATTATAAACTGACCGGAGGGAAAGAAAAGATCGTACTCTCTTATGAGGAGAGTACGGGAAACCTGTCTCTTGAGGACGCCCTGAAAAAGAACAGGGAGAGGGATATCCGCATGAAGAGTACTTCTGTCGGTCCTCACAGGGATGACATATGTTTTAAGACGGAAAAAGGACTGGATATCAGAAAATTCGGATCTCAGGGCCAGCAGAGGACAGCCGCTCTGTCCTTGAAATTATCGGAGATTGAACTGGTAAAAGAGATGATAAAGGATACTCCGATTCTTTTACTTGACGATGTTTTGTCTGAACTGGACAAACATCGGCAAAACTATTTACTGGACAGTATTCATGACGTACAGACGATGATCACATGTACCGGACTGGACGAATTTGTAAATCACAGGTTCTCCATTAACAGGATATTCCATATCAAAAACGGACATGCAGCAAACGCAAATTAGGAGGTTATTAAATGGGTGCATCAAACACAGAATTTGACGCTGAATATGGCGCAGATCAGATCCAGATATTAGAAGGTCTGGAAGCGGTAAGGAAAAGGCCGGGTATGTATATCGGCAGTACTTCTACCAGAGGGCTTCATCATCTGGTCTACGAGATTGTGGATAATTCGGTGGACGAAGCCCTTGCCGGATACTGCGATGAGATCCAGGTTGATATCAACAAGGACGGATCAGTTACGGTGAGCGACAACGGACGTGGAATCCCGGTGGGAATCAACCACAAAGCGGGACTTCCGGCAGTTGAAGTCGTATTTACCGTTCTTCACGCCGGCGGAAAATTCGGCGGCGGAGGATACAAGGTATCCGGAGGACTTCACGGTGTGGGGGCATCTGTTGTAAATGCTCTTTCCGAGTGGCTGGAAGTGGAGATCTATCACGAGGGACAGATCTATAAACAGCGCTATGAGAGAGGAAAAGTAATATATAAACTGAAAGTTATCGGTGAGTGTGAACCGGAGAGAACGGGTACAAAAGTAACATTTTATCCGGACGCCGAGATTTTCGATGATACGATATTTGATTATGATACGCTGAAACAGAGATTCCGCGAGATGGCGTTCCTGACGAAAGGGCTTCGGATCGTCTTAAGAGACTGGAGAGGAGAAGAACTCCACGAGCATACGTTCCACTATGAAGGCGGTATCAAAGAGTTCGTAACCTATCTGAATAAAAGCAAGACTCCTCTCTATGAGCAGATTATTTACTGTGAAGGAACGAAGGACGGAGTAGCTGTAGAGGTGGCAATGCAGCACAATGATTCCTACAGTGACAATACCTATGGATTTGTTAATAATATTACGACTCCTGAGGGAGGAACTCATGTTGAGGGATTCAGAACTGCATTGACAAAGACATTCAACGATTATGCAAAGAAAAATAAGCTTATCAAAGAAGGTGAAAAGCTGGCCGGAGAGGATATAAGGGAAGGTCTTACTGCAATTATCAGTGTAAAGATCGAAGATCCTCAGTTTGAAGGACAGACAAAGCAGAAGCTCGGAAACAGCGAGGCAAGAGGCGCGGTTATGAGCGTTCTGAGCAGCCAACTGGAGATATTCCTCGAGCAGAATCCGAATGTTGCGAAGATTACGGTGGAGAAATCTCTCCTGTCACAGCGCGCGAGGGAAGCGGCGAGAAAGGCGAGAGATCTGACAAGAAGAAAATCGGCTCTGGACGGAACATCACTTCCCGGAAAACTGGCCGACTGTTCGGATAAAGATCCGTCAAAATGCGAGATCTACATCGTAGAGGGAGATTCCGCCGGAGGATCTGCAAAGACGGCCCGCGACCGTGCAACACAGGCGATCCTTCCGCTTCGTGGAAAGATCCTAAACGTAGAAAAGGCACGGCTGGACAAGATCTATGGAAACGCTGAAATCAAGGCAATGATCACTGCGTTCGGAACAGGAATCCATGATGACTTCGATATCTCAAAACTGAGATATCACAAGATCATCATCATGACAGATGCCGATGTGGACGGAGCACATATCAGTACACTGCTCCTGACATTCCTTTACCGTTTCATGCCGGATCTGATCAAGGAAGGCTATGTATACCTGGCGCAGCCGCCGCTCTATAAACTTGAGAAAAACAAAAAAGTGTGGTACGCGTACAGCGACGAAGAGCTGGGCCAGATACTCACGGAAGTGGGAAGAGACAGCAGTAACAAGATCCAGCGGTATAAGGGTCTGGGTGAGATGGACGCAGAACAGCTCTGGGAGACGACAATGGATCCGGAGCACAGGGTACTCCTTCGCGTAACAATGGACGAGGAGACATCTTCCGAACTTGATCTGACCTTTACAACACTGATGGGCGACAAGGTCGAACCAAGACGCGAATTCATCGAAGAAAATGCCCGATTTGTAAAAAACTTGGATATATAGCACTTAACAGCGACTGACTCAGGGTTTCTGTAAGTAGGAAATCGAGTTTACTCGAATTTCCTACTTGCGGAAAGCCGGAGGGTTGGCATTTCCAATGCCAACCCAGCGAGAAAATCGAAGATTTTCGAGGTGGAGTCAGGAGCGGAAGCATCCGTTCAGCGAGAAAATCGAAGATTTTTGAGGTGGAGTCAGGAGCGGAAGCATCCGTTCAGCGAGAAATCGAAGATTTTCGAGGTGGAGTCAGGAGCGGAAGCGGTCTATACAGCAAAAAGGAGATAAGCAATGGAAGATAATATTTTTGATAAAGTCCATGAGGTCGATTTGAAGAAGACGATGGAGTTTTCTTACATCAACTATGCCATGAGCGTAATCGCGGCGAGGGCTCTCCCGGATGTAAGGGATGGATTAAAGCCCGTTCAGAGAAGAATCCTGTATTCTATGATCGAGCTGAACAACGGACCGGACAAGCCGCATCGTAAGTGTGCGCGTATCGTCGGTGATACGATGGGTAAATACCATCCGCATGGAGACAGTTCCATCTATGGAGCTCTCGTAAATCTTGCGCAGGAGTGGTCCACCAGATATCCTCTTGTTGACGGGCATGGAAACTTTGGTTCTGTGGACGGGGACGGCGCGGCGGCAATGCGTTATACAGAGGCGCGTCTGAGTAAGATTTCCATGGAGATGACAGCGGATATCAATAAAGATACCGTTGATTTTGCACCGAACTTTGATGAGACGGAGAAAGAGCCGACCGTTCTTCCCTCCAGATTCCCGAATCTGCTTGTGAACGGAACCTCAGGAATTGCGGTGGGAATGGCGACGAATATCCCGCCTCACAACTTAAGAGAAGTAATCGGAGCGGTTGTAAAGATCATTGACGACCAGATCGATGACAACGGCGAGACTACGATTGAAGATATATTAAAGATCATCAAAGGGCCTGATTTCCCGACAGGAGCGGAGATCCTCGGTACGAGAGGGATCGAGGAGGCATATAGAACGGGACGCGGAAAGATCAGAGTACGCGCTGTCACCAATATCGAACCGATGCAGAACGGAAAGAACAGAATCATTGTAACTGAGCTTCCGTACATGGTGAATAAAGCGAGACTGATTGAGAAGATTGCGGAGCTTGTGAGAGATAAAAAAATCGATGGAATCACAGATCTGAGCGATCAGTCAAGCCGTGAAGGAATGAGAATCTGTATCGAACTCAGAAGAGATGTAAATCCGAATGTCATTCTGAATCTTCTGTACAAACATACGCAGCTTCAGGATACGTTCGGTGTGATTATGCTGGCGCTTGTGAACAACCAGCCTAAGGTCATGAACCTTCTTGACATGCTGAAATATTATCTGCAGCATCAGGAAGAAGTTGTCACAAGAAGGACAAAATATGATCTCAATAAAGCGGAAGAGCGCGCGCATATTTTACAGGGGTTACTTATCGCCCTGGATAACATTGACGAAGTAATCCGGATCATCCGCGGATCAAAGACCGTCCAGATCGCTAAGACAGAGTTGATGGAAAGATTTGAACTTTCCGACGCACAGGCACAGGCTATTGTGGACATGCGTCTGAGGGCTCTGACAGGTCTGGAGAGAGAGAAGCTGGAAGCAGAGTATGCGGAGCTTATGAAGAAGATCGAAGAGTACAGAGCGATCCTTGCTGACCGCAAACTGCTCCTCGGTGTGATCAGGAAAGAAATCCTTGTGATTTCTGAAAAATATGGTGACGAGAGAAGAACTCATATTGGCTATGATGAATTTGATATCTCAATGGAAGATCTGATTCCGAGGGAGAATGTCGTGATCACAGTGACCAATATGGGATATATCAAGAGAATGAGCATGGATACCTTTAAGAGCCAGAACCGTGGAGGAAAAGGTATTAAGGGAATGCAGACTCTTGAGGAAGATTTCATACGCGAGCTGTTTGTGACAACGACGCATCATTATATCATGTTCTTTACAAATAAAGGACGTGTATACCGCCTCAAAGCATATGAGATTCCGGAAGCAGGAAGGACGGCGAGAGGAACCGCTGTTATCAACCTGCTCCAGCTCATGCCGGATGAAAAGATTACAGCGACGATTCCGATCTACGAGTATGAAGACGGAAAATATCTGTTCATGGCAACCCAGAAGGGGCTTGTGAAGAAAACTCCGATCAAAGAGTACATGAATGTGAGAAAGACCGGACTTGCCGCAATCGTACTGAGGGAAGATGATCTACTGATAGAAGTGAAGGTAACGGATAATAACCAGGATGTTCTTCTTGTAACAAAATACGGACAGTGTATCCGGTTCAGTGAACAGGATGTGCGCTCTACAGGAAGAGTTTCCATGGGCGTGCGCGGCATGAACTTAAGCGATAATGATGTGATCGTCGGAATGCAGATGAGCAATCAGGGAAATGATATGCTTATCGTGTCCGAGCGCGGAATGGGCAAGCGTACGGATATGGATGAATTCACAAGACAGAACCGCGGCGGAAAAGGCGTAAAATGCTATAAGATCACAGAAAAGACCGGAAATGTGGTTGGAATGAAGGCCGTGGATGAAGATAGTGAGATCATGATCATTAATACAGAAGGCATTGTAATCCGCATGAAATGCTCAGATATTTCTCAGTACGGACGAATTACTTCTGGAGTAAAATTGATTAATTTACCTGAACATGAAAAAGTTGCAAGTGTGGCAAAAGTAAGAAAAGCTTCTGCTGAGATTGACGGAGAACAGGTAGAAATCACGGAAGAAACAGAAGAAGATACAAAAGAATAATAAAGAAATAAAAGAAATGTAAAAATGACTGCTGCGTATAGGGGAAAGCTCCGTACGCAGCAGTTTTTTAGTTAGGTATATATTCATTAACTTCCGTCTTGAAAAGCTCAGAAAACAGCCCTATTTCGAGAAAAATTCTGCGGGGATGGAGGATGAAGACGGGTGACTTCGAAAGGGAATTAGTGAAACTGGAACTTCTTAGTTCCCCTTATTCCCTGGAGCGGAACCCGGATGCGTCCTCCATCCCCGCAGAATATGTTTTAGAAATCACCTCTGTTTTCGGACGTTTTATACACGGAAGTTAGTGAACTTTATAGCTGAACTGTTATAATTTATTGATAAACAATAAAAATATATTGACAAATAATATATATAACCATATAATCCACATAAAGAACAAAGAAAAATCTGATTCAGGAGGGAGAATATGAGACAAAGCAGATTGATCCTATTTACGAAGTATTTTCTTGACTTTATGTTCTGGTCGGGGATTGTGGCGGTGGCTGCTCTTCCATATATATTGAAACTGGCCGGAACATATTATTTCGACGATTTCAGAGAACATTATTATTTTATGCTGATCATACTTTTTATATCGGGAATGTGCGGAATTATTATCGTCTATCAATTAAGAAAGATGATGAAGTCTGTAGTAAAAAAAGACTGCTTTATCATAGAAAATATCAGGAGCCTGAAAGTGATGGGGCATACAGCTTTTGTTATAGCGGTGATGTTTGTAGTAAAAGTGATTGTTCTTCCGGCTCCTGCAGGATTTGTTATTATTCTTACCTTCTTTATTGCGGGAATTTTCAGTCATGTGCTGAGTCTTGTTTTCGAGGAAGCGGTCCGCTATAAAGAAGAAAATGACCTGACGATATAGACGAGTATGGGAGGAACGGAAGATGGCTATCATAGTTAATCTTGATGTCATGATGGCAAAAAGAAAAATGAGTGTGACAGAACTTGCAAACAGAGTAGATATTACGATGGCGAATTTATCCATTCTGAAAAATAACAAAGCAAAAGCAGTAAGGTTTACTACTCTGGACGCAATCTGCCGGGTGCTTGAATGTCAGCCGGGAGACATTCTGGAGTATGTGGAGGATGATGCCGATGACGAACAATATAGTGAATGAGAATGAAAATAGGAATGAGATATTTATTAATAAAATGAGAGAAAACCGCAGATGGTTTCTGGGAACGAGTCTGATCTATGGGATTATTTTTGCTTTTTGTCTTTATCAGAATATGTCCGGCATTACGTTTCCTGTTCTGACAGTGGTTCTTCTTCTGTTTTCACGGATCTATTTAAATAAGGCCGGGATCGAAATTAAAAAAGGAACGGTATGGTATGCTTTGGGGATCATGCTTCTGGGGCTGTCTACCTGTCTTACAGCAAATGGATTTTTTCACTTTTTTAACAGTGCAGGAATTATCCTTCTATATATGAAGGGAATGGTTCATCAACTGTATGATGAGGGGAAATGGGAATTTCCCGACTATGTAAAAAATTTCTTTACCATGGCAGGAACGTGGATTCTTTCTGTCAGAGAATTATTCACAGGTGGATCAAAAGACTGTGGAAAAAAGAAAGAAAATGAAGAGATTCGTGTGGAGAACTTATCAGAAGAGAACGGACGGAAAACAGGACGGTTGAAAGAAAGTAAAAATCTGAGACAGATTATGGCCGGAGTGGTGGCTGCGTTTATCGTTCTTGTAATAGTTTTCCCCATGCTTTTAACATCAGACCGTATTTTTTACGAACTGTTTGATGACTTATTCGAATTTCTTAATCCTGTGAAAATCTTAATGAGATTTGATGTGGGGAATCTTCTGGGAATCACTTTTACAATATTGTTCGGAATGGTTTCTATCTACACATTTTTCGCGGGACTTTTCAAGAATAATCTGGAGTGTGGAAAAAAAGGGGAAAAGAATTTCAGAAGCGTTGTATCAGGGATTACTTTTACTACAGTTCTCACAGTCGTTTATGTTTTATATTGTGGAATACAGGTTCTCTTTTTATTTTTAAGACTGGATACGGGACTTCCGGATGGAGTTACTTATTCACAGTATGCAAGAGAAGGATTCTGGCAGCTTTTGTTTGTCAGTATTATAAATTTTCTGGCGGTGGTGATCTGTCTTCGGATATTTGAGAAAAATAAAATGTTAAATACTCTGCTCTGTATGATTTCCGTCTGTACCTGTATTATGATTTTATCCGCGGGATACCGGATGATGCTCTATGTGGCGGAGTATCATCTTACATTCCTGAGAGTACTTGTACTTTGGTTTCTGGCAGTTCTTATGATTATATTTCTGGGAGTAATGAGATGTATTTTCAGGAGAAATTTCAGACTGTTCCAATATATCACCGTTGTGATATCAATCTGTTACATCGGATTTTCGCTGATTCGTCCCGACTGTCTGATCGCAGAATATAATATCATTCACACAGAGGAGATGAACGAAAACGATCTGTTTTACCTCATGTACGGATTGTCCCGTGATGCTGCGCCGGTACTTTCACAGATTGATCTGAGTGATTCAGAAAATCTGTGGATGACCACGTATCTGGATGATTATTTTAAGAGTATTGAAAGTGGCAGAAAAACAGACTGGAGAACATGGAATTATTCCCGGGTACGGGCGGAGCAGGAGGCAGAGGAATGGATGAATAAAAGATAGAATGTGAGAATAGAATAGACTATGAACAGGAAGGGAAGCGTTGGTTTGGAAAAGAAATTTGTGTCGGCAATCATCAATTTTTTAATACGGGCGGCAATCGGGATGGCACTGATTTTTTTCATCAACGAGTATGTGATTCCACCTGATTCTTCAATTAATGTAGGTCTGAATGCGGTTTCCTTTTTGACATCGGGAACCCTTGGAATTCCTGGGGTTGGACTGCTTTACGGCATTCTCTGCTATCAAATTTTGTGACATATTTACAAAAATCGGCGGATTTTATTTTTGCTATGGACAAAATAAAATCCGCCGTTTATAATGCGTCTTACACAGCAGAAATCAACTGCCGGACGTCATCTTTTTGAGGGAATTGATGACGCATCGTGATTAGCCGGGATTAAGGAGACCCGGATGTCATATCTTTATTCGTACTGCATAAATCGCAGCCAAATTCATAGTATGACAGAGAAAAAGAAAATCTGTACCGCGGGTAATTTTGTGATCTGTGACGTACAGGAAGAATATGCAGAACATTTGTTAAAAATACTTTCGGAATATTTTTCGGGAGAGTATCAGTTTCACCTTTTTTATGATTTTGAGAAGATGAAAACTTTTCTTCAGAATTCTCATCCCGATGTGCTTCTGATTGGTGAAGAGTACAAAGAGAGTCTTGACTCGTTCAGCACAGGTGGAAGTGTGATTGTTCTCACAGAGATGCCGGCGAAATATGCCGGGGAACGTGACAGGATGGTGTTCCGGTATCAGTCGGCGGATGACATAGTAAAAGAGATCAGCGGCATCATAGGGAGAACAATGCCTTCGAAGACGGAAGGAGATGAAACTGAGAAAAGACCGGCCACACAGAAAAAAGGCGGGATAAAGATCAGGGATGAGCCGGATACGATCGGAAGACAGCTGGTGAAAGGTATTATAGGTATTTACTCCCCGATACACAGAATTGGAAAAACAAAATATGCGATCCGGCTTGGCAGGAAACTGTCAAAGCGGGTTCCCGTTCTTTATATCAACATGGAGGGATACTCAGGCATGGATTATTACTTCCAGGATGGAACAGGGAAAGATCTCGGAGATCTGCTCTACTGTATGAAACAGGAACGGGGAGATCACGGGATAAAGATCAGCGCTATGACAGGCCAGGCCGGAGGAATGGATTATATCCTTCCGATGGAAAATGAACAGGATTTAAGATCTGTGAAATGTGAGGAGTGGATCAGTCTTCTCGACATGATAATGGAGAAGTGTATCTATGAAACAATTATTCTTGATCTTGGAGAATGTGTTGACGGTATATACGAGATCTTAAGAAAATGTGAAAGGATCTATACGCCTTTTATCCGTGAAGGTGCAGCGGAAGCGAAACTCAAGCAGTATGAAAATAATTTAAGGCTGGCCGGATATGGAGATATTTTAGGCAGAACAGTAAAGAAAGAGATGAAAAGATCCGCTCATTCAGCAAATTCATCACGCAGTATGCAGAGACCGGAGGGAACAGGATCATTATGACAAAATCGGAATTGCTGTATGAAAAAGTTCTGATGCGGCTTGACATGACCAGAGAGACGGGAGAAGAAGAACTTCAGGATATTATACAGGACGTTCTGGAGGAGGCCGGAAAGGAGGAATATATTCCTCTGGGAGACAAGATCCGGATCAGCAGGGAATTATTTAATTCGTTCAGACGGCTGGATATCCTCCAGGATCTGATAGAGGATGATTCTATTACTGAGATCATGGTAAATGGAACGGAAGAGATCTTTTATGAAAAAGGCGGAAGGATTTTCCGGTCGGACAGGCATTTCATTTCAGAAGAACGATTGAATGATGTGATACAGCAGATTGTCGGAGAGGCAAACCGGTATGTAAATGAGACGTCGCCGATTGTGGATGCCAGACTTGGTGACGGATCGAGAGTGAATGTGGTGTTAAAACCGGTGGCAGTCAACGGCCCCATCATGACAATCCGGAAGTTTCCGGCGGAAGCGATTACGATGAGACAGCTTGTCAGAATGGGGAGTCTCACGGAAGAAGCAGCGAAGTTTATCAAATGCCTTGTAGCTGCAAAATACAATATATTCGTAAGCGGCGGCACGGGTGCGGGAAAGACCACATTTTTGAATGCAATGTCTGATTATATTCCAAAGGATGAAAGAATTATCACAATAGAGGATAATGCGGAACTCCAGATTCAGGGAGTCAGCAATCTGGTGCGGCTGGAGGCGAGAAATCCAAATGTAGAGGGTGAGGGAGCCGTTACAATCCGTGATTTGATCCGTTCAGCATTAAGAATGCGGCCGGACAGGATCATTGTGGGAGAGGTGAGAGGAGAAGAGACAGTGGACATGATTTCTTCCGCCATGTTAAACGGGCACAGTGGTTCTATGTCAACCGGACATGCCAATAATCCCACGGATATGCTTCACCGTCTGGAAACGATGATGATGATGGGGATTGATCTTCCCCTGAACGCCATCCAGAGACAGATTGCATCAGCGCTGGATATTATCATCCACCTTGGAAGGCTCAGAGACAGGAGCCGTCATGTTCTTCAAATTGAAGAAATTCTGGGATACAGCGAAGGCAGGATACAGACGAAAACCTTGTATGAATTTAAGGAGGAGGGAGTAAAAAATGAGAAAATTAAAGGATGCCTTATGAAGACTGGTGAAATCGAAAACAGGGACAAGCTTGTGGCTGCAGGATATCAGAAAATATGAATATGCAGTTGGAATGGCAAAGGGAACAGGGGTATTCTTATTGATTTTATATGTATTTTATGAGTCCTTTATTCCGGCGCTGTTTTTATTTCCTGTCTGGATTCTGTATATGAAAGACTGGCTCTTTGATATGGAAAGGAAGAAAGAACAGGAATTTATCAGGCAGTTCAGGGACAGCATACAGTCCATGGCTTCCGTTTTAAAAGCAGGATAT
>JAHZHF010000036.1:13429-16248 GCA_019420405.1 Clostridiales bacterium
CAATCCGGGAGTCGGACAAAGATATTGCGCCGATGTATGGAAAAGATACGAGAATCCGGAAGGAGTATGCGATGATGATCCACCAGCTTGATCTGAATATGCCGGCTGCGGCCGTGCTGGAAGAATTTTCTCAGAGAATGAATCAGGAAGATGTGGAAAACTTCGTAAACGTATTTATCGCCGCTAAAAAAAGCGGAGGAGACAGTATCACGATCATCAGAAACGCGATCCGGGTAATCAGTGAAAAAATCGATACGGAAAATGAAATACAGACAATGCTTGCTTCAAAAAAGCTGGAGTTTGAGATTATGTGCGCGGTTCCTTTTGTGATAATTCTGTATATGAAACTGACATTCGGAGAATTTTTGAGCGTGCTGTATGGGAATCCCGCGGGGATCACAGTGATGACAATATGTCTTGTCCTTTATATCGCGGCATACATTTTCGGCAGAAAAATAATAAGAATCGAGGTGTGAAAAAGAATCGACCGGAAAATAAAAATGTGGATAAAAAATCCTGTGTATATAAAAGCAGGGATAATTGCCGCAGGAGCAGTGATTTGTTTTATCGGTGTCTATATGTATGATAACAGCCGGGAGATATCGACGAATGAAAAAGGGCAGAAAGTACTGGAGAGAGAGGAAGGGACAGAAGGCACTTCTTACGAAATGGAGGTACAGGTAGGAGAGAAAAAAGAACAGATCGATGTCCCCGTGTCCGCAAGAGAATATACTTCGGAAGAACTCAAACAGGTATTTGAGGATGCGGGAAGCAGGCTGGAAAAACTGATTCTCAAGGATAACAAAAGTCTGGAGGAGGTTCGGAGCGACCTGGATCTGATCACGGAGATTCCGGAAGAAGGGATATCTGTTTACTGGCAGCTTGATAATTATGACGTGATGGATATACAGGGGAATCTGATTGAAGATGGACTGACAGAAGAAGGCGTGCTTGTAAAAATGACTGCGGTATTAAGCTGTGGAGAGGAACAGGCGGTGCATGAGTTTTATGCAAGGGTTTATCCGCCGGAGACAGACGAGAAAGACAGTATTCTTCCGGCAATTGAGAAGGAGATAAAGAAGTCGGATGAGGAGACGAAAACAGAGTCCTATATGGTGCTTCCGGATCAAATAAACGGTCAGGAAGTTCAGTGGGAATATACGAGAAATACAAGGGCGTATGCAATTCTGGTGATGGGCATCGGTGTTTCAGGAATGATACTTGTTTCTGAATCGCAGCGTAAGAAAGAAAGCGAAAAGAAGTTTTCCAGACAGTTGAAGATGGACTATCCTCAGATAGTTAATAAATTTAATCTGTACATCCGGGCGGGGATGACGATCAGGAAAGCATGGTTTCTGATTGTACAGGATTATGAGAAAAAGGGCGGCGGAGAGAGGAAAGCATATGAGGAAATGAGCTATACCATGCATCAGATCCAGGGAGGAACTCCCGAAGGCGAGGCATATGAGGAGTATGGAATCCGCTGCGGAGAAACAATGTACCGGAAGTTTGGAATGCTTCTGTCTCAAAATTTGAGAAAAGGGTCAAAAGGCATGACAGAACTTTTGGCAAGAGAAGCGGAAGAAGCATTTGAAGAGAGAAAAAATCTGGCAAAGAAGCTGGGAGAAGAAGCGGGAACAAAACTTATGATTCCAATGTTTATGATGCTGGTTATCGTGTTTGCAATGGTGATCATACCGGCATTTTTCTCCATACAGATCTGAAAGTGCCAGAAAGAGGAAGAAAAAGAGAAAACTTAAGAACAGGCGGAAGTAAAAATAATAAGGAGGAAATAAAGGATGCACAATATCGCGGAAAAACTGAAGAAGAAAACATGTGATGTAAAGAAAAGAGCAGTAGATTTTTATATTTGCCACAAATATGTGTCCGGCATAACGGTGATTGAGCTTGTATTAATTCTTGTGATTATTATTGCGCTGCTGCTGATTTTCAAAAATCAGCTGATTGACCTGATCAATACGATCTTCGATAAGATCACTTCCGAGAGTGCAGGAATCTGATCCGGAAATACGGAAGGAGAAGACCGGCGAATGAAGAAAGGGGAACTTACGGCTTTTCTGAGTCTTACCTTTGTTCTTCTTCTCTCTTTTATACTCGGCATACTGGAAATATCCGTTGTACATACCACAAAAAATCTGAGCCGGCTGGAAGCCGACAGAGCCATATTTTCTCTCTTTGGTGAGTACCACAAAAAACTTTTGGAGGATTATCATGTTTTCTCTGTGGAAGGAAGTTATGGAACCGGAAATTATGATGAGGAGAATCTGACCGGAAGGATGCACTATTACGGGAACGGTCAGACGGGATATGAAATAACCGGAATCCAGTATCTGACAGACAACAGGGGACAGGCATTTAAAGAACAGGTAATTAAATATATGGAGCAGAGATATGGGATCTCTATTATTAAAGAGTTCTCGGGGATGACCGATCAGTGGGAAGATCAGAGTATACAGGGAGAGGAGATGGAGGATTACGAAGCAGATATACTGGAAGAGATCGATCAGATAAAAAATGCAGGTTCAGAGGCTGTAGAAGGAGAAGGTGGAGAAGAAGGACAGCCGAATCCGGAAGAAGCCCAGAATCCATTTTCATGTATGGAAAAAATCGAAAAATCAGGCGTGCTTTCCGTAGTCCTTCCGAAAGATATGGAGCTCTCAGGAAAACAGATTACTCCGGGAAATCAGGTGTCAAACAGAGCGATTAGGAGTGGAAGAGGATCATTCCCGGCGAGAACGAATATAAATGGCGCGGAAGAGAAACTTTTATTCAACGAGTATATTATGAAAAATTTTTCA
>JAHZHF010000037.1:0-13764 GCA_019420405.1 Clostridiales bacterium
AGCATTCGGCTGTTAACCGAAGTGTCGTTGGTTCAAGTCCAACAGGGGGAGCTTAGAAAGCCCGTAAACTTAATGTTTATGGGTTTTATTTATTTCCGCGAGCAACGAGCCAAGCGGACATGCTCGCATGTCCATTTGGCGACTGCCGCGAGAGTCAAAGACCATCGGGGTCTTTGACTTTGTAACATGCCCCTCGGGGGCAAAATAGACCGTCTGCTGAAAAAAGCAGGCATTAGATTGTTAACCGAAAAATGAACCGGAATTGCGTTGCTGGATGGGTTCCGGTGTGTTGCCCGATGGTAAATTTTAAGTTTTACTGTCGGGCTTTTTTGTGCCTTTTTTTCAGGAAGGAGGGAAGTCTTATGGTATTGAATGAAATGGAAAAACGGCAGCTTTTTCAGGTGGAGGGAGACAGTCAGACAAAAGTATTGGATGAACTTTATCATACAGCCAGATATACCACTGATCCGGAACAGAGAAAGGCAGCGCAAAGCCTGTCAGAGAAGTTACGCGGCTTGTCAGCAGAAGATTGCATGAATCTGGTGAAAGATATTCAGAGCAATTATAAGCTGCCATATCCTCCGAGGACGGTTGGGGAAATGATACTGGCCGTGGGCAGCGGATTCCTTCTGACGAGAGATCTCATGCAGTATATCCAGGGAGCGGATGCCTATGAGGATCTGGCGGAACATGTAAAAATACCGGATCCGGCAGCAGGAGATGAAGGGAGTCCGGCGGATGATCCCGCCGGACTGCTCCCGGAAGTTGATTTTGATGCTTTGCGGGAGACAGTGCCGGATATCATCGGCTGGCTGAACCTGCCGGATACGGAGATCAACTATCCTGTGACACAGACCGGGGATAACGAGTATTATCTGGATCATCTGTGCGACGGCACTTACAGTAAGGTTGGTTCCCTCTTTGTGGATTATGAGAACCAGGCGGATTTTTCGGACCGGAATACGATCATTTACGGCCACAATATGCGGGATGGTTCCATGTTTGCCTTGCTGAATGAATATGACAGCCAGTCATTTTATGAGGAACATCCGAGGATGTATCTTGTCACGCCGGAGGGCGGGTATGAGGTGGAGATTTTCGCTGCATTTGCGGCAGCTCCGTCAGAGTCCGGCAGCGATGATTCATCCTGGCGTCTGGAATGGAAAGACGATGGGGATTATACCACATGGATCACTTCCATGAAAGAACGCTCCCTGATCGAAACGGATGTGACCGTGACCGGAAGTGACCAGGTGCTGACGCTTTCTACCTGTACGCCGGGAGGCAAGAATCGGTTTCTGGTCATGGGAACCATGACAGAAGTGGAAGAGTAACTGAATAACTGGAGAAAGGATGCGGGGGCAGATGCTCCCGCATTTGATATAGGAGGAGTTGTATGGTAAATACCATTGTCACGTTACCGGGATATGTTCATTTGTACCGCTCTCTGCTCCGTTTTTATGAGATGCCCGAAAATGAGGTGCGGGAGATGCTGTATCTTTTGAACACGGCAAATCTGGACTGCTATGGCTATTATCACCCGGAGCGGATTGTAGTTGAGAGCGGACCGGTGGCTTTCTGCGGATGGCTGGAGAAAAAAGGATACCGGCCTTACCGGACGGAAGTTCAGCTGCATAAGTCACTGTTATTCTTAAAGCGCAGCATTGACCGGGAGTTGATCGTCACGTCACAGCGGGAGGCATTGCAGACGCTTCGTTGTATTCTCTCCAATCTGGAGTATCGTTTCTATAAGGCTTACCGAATGGAGATTGAGGATAAGCGTACGGTTTTCGGAGAGTGCAGCTACAGGCTGGTTCCCAGGGAGGACGAGCCAAGCGTATGCCTGATGCGTGACTGGATTGAGCTGCCGAGTGCCTGAAAGAAAACAATAAATATATAATCTGTTGTGGTCAGTTTTCTATTCTAACCATAAAATGAAAAGAATGGTTAGAATACGTCACGAATAATCTATAAAATACGTGACAAAATCATGGTATATGGTTTGGGGCACAAGCTTTATCCTTTATTCGGCTATTCTAACCACTTTTCTAACCAATGATTGACAAGAATGGTTAGAAAGGTTAGAATGTGGGTAGAATAATTTGGAGGGAAATAAGATGGTTTTTAAGGAAAGCAAAACAGTGGAATTAAAATCTGTTGTGGTGGATGATATAAAAAAAGAAATTATAGCATTTGCAAATTGCGAAGGTGGGAAATTATATATTGGTGTTCAGGACGATGGAACGGTTATCGGACTGGATGATCCGGACGGAGCTGCCCTGCAGGTCAGCAATATGGTTCGGGATGCGATAAAGCCGGATCTGACGATGTTCTTACATTATGAGACGTTAAATGAGGACGGAAAGCAGATCGTTGCAGTCGATATCCAACAGGGAACGGAACGCCCTTATTATATTGCAAAAAAAGGGCTGCGTCCGGAAGGGGTTTATGTCCGGCAAGGGTATTCCTCAGTACCGGCGACTAATACGGCAATCCGCCGGATGATCAAGGAAACGGATGGAGATCATTTCGAGGATATGAGATCTTTAAATCAGGAGCTGACTTTTGAAGCGGCAAAAAAGCAATTTGCCAAAAAGGATCTTCCTCTGGGCGAAGCACAGATGAAAACGCTGGGGATTATGACGCACGACGGAGTTTATACAAACCTGGGGCTGCTGCTGTCAGATCAGTGTGTGCATACGATCAAGATGGCCGCTTTTGAAGGAACTACCCAGAGCCAGTTTAAAGACCGGAAAGAATTTTCCGGCTCCCTGTTTCAGCAGATGGACGAAGTGTATGATTACATTGATTTTCGCAATCAGATCCATTCTTCATTCCAGAAGCTGTACCGGATCGATCAGAGAGACTACCCGGAGACAGCGGTCAGGGAGGCACTTTTGAATCTGCTTATCCATCGTGAATATTCCTACCGGGCCAGCAGCTTTGTCAGTCTTTATGCAGACCGGATCGAGTTTACTTCCATTGGAGGGCTTTTAAGCGGAGTTACCCTGAATGATGTGATGATGGGGATTTCGGTGTGCCGAAATGTAAAACTGGCCAATATATTTTATCGTCTGGAATTGATTGAAGCATACGGAACCGGGATGCGGAAAATAAGGGAGGCTTATTCGGAAACAGGGAAAAAGCCTGAGATTGTAACTTCTGAAAATGCTTTTAAGATTATTCTTCCGAATTTGAATGTCCATGCTGAACCAAAGAAGACAGTCATTAGCAAACCGGCAAATGATGACGATCAGGAAGAAGCAGTAATTTCTCTGGCAAAAAAGCAGGGTACATTTACAAGAAAAGATGTACAAAAGGAGTTGGGAATCAGTCAGACAACATGCGGACGGTTATTGAAGAAGATGGTTGGAAATGGACAGATTATACAGGAGGGCAAAAGCCGGAACACACATTACCGACTATCTGAGTAACTATAGTAATCGGGAAAACGAGGTTTTAACAGCCTCGTTTTTTCTATGCATTTTGATAGAGAGGAAGTGATTTTGATTATTCAAAAAGAAGTGGATGCTGTTTTTAAGAAACAGGTCCGGCTATGTGCGGATACTATGAAGAAAAAGACCAGGGAATATACCGGGGATGAAGAAGACCGGCTGTGCGCATTTAAGGCAGCGGCGGCTCTCCTTCATACGACGCCGGAGCGGGCGCTTGTGGGAATGATGGCAAAGCACATCGTATCCCTGTATGATATGTGTTTTGACGATGGCGGAAATTATGACATGGATACCTGGGAGGAAAAGATTACAGACAGTCTGAACTATCTGTTTTTACTGAAAGCGGTTGTAAAGGAGGTATGTAAAAATCGACAGGATTGAAGTAAAAATCTTAAATTGTATGGCGGTGGGAGAAGCCGAGAAAAATATGGTGTTTGCAGCCAGGCTGACGCAGAGAGGGCACAGGATCCGGGGAATGGACGACCTGATGGAGCTTTATGAAAAGACATTTACAGAAGATACCGTGGAGGCGATCAGCAGTCTGCCCCATCCTGCGGTCCAGAAGTTTGCTGCGATCACTGTAGCTGTCACAGGAGCAAGCCGGCGTTTTCTGGCACAGATCACGAGACACCAGAAAGAGGTGCAGTTTATGAGTGCGTCGATGCAATACAGTAATTATGCAGGTCAGGCGGATTTTTCCGTGCCTTATGAGATCATGGCAGCTTCCCGGGAAATCCGGGAAATGTATCTGGAGAGCTGCCGAAAAGGGATGGACTGCTATGAGAGGTTATGCAGCGCTGGGATCGGACATGACGCGGCTGGATATGCGGCGCCTCAGGGATTAAGGAATGTGCTGCTGATCAGTGCAACGCCTTATCAGTGGAAACACATGATCGGGCAGCGGGTGTGTCGGCGCAATACGGATGAAACAAGGATCGTAATGCTGAAAATATGGAAAGAGCTGTCTGTTCTGAGTCCGGTATTCTTTGCCCCGTCGTTTACAGGTCCGTTCTGTCAGAGGGAGCGGTGCCTGGAGGGAAAGATGGCCTGCGGAAGAGGCGTGGCAAAAGAAATGGAGCCGGATGACATTCTGCGGGCAGACTACCCTCTGATTTACACGGCAGAAAAGAGGGCAGCAGATGAAAGTTAAGCTCATAGACTTTGGTGTGCCGGAGGATCAGAGACCGGTTCGGATTCATGGGAACGACGCAGGAGCAGACGTGTACATGCCCTATGACTGTGTATTACAGCCGGGAGAGGTTGCGAAGATCCCTCTCGGTTTCGGTCTGGAGCTGCCGGACGGCTGTGCCGGGTACATATTCCCACGCAGCAGCTTGGCGGTGAAAGGGCTGACTTGTGAATTGCCTCCGGTGGATTCCGGATACCGGGGTGAGATCCATGCGATCGTCAGTAATGTGAGTAACCGGACGCAGAAACTTTTCAGAGGATCAAGGGTGGGGCAGCTTGTGATCATGCCTGTGGTCATTGCGGATTTTGTTTCGGATCTGGGAGAAGGCCGGGGAAAGGGGGCTTTTGGAAGTACAGGAAAATAAGTAAAGAAAAGCGTAGCAATCTCTATTTTTTACAGATAGGATAGGATATAATAATATAGGGCAGCCTGCCGTTGTCCGGCAGGCTGCCCTGAGGTTAAAACTGCTTTAAAATAGCTTGCATCTGCATCCGCATCCGCAATTATATCCGGTCTGCTCGTTTGGGGAGCGTACGATGCAGAAGCTATGGATGCCGTCGTGGCGGCAGGAGAAAGCCTTACAACCAATTTTTCTCCTGCACTTACATCGATTAATCTGGCATTTGGAGGTCTGGCACTTGTCTCTACTATCATTGCCATTATTGTTATGATTCCATATGATCTGGATAAAAAATATCCGGCAATTCGGGTAGAGCTAGATAAGCGGAAAGATCAAAGTGTAAGTATTTCAAAATAATAGGATGCTTTATTTATGTAAAGCCGGAGCGCCTTTTTGGTTTTCCGGCTTTCCTTATTAATATCTGAAGTTAAGAGATGATGGAAAAGATTTTATACGGAGCGGCTTATTACGATGAATATATGCCTTATAAGTATGGATGTTAGAAGGAACACTGTATGATAATAATAATATTCCTCCAAAGAGCTTGTTTGACGCGTTGATCAGCCTATTATATCCTTATTTAACTTCAGCGGGAAAGACGGATCTTGATGATTATATTTCCGATAATATAACCAATGAAAGCTGAAATTTTGAGGAGATATCTCAACTGAACAGGTATTTGATATATTTTGCGGCCTCGTCCTTTTGTTCGGAGTTAGCGGCTATTCCAAGGTATACGGTGCCGCTGAATCCGGTCTGCTGTATGAGCGGTGCCTGCGAGAGGTTCAGGGCTGTATTTTCTGTAATGTATTCCTCTGTCTGGCTGTACAGATCCGGATCAATGCCGGATAACAGGTTATCCAGATCGCACAGATAGTCATTCCGGGAAAGGATGTCGAAGGCCTCCCCGTTCATCAGGATAACATCCAGCTGCCGGCTGTTGACAGAAGCCAGGACTTTTACCTGTGAAGCATAGGTATATTCATAATTGGGGTCGGATTCGTTGTCCGTGAGATAGAGTCCGGTCATGAGTTCAACTTCGTTTTCGGAAGGATCTTCTCCCAGATAATCAAGATAACCGGAACTTAGGCCGGAGGTAAACTCTTCACCGGCAGAGATATTGATCAGGGCGGTGCAGAGCACAGTGTCTTTATGTGTGACCTGCCCGTAAATGATATACCCGATGATATAGATAAGGATACAGAGTACTGCCAGAGGAAGCTTATAGTAATCCCAGATATACCGGAGACGCTGCCGTCCGTGAAGCGATCTCAGTTTTTCAATTTCTGTGGAAAATGTCTTTTTCGTTTCCATGACAGTACTCCTTTGTTTTTATATCTGTTTTATTATTTCATACTGCGAACTGGTTCAGCAGTATTTGCATCCTCAGACAACTGATTTTCTTCAGTCTCTTCTTCAGATCTTTCGTCCTTTCCCTCACACATGAGCAGAATATTGGAAAGCAGACAGGAACACAGAAAAGCGCAGAGCCCCATTCCGAAAATGACAGTGGGAGTGAAAAGATTGATGATCACAAATGCCATAACAAAGTAGATCACTGCCATCAGCACAGTGCAGAGCAGGAAGCGCATGCCGACCATGATCGAGTTTTTGAACATGGCAGGAGTGGTATTGTCAAATCTTGCCAGAAGCGGAAAAATATACATCAGTATGATGGCGTACGCTGCCAGCACGACCAGGAAGATGGCAGAGCACAGAGTCCAGAATACATTTTCAAATTTCATATGCCAGAGGACATATCCGTCAACCCCGAGAATGATCCCGACGGCGAGGAGAATCAGCCAGATGACTGTGCCTTGTTTGAAATTCTCCTTAAAGGAACGGAAGAAAGCGGATGTAACGTTTCCTTCTTCGTTTTTCGCCATTTTTCCGGTGACATAAAAGAGTGCAGTCGTGGAAGCTCCGATGGTAAAGATCGGAATGCTGCAGACGAACCACAGGATATTCAGATAAACGGACGTTACGATTTTCGTGATAAACTGCATGACAGGGTTGTCGGGGTTGAGTAAACTGTTCATGATTTTCCTCCTTGAATAATGTGAAATAATGCTTCTATGCTCTGTTTTTCGTCTGGTCGCCTGTAGATTCCCTGTAGATCAGATCAGTCTCAGTGTGCATGATACGGTAGTCCAGAGACGGCTCGTCGATCCGGGAAACGAGCATCTGGACGGCCGCGAATCCCATGATCTGGCTGTGGATATGGACTGTGGTCAGGGTTGGTGTTATGATCCTGGATTCAGGGGAATCGTCAAATCCGCACAGGTATATATCCTCCGGAACGGAATAACCCAGGTCTTTCAGCACCTGAAGCGCGTCCAGTGCAACAAAGTCATTGGCACAGACGAATACGTCGGGAAGTTTATCAAGACGCTGTATTTTTTCGGTCAGATATTCCCGGTAGTCGGTGGAGGAAGGGCTGCGTACTCCTTCCCTGTTTCCGGTGATGCAGTATTCGTCCGGGCATTCCAGTCCAAAGAGATACATGGCGTCACGGTAGGCCATATACCGTTCGAAGAAAGACTGACAGTGGAGATACTCTCCGATGAATCCGATTCTTTTCTTCCCTCTGCTTGCCATCTCCTTGACAAAGGGGAACATATAGGACGTGTTATCCATGTATAGTCTGTCCGTCTCCAGCGGTTCGCCCAGACCGGTTACAGCTGAATCTATGAAGAGAGTCGGTATATCGAGGTCGCAGAGCATTCTGCTGTACTGCGGGTCAAACATCTCGACGCAGACAATACCTGCGGTCCGCTCCGCCGTGAAGGAAGCCGGCAGAGAGAGACTGTCTGTCTCATCTGCCATGATCCGGTGCATGGTGAGCGAGTATCCCAGCTGTGAGAGCTCTCTCTGGAATTTATCCAGCATGGGGGAGGCAAAATGTGAATTTCCTACAAAAGATGCTGTAAAGAGAGCAATCTCACATTTTTCCTTTGGAGAAGAAATCGACAGTGCCGGTTTCGTGCTGTCTGAGACTGATATATATGAAAACTGTTTGTATCCCATTTCTGCTGCTTTTTTCAGTACCCTGTCCCGGGTCGAGTCGGCAAGGATGCCGGTGTTGTTGATCGCTTTGGAAACGGTGTTGCGGGAAACGCCAAGTGCGTCCGCGATATCCTGAATGGTAACTTTAACTGCCATGGCAACCTCCTGTTTCTGCTTGTTTATTTTTACATTATAATGCACAAATACGAATGTGTCAAATGTAAAAATCAAATATTTTATGATGTTTTGTGGGTTCTGTCTATAATAGTATTATGAAAATTAAGGATTTTATCTGTTTGTGAAAATAAAATGTAAAAATGTAAAAATATAATGATTCAAATGCAAAAATATATGTTGACGAATAGTAAAATACGTGATATAAAATACATATAAGATCTCGAACGAACTTTTACAAATGCACAAACAGGAGCATCGGTAAGGCAAAAAAGGGGGCAAGCGGAAAAGGAAAGGGAGAGATGATTATAGAAAGGAGGACAAAATGAAAACAAGTTCTACAGCTGTTTCCGCAGGGAAACAAAAGAAAAAAGGCTCAGGTCTCCATAATACGCTTGTATACGTAAAACAGCACTGGCAGTTATATGTGATCTTCCTGCTGCCGGCTCTGCTTCTTACTCTGATCTTCAAGTATGGACCAATGGGAGGCGTTCTGATTGCTTTCCAGGATTACAATCCGATCAGAGGAATATTAGGAAGCGAATGGGTAGGACTGGAACATTTCCAGAGGTTCATGTCATCTCCGGATTTCCTGCAGTATCTGGAAAATACGCTGAAGCTCAGCATTTACGGGCTGTTGTGGGGATTCCCGATTCCGATCCTGCTGGCGTTCCTGCTGAACCGGATACAGAGCCCGGGGATTAAGAGAAAGTTCCAGCTGGTGCTGTACATGCCGAACTTTATCTCGGTGATCGTACTTTGCGGTATTGTCAGGATTTTCCTCTCGGTCACAGGACCTGTAAACCTGCTGCTTGACACGAACATCAACTTTATGACCATGCCGGAGGCATTCCGTACCATTTATATTGCCAGCGGTATCTGGCAGGGAGCCGGCTGGGCGTCGATCATGTACACCGCGTCATTATCCAATGCCAGCCAGGAACTGAAAGAAGCGGCAGTCATTGACGGCGCGAATATTTTCCAGCAGATCAAAGCGGTAGAGTGGCCTGCGATTAAGGACATGGTTGTGATCCAGTTCATCCTTCAGGCCGGAAACATCATGAGCATCGGATTTGAAAAAGCTTATGCACTTCAGACGGACCTGAATATGGGAACCTCGGAGATTATCGCTACATATGTCTATAAACGGGGACTCCTGGACGGGGACTACAGCTTCTCGACCGCGGTAGGCCTGTTCAATACGGTGGTCAATGTCATCCTGCTGATCGTAGTGAACAAAATTGTCGCGAAGATGAATGACGGAAAGGGATTATAAAGGAGGAGCAAGATGAAAAAGAAGAGCAGATTTGCCAGATATTCCTGGCAGGATAAAGCATTGCTGATATGCGGATACGTGTTGCTCGGACTGTTTGTCGTTGCCATTGTAGTGCCTGTGGTTTATATCGTGGTAGCTTCCTTTATGGATCCGGTCACTTTACAGAACAAAGGTATTACATTTGATTTCAGCAAATGGACGCTGACCGCGTATGAGCGTGTTATCTCCAACGCACAGATCTGGATAGGTTTTAAGAATGCGGTGCTCTATTCGGTAGTATTTACCGTAGTATCCGTTTTAGTGACGCTGCTGGCGGCCTATCCTATGTCACAGAAGAATTTCAGAGGAAGGGGATTCTTTAATGTACTGTTTATGATCACTATGTTCTTTGGCGGCGGATTGATCCCTACCTACCTGCTGATCTACAACCTGGGGCTTCTTGACAGTATGTGGGCTGTCATCCTGCCGGGAGCTTTCAGCGTATGGAACATGATCATTGCAAGGACCTATTATCAGGGAATTCCTGGAGAGCTCAGGGAAGCGGCCCAGGTGGACGGCGCCAATGAACTGGTATATTACTTCAAGATCCTGATTCCGGTATGCACACCGGTTATCGCGGTACTGGCGCTGTGGCAGTTTGTTGCCATGTGGAACAGTTACTTTGACGCCATGATCTATCTGAACGATGCGTCAAAACAACCCCTTCAGCTGGTACTCCGTTCTATTCTGATCCAGAACCAGCCGGAGTCCGGTATGATCTCGGATATGCAGAGCACAGCGGAGAGAGCACAGCTGGCGGAACTCCTGAAATACGCGACGATTATCGTGTCAAGTTTACCGCTTCTGGTCATGTATCCGTTCTTCCAGAAGTATTTCGACAGCGGCATCATGGCCGGGTCGGTAAAAGGATAAAAAATTAAATAAAAAGAGCCATGTGAAAGGAAAGGAGTCGTAAAAATTATGAAAAAGAGATATTTTAAGCGCCTTATCGCTGCGGCGATGGCGGCAGGAATGGTAGTTTCTTTGACCGCGTGCGGCGGAAATGATTCTGTACAGCTTAACGATGGAGAATTCCAGGAAGTCGATCCTTCTGAACTGGAATTCCCGCTGGCTGAGACAGCAACGCTTACAGGTATGACCAGTTATCCGGCTAATACGGAGTCAGACCCCAATAACCGTACCATCTTCCAGAGACTCGAGGAAGAGACCAATGTGCATATTGAATGGACTGCTATCCAGAGCGATCAATGGGCGGACAAGATCACTCTGAACATGGCGAACCCCGACTCGCTGACAGACTTTATCTTCAGCGCGGGATTCAGTGACAGTGATCTGCTGAAATATGCGGATCAGGGGATCATTATTCCGTTGGAAGAGTACATAGACGCATATATGCCTAACCTAAGCGCGGTATTTGAAAAATATCCGGAATACCGGACTATGTGTACGGATACGGAAGGGCATATCTGGGCACTGCCCTGGATCGAGCAGCTTGGTTCTGAGAAAGAAGCGATCCAGACAGTGGGAAATATGAGCTTTATCAATAAAAAATGGCTGGATTTCCTTGGACTTGATATCCCGGAGACAGTGGATGAATTTGAGCAGGTGCTGATCGCGTTCCGTGACAATGCATCAGAACTGCAGGAAGAGTTCGGAATCGAGGGAAGCATCATTCCCATGTCCTGTATCATAAATGACGGCGACCAGGATCCCAGTATCCTGATTAATGGATTCGGAGAAGGATACGGTGATGCGGACAAGACAAGACATATTGCGGTTACAAATGATCTGGAAGTGATCTGTGCTGCGACACAGCAGGGATATAAAGAAGGAATTGAATGGCTTCATTCCCTTTATGATCAGGGCCTGATCGATCCGGAGGCATTTACTCAGGAGTGGTCTACATATGTTTCCAAAGGAAAGTCCGGACGTTACGGCGTATGTTTCAGTTGGGATGTTGCTAATATTGACAATCTGGAAGACTGGGTACCGCTGCCGGCATTGACGGCTGACACTACAAATATCACTCCCCAGAACAGCTCCTTTACCAGCGGCTTTGAGCGCGGACGCTGTGTGGTAACAGCAGTTGCAGAGAATCCGGCGCTTGTCTGCGCATGGCTGGATCAGATGTACGATCCGTTCCAGTCTCCGCAGAATAACTGGGGAACATACGGAGAGGACGATGATTTCGATATCTTTGAACTGGGAGAGAATGCCAACGGCGAGGAAATGCTTGTACACGCTCCGCTGGGAGACGCTTCTCCGGTAGAAGTAAGAGAGGCTGAGATGGTCGGAGGACCTCTGGCGGTTCTGGATGATTACTATGATGTGTATGTAACATGCCCGGATGATGCTCAGTATCGTTTGGACTGGATCAAAGAATATTATACGCCGGATATGAATAATGACTATGTATATCCCAACGTGTTCATGAATCGCGAAGACACAGAAGAACTGTCAAACCTGCAGGCAGATATTGAGAAGACGATCAACGCTTATAAATCAGAATGGATCATGAACGGGTTTACAGATGCGGATTGGGACAATTATCTGCAGGAGCTTGACGCGTACGGGCTTCAGGAATATCTGGATATCTTCCAGAAATATCTGGATTCCTACTACGCCGATATGGGATCGGATGAGTCAGCAGAACAGTAAAGAAGAACATGAGGAAGGCAGGCAGCCCGGGGAATACCCCCGGACGGCCGCCGGAGAGGATCCCTGCCTGTGTCCCGTGTGGTATCAAACAGAAAGGAAGGAATATAAGAATATGACAAGTCAGACACTGCGTGAAGCAAGAAAATACGAAGAGGCTTCTGAAAAAATGATTAAGAAAGAGGAACGCCCGGATTTCCATTTGTCCACACGCACAGGCTGGATGAATGATCCCAACGGATTCTCATATTATGATGGTCAGTATCATATGTTTTATCAATATTATCCCTATGAGCCAAAATGGGGACCTATGCACTGGGGACATGCGGTGAGCAGGGATCTCCTGCACTGGGAGTATCTGCCGGCGGCGCTGGCTCCGGACGAAGCTTATGACAGGGACGGATGTTTCTCCGGAAGTGCTGTGACCCTTCCGGACGGCAGACATCTGCTGATGTATACCGGCGTACTGCGGGAACGTCAGCCAAACGGCGGTTTCTGTGATGTGCAGACGCAGTGCCTTGCCGTTGGAGATGGCGTGGATTACGAGAAATACGAAGGCAATCCGGTACTGGATGCAAAAGATCTTCCGGAGGGCGGAAGCAGATTTGATTTCCGGGATCCGAAAATGTGGAGAAAAGAAGACGGCACCTACTGCTGCGTTGTTGGTAACCGCCCGGCGGATGGCAGCGGTCAGATTCTGCTCTTTACGAGTACGGACGGGTTCAGGTGGAACTTCAAAAAGGTGCTTGCCGCCAATAACAACCGGTTCGGAAAGATGTGGGAGTGCCCGGACTTTTTCAAACTTGATGGGAAATGGGTGCTGCTCACAAGTCCCCAGGATATGCTTCCTTCCGGATTTGAATACCATAATGGAAACGGAACTCTCTGTCTGATCGGCGAGTACGACGAGGAAACAGATACATTCACAGAACAACACGATCAGTCTATTGATTACGGAATTGATTTTTACGCACCTCAGACCGTGCTGACGCCGGATGGCCGCCGGGTGATGATCGGCTGGATGCAGAACTGGGATACATGTACGCTCCGCTCACCGGAGGAAAAATGGCTGGGACAGATGAGCCTTCCAAGAGAACTGTCCATCAGGGAGGGACGGCTTTATCAGAGGCCGGTCAGAGAACTGGATAAAATAAGAAGAGATAAGGTTGAGTATCGAAATGTGAAGTTTTCCGATGTGATCAGTCTGGACGGAATCAGGGGAAGAAGGATCGATATGGAACTGACGCTTCGACCGGGAGATCCTGAAAAGCTGTATCAGAAGTTCGCAGTGCGTTTCGCACAGGACGACAGATATCAGACGGCGCTCAGTTTCCGGCCTCATGAGTCTATCCTCAAGGTGGACCGGAAGTTTTCCGGATCCAGAAGGGCGATCATCCATCAGCGGAGAAGTCTGGTAAACAGTAAAAATGGAGAACTGAAGCTTCGGATGATTCTTGACAGATTCAGTGTGGAAGTGTTTATCAATGACGGTGAACAGGTCATGACGGCGATCATGTATACAGATCAGGCTGCGGATGGGATATCTTTCTTTGCAGACGGTACTGTATCCATGGACGTAGTGAAATACGATCTGATGTCACAGGAGAAT
>JAHZHF010000037.1:13774-16123 GCA_019420405.1 Clostridiales bacterium
GAGACTTCCGGATCTGACGACGAAAAGCTGGTTTCATTCTGCACGGAAGGCATGAGATCAGTCGTATAGGCAGACGGGTGGAAACGCAACCGTGAGAGAAAGGAAACAGATCTATGAAAACATATGATGTAACAGCGCTTGGTGAGCTTCTGATCGATTTTACGGAAAACGGAATCAGCGGACAGGGAAATCCTCTATTCGAAGCTAACCCCGGCGGAGCTCCCTGCAACGTCCTTGCCATGCTGGCAAAACTGGGGCATAAGACCGCCTTTATCGGTAAAGTGGGGCGGGATTTCTTCGGAGAACAGCTGAAGTCCGCCATTAAGGAAGTGGGGATTGATTCTTCTTATCTTCAGATGGATGAAGAAGTACACACCACACTTGCTCTGGTACACACATTTCCTGACGGAGACCGGGACTTCTCCTTCTACCGGAATCCGGGAGCGGACATGATGCTGACCGTTGACGAAATCCCGGAGGAACTGATCCGAAATTCTAAGATATTCCATTTTGGTACGCTCTCCATGACCCATGAAGGCGTGCGGAAAGCTACGAAAAAAGCAATCCGGACCGCAGAACAGTCAGGCTGCATCATTTCCTTTGATCCGAATCTGCGGCCGCCCCTCTGGCACAGCCTGGATGAAGCGAAGGAACAGGTGCTGTACGGACTGGCACACTGCCATATCCTGAAGATCTCGGACAATGAGCTCCGCTGGCTCACCGAAAAAGAAGACTATACGGAAGGCGTGGAGTGGATTAACAGCCGATACCATATCCCCCTGATCCTGGTGTCCCTGGGAAAAGAAGGAAGCCGTGCCTATTATAAAGGAATCATGGCAGAGGCGGCGCCCTTCCTTCAGAAAAATACCATTGAGACGACTGGTGCGGGGGATACTTTCTGCGGGTGTGTACTTCATTATATATGCGGGCATGGTCTGAAAGGGCTCACAGAAGATAATCTGAAAGAGATGCTGACATTTGCCAATGCGGCAGCGTCTTTGATCACGACCCGGAAGGGGGCGCTGCGGGTGATGCCCGGGCAGGAGGAGATAAGGGAGATATTACTGCAACGAGGATGAACTCTTGCTTTCTCAAATATTCGCAAAGCTATATTCCGTTTTACGGGCATTTCAGAATCACATAGAATAAATTTATGTTCTGTGTATCCGGTAAGAAAGGAAAATGAAATATACTTATCTTGAAGAAAGTATCATACATTCAGGTGAGTGCTTATAATAATTTCAGCGCCATGTTATCATAGATCTATCTGATAGGCAATAAAAACAGAAGGTTGATACGATGAGAAAAGATATTAAAACAACGGAAGCTATTTTCCCGATGCCTGTACTTATGGTGGCTACTTATAATGAAGATGGCAGTGTGAATGTGATGAATGCAGCATGGGGTACTATGCAGGAAAGAGACCATGTGGTCCTGAATCTGACGGAAACACATAAGACCGTTCAGAATATTAAGGCCCGGAAAGCATTTACGGTCAGCATAGCAGACGCTTCTCATGTGGTTGAGGCGGATTGACAGCCATAAAATCTGAACATGTTGATGCGCCTATTATACAGGAATTTCCTTTGTGTATGGAATGTGAATTTATAGAGTATCAGGATGGAGAATATGGCTGCGGTGTGATCGGAAAAGTGGTTAATACGACTGCTGACGAGAGTGTTATGGACGGTGATAAGGTTGACATCTCAAAAGTTGGCGCGATCGCTTTTGACCCATATACCCATGGATACTATAAGGTCACGGAAAGAGTAGGCGAGGCGTTTAAAGACGGGCTGCAGTTAAAAATTAAATAGGAAAGGGCTTGATATAGTGTTTTAGCAAAGAATTGATTTTCCGTTTAGAAATGTCTTCTCCCGAGATTTCCCCAATACTGTAAAGGAACTTTGTGACGGCGGCCAGGATCTTTTTCGAACACAATGCGAAATGCAGAGTATGGAAACGGGCAAAAGTTGCATGGTCAGGCACAGGCGCGCCTTCTAGCAGGAACATAAAGTTAATATCCCTGCGGCAGTCCTCCTCCATATCGCGGGAAGAAAAATCCCCGTTCATATAAGCATACAATACAGCCTTAAGGATGGTGCGCGGTGACGGATTTTCGGGTATCCTCTGATACGTCGAATATAAGTCAGATAAATCCATCTCCTCCACAAACTGACTCAGCAGCCGCACAGAATCATCTGCCGGGATCATGCAGTCAATATTTAATGGAAGTTTTAATTGATAACCACTTTGATTGAGAGTATAATCTTTTTGTAAAATATTTAAATCTTTCATAACTATATTTTACACCTTTTGCCGGGCTTTGTTTAGCCCGGCATTTGGTTTATT
>JAHZHF010000038.1 GCA_019420405.1 Clostridiales bacterium
GAGCCTTCTCCCGGAGCTGCCGGATCGTCTCTTCCATGCTCACCACTGTTGTGGTCATCAGGGCGCTCAGCCCGACCAGACTGATATTTTTCTCCACTACGGTCTCCACGATCCGTTCCGGAGGTACGTCCTTCCCCAGATCGATCACTTCAAAGCTGTAATTCTCCAGCAGTACTTTCACGATATTTTTTCCGATATCATGGATGTCACCCTTGACCGTAGCGATCACGATCGTTCCGGCCTTTTCCTGCACGTCGCCGCTTTTCTCCATCTTCTCTTTGAGGACGGCGAACGCGCTCTTGGCCGCCTCCGCGCTCATGAGGAGCTGGGGCAGAAATACGGTTCCCTTCTCGAATCCGTCGCCCACGTGATTCAACGCAGGGATCAGTTCCCGGTTTATAATATCCAGGGGAGCTTCTGTCTCTGAGAGCTCCTTCGTAATGCTGCGCGCATCGTCCTTTAACCCTTTTTCAATCGCTGCACGAAGACCGATCTGTGCATTGTTCTGCACAGCGCTCCGGGCAGTGCTTTCTCCTGCACGCTGGCTCTTGCTCTGGCCCGCAGTATCTCCTGCTGCTCCGCCATTCTGTCCGGCTGCGGCTGCAGCGCCGTATCTTCCGATATACTTCTCACAGTTTTCATCCAGATTCATCAGTGCGTGGTAAGCATGCCACGCCTTCATCATATCTTCTGAGGAGGGATTGATAATTCCCGCACTTAATCCGTTCATCATAGCCATTGTATAGAAAGCGGAGTTAATGACCGGACGGCACGGAAGTCCGAAGGAGATATTGGATACCCCGAGCACTGTGTTTACCTCTGCTTCATCCCTTAATCTCCGGAGTGTTTCGAGCGTCACCTTCGCTCCCTCCGGCTCGGAACTGATCGTCATTGCCAGGGCGTCGATCACGATCTCTTTCTTGTGAATGCCGTATTTCTCCGCCTCGCAGATGATCTTCTCTGCGATCCGTATTCTCCCGTCCGCATCGGAGGGGATTCCATCCTCATCAAGAGTCAGGCCGACAACGACGCCCCCGTACTTCTGAATGAGAGGAAATACCAGATCCATAGACTCCTGCTTTCCGCTCACTGAGTTGACCATCGCTTTTCCGTTGTAAATCCTGAGCGCATTTTCCATTGCCTGCGCGTCCACTGTATCAATCTGCAGCGGCAGATTCACTACTCCCTGGAGTTCCTGCACCACTGCTCTCATAAGCGACGGCTCATCAATATCAGGAAGCCCTACATTCACATCCAGAATATGAGCGCCATTGTCCTGCTGGGTGATTCCTTCCCTTAAGATGTAGTCCAGATCATGCTCTTTTAATGCCTGTTTGAACCGCTTCTTCCCCGTAGGATTGATCCTCTCACCGATGATCCTGGAACCGTTTTTCATTCCGTCCCTGTTCCCGAGGAAGACGCTCTGTCCATAGGAGGAGACTACGGTATAGTTTTTCTCCTGAACCGGAAGAACCTGCAATCCCCGGCACTTCTCTGCCATGGCCCGGATATGCTCCGGCGTTGTACCGCAGCATCCGCCGATCACACATGCGCCCAGCTCCACGATCTCTTTCATATATTCTGCAAAGATCTCCGGTTCCACATCGTAGACTGTCCTGCCGTCCCTCTGCTTCGGGAGTCCCGCGTTCGGCTTGACAATAACCGGAAGCGATGAGTATGTCACCAGCTCTTTTAAAACGGGAATCATCTGTTCCGGTCCCATTCCGCAGTTGATCCCCAGAGCATCCACTCTGAGTCCTTCCAGCAGTGCAACAACAGAGGGGACGTCAGCCCCTGTGAGAAGTTTGCGGCGCTCATCAAAAATAGCTGTCGCAAACACGGGCAGAGACGTATTTTCCTTTGCCGCCAGTACAGCCGCTTTCAATTCGTAAGTGTCGCTCATCGTCTCGATGTGAATCAGGTCGGCTCCCTCTGCCTCCCCGATCATCATCACTTCTTTAAACGCCTCATATGCAGTCTCAAAATCAAGATCCCCCATCGGCTTTAACAGTTTTCCCGTAGGGCCGATGTCGAGGGCCGTATAGACTTCTCCCTCTCTTTTTGCGTCCCGGATGGCTGATTTCACATGTCTGACCGCCGCCCGGACGATCTCTTCTAACGACCATGCCTCATCGTGAAATTTCAGAGCGTTTGCACCGAATGTATTCGTCAGCACAATGTCGCTCCCGGCTTCTGCATACCGCCTGTGAATTTCGCGGATTACATCCGGGTGAGACAGATTCCATGTCTCAGGCAGTTCTCCGGGAGCAAGTCCTCTCTCCTGAAGAAGCGTCCCCATTCCCCCGTCAAAATATAATAGTTCTTTTCCCAGTCGTTCTTTGAGCATATCTGTATCCTTTCCTGCTGTGTCTTTCCCTGCTGTACCTTTTTCTGTTGTGTCTTTCCCTACTGTGTCTTTTCTGCCGCTGCCGTCCCTGTCATCGCCTGTATTCGCAGTCTGTCTTGCCGCACGCCTCGCACCCTGCCATCGGGCAGCGTTCCTTCAAGGGACTTGCGCCGATCACTGCGGTCACGGATTTTGTCGGCGTCATCATATAGCTGTCCGTCATCGTCAGCCCTATCTTCTTCGCACAGTCCAGCATCCGCATCAGCGGTTTCTGATAATGAATATCCAGATCCCCGTATCCCGGACTGAACCGGGGCCTCAGATAAAGACCTTCCGGCTCCAGCTCCCGGGCGATCTTCTCCTGTTCACTGTCGCAGTATTCCTCGAGAAGAGCCGCCGCACATGCCTGCAGCACAACCGCCTTCGCCATATCCGCAAGGGATTCCCGCCGGATCAGACGGTCTACTCCTTCTCCGAGCGTGGCCCCAAAGAGCACTGCCTTTTTGCAGTCCTTTAAGTTCCTGCTCAAGCTTTTGCTCCTGATCTCCATATTTCCTATCACAATACATCCGTCCGCTCTCATTTCCAAATCAAAAATACGGCAGACCGACTTCGGCGCCGCAGCCGTACCAAGCCCGGCAAACGCATTCTCTATCAGCGCCAAAGTCCTTTCATCTGCCGCATTTTTCCCGTATCCCAAATAGCGGACGGCCTCCCTGGTCCGTCTGTCCATCCTGTTCACCTATCCCTTAATAATCTCTGACAGATTCCCCATGATCGCCGCTGCCACATCCGGCTTATTCATCGTATAGATATGAATATTTCTTACCCCGTTGGCCAGCAGGTCAATGATCTGATCCGTAGCGTAAGCGATTCCCGCCTGCTTCATGGCAGCCGGCGAGCTTCCGAAGCGGTCCAGAATCGCGAGGAACCTTCTTGGGAAGACTGTTCCCGAGAGCTCCTGGCTCTTCTTCATCTGCGAGGCGCTCGTGATCGGCATGATCCCGGGGAGTACCGGAACTGTAATCCCAGCCTCTCTGATCCGGTAGAGAAAATTGTAGTGGATGTCGTTGTCGAAAAACATCTGTGTCGTCAGGAAATCAACGCCGCTGTCCACTTTCTGTTTCAGATAGCGGATGTCATCCGCCTTATGCTCGTTCTCCACATGCCCCTCAGGATAGCACGCCGCTCCGATACAGAAATCTCCATCTTTTCGAATTTCCTCCACCAGCTCATATGCATAGCGGAATCTGTCCGCAGCCGGAAACGTCATTCCCTCCGGGATATCTCCGCGCAGCGCAAGAATATTTTCGATTCCCAGTTCCTTCAAAGTTCGAATCACACCCCGGACCTCCTCCTTCGTCGAGGAAGCACAAGTCAGGTGCGCAAGACTTAAAACATTCAGATCATTCATGATATGGGAGGCGATTTTTGCAGTATTTTTGCTCGTACCTCCGCCTGCTCCATAGGTCACGCTTATGAAGGCGGGATTTAATCCGGCCAGTTCTTCCACAGCCGCCGTCACTTTGTCATAGCCCTCATCTGTCTTCGGAGGAAATACTTCAAAAGAAATATGGATTCCGCCTTCTCTCAATCTGTCAATAATCTTCATTTATCCCCAAACCTCCTGCTCTCCCGGACAGTTTTCATGGCCGTGGTTTTTCGTCTGTACACAGCACCGCCGCCTTCAATGTCTTAGAAGGCGGCGGAAAGTTTCTCTTCTTATTCGCCGATCAGTCCTCTGTAAAGCTCCTCATACTGTCTTGCGGAAGTCTTCCATGAGAAATCTTTATTCATGGCTCTCTCCACGATCTTGTTCCAGTCTCTCTTCTTGTCATAGTAGATTCTCTCGGCGTAACGGATGGTGTTCAGCATCTCATGTGCATTGTAATTGCAGAAGCTGAATCCCGTTCCGGTCTTTTCGTATTCATTGTACGGTTCCACCGTATCTTTCAGTCCGCCGGTCTCGCGCACGATCGGAAGCGTACCATAGCGCAGGCTCATAAGCTGGCTTAAGCCGCATGGCTCAAAGAGGGACGGCATCAGGAACGTATCACAGGATGCATAGATCTTGTGAGAAAGCTCATCCGAATAGTAGATATTAGCGGATACCTTTCCGGAATATTTCCATGCGAAATGGCGGAACATATTCTCATACTTCACATCCCCTGTTCCAAGCACAACGATCTGCACCGCGTCCTGGCAGAGTTCATCCATAATGTAGTCCACCAGGTCAAATCCCTTCTGGTCCGTCAGACGGGATACCATACCGATCAGCATAACCTTCGGATCAACATCCAGCCCCAGTTCTTCCTGGAGTGCTGTTTTGTTCATCGGTTTCATCTTCCGGAAATTATCTACAGAAAAGTTCTTTGCAATCCTCCAGTCTGTCTGCGGATTCCAGTCGTCATAATCCAGTCCGTTCACAATTCCGCACAGATCGCCCGCTCTCGCTGACATCAGTCCGCCCAGTCCCTCGCCGTAGAACGGAGTCTTGATCTCATCCGCATAGCTGCTGCTCACTGTCGTCACCTTATCCGCGTAGACAATACCGCCCTTCAACAGGTTCGCATCCTTGTATGCCTCCATCTTATCCGGCACGAAGTAGTATTCCGGAAGTCCTGTGATCCCTCTTACAGTCTTCGTATCCCACACTCCCTGGAATTTCAAGTTATGTATGGTCATCACCGTCTTAATTCCCCGGTAATATTCGCCGAGATATCTGAAATTGTCCAGATATACGGGGATCAGTCCGGTCTGCCAGTCATGACAGTGAATCAGATCCGGGCGGAATCCTATCACCGGGAGGATACTGAGCGCCGCTTTTGAGAAGAATGCGAACTTCTCGATATTCCACTTCGGATCGCCGTCATACGGAGCAAATCCGCTGAAATAATGTTCATTGTCAATAAAATAGAATGTAATGTCATTGAGCACGGTTTTGAGAACACCGACGTACTGGTTCTGGCCGGCGATGTCCATGTAAAAATGAGTCACATACTCCAGCTTCTCCTTCCACTCCTGCTTCATGCAGGTGTATTTCGGAAGAACGACGCGCACATCGTATTTCTCTTTGTCAAATTCCTTCGGGAGCGAACCTGCAACATCTGCAAGACCTCCGGTCTTAATAAACGGCACACATTCTGAAGCAGCAAATAAAATGTTTTTCATAACTTTTGTTCCTCCATTTTTTCTGCAATAATTGCCGAAAGGCTTTCACTAGCCTTTATTATACTCTATTTCCCGCATAATGCAAAGGATTTTTCCTCAGAGTCCGTGTGTATTCCTGCTTCACGACGTGCTTCCGTGCTTATACTCAAGCTGTATTGTATCTGCAATCAGGGCGATGAATTCCGAATTGGTCGGTTTGCCCTTTCCCGTGCTCACTGTATATCCGAACAGCTCGTCCAGTGTATCCAGCTTTCCTCTGCTCCATGCCACTTCAATTGCATGACGGATCGCCCTCTCCACACGGCTGGATGTAGTCTGGTATTTCTTCGCCACCGTCGGATACAGTATCTTTGTAATCGCATTTAACACATCCATGTCTCCCACTGCCATGATGATCGCATCCCGTAGGTAGTGATAACCCTTTATATGGGCCGGGATGCCGATCTCATGGAGCATGTTTGTAACACGATTTTCCAGATTATCCCCTCTTACTTTGTCACCCGTCTGGTCTTCCTCTCTTTTTTCGTGATTCCGGAACATTTTTCTTACGGATTTTATCCGCTCCAGCAATAGTTCGTTGTTGAACGGCTTCATGATATAGTAATTTGCCCCTTTGTTAAAGGCGTCTTCTGTAATCCTTTCCTGCCCCACCGCTGTAAGGACAATAAAATACGGACGTTTATTGACAAGATCCCCCTGATTCACCTGCTCCATTACCGAAAGTCCATCCATTTTCGGCATGATCAGATCGAGAAGCACAACGTCCGGCTGTCGTTCTTTGATAATCTGACACATCTCTTCGCCGTTTTTTGCCCTGCCAACCAGATCCAGATCCTTGTCCGTGCTGATGATATTGTCCAGCACGTCAAGGATTTTCTGATTATCATCAGCGATGGCAACACTCAAATGCTCCATTCTCTTCTCTCCTTTAGATTTGAGAACCAGCCTTGAAACGCCACTTGCTTATTATATCCGCGCCAATTTGCAGATTCAAGAATATTTTGTAGCACTAATTCGACACGATTTTCGACGTTTCAGACGATTCGACTTGTTTTAACATATTCTCTATAAATATGCCATATCCCATTGTCGAATCCTGAACGAACACATGTGTCACCGCACCGATGAGCTTCCCGTTCTGGATGATGGGGCTTCCGCTCATCCCCTGGATGATCCCTCCCGTCTTTTCCAGCAGTTCCGGGTCTGTGACCTGAATCACCAGCCCTTTGCTGAGCTGTCCGCTCTCTGTGTCAACTTCTGTCACCTGAATGTCATACTCTTTTATCTCACCGTCGATATAGCAGCGGATTTTGGCCGGTCCTGTCGTGATATCCTCTTTTTTCGCGGTCTCGATGGGGATCTGTTCTTCAAAAAGTTCGTCGATCCGCTCGATGGTTCCGTAGATTCCCGCCTCCGTGTTCCTGTCAATGCTCCCCAGCACATTGTAGCGGTTGTACACAATGATCCCCTCCATGCTTCCGGGAGATCCGTCGGCTCCTTTGATGATATCCTGTATGCTGGTCTGGTACACTGTGCCGTCCGAGATAGACATCAGCACATTCGTATCAGCATCATGAATGCCGTGTCCCAGTGCGCCGAACCTGCTCTTATCCGTCAGGAAAGTGACGGTCCCCAGTCCCTGCACATTATCCCTTACCCAAATTCCCAGCCGGTACTCATCCGGGGCGCACTCCACGGGACTGATCCGGATATCCAGGGTCTCCCCGTCCCTGCGGACCGTGAGGATTACATCTCCTCCGTCGATCTCATCCACGGCCTCAAGAAGATCCGCCTTTCCTGAGATCTCTTCGTGATCCACGGCAGTGATATAGTCCCCGGTCCGGACAAGATTGGCTGCTGGCTCATGCGCATTTCCGTCCACCCCTTCCATCCGTTCCGTACTGAGTACCATCACCCCGTCAGTCTCCATATAGATCCCGATCGGCATTCCTCCCAGAAGAACCGTGTTCCCGTCTGCACCAGCCGTACTCGCCTCCGCCTGATAACTCTCCGGCTTTTCATCTGCCAAAATGCGGCCAAGCCCCGGAATCCCCGCCAGGAATAAGGCAAGAAGACTTCCCGCCAGTAGAATTCCTGTCCTGTATCTTCGTACCTGTTCCATGCCGGCACATCCTTTCTTTTGTTCTCCTTCGTTACTATTCACAGCCGTTTCATACTTAACAGCAGACGCGTTGTGCTTGCACAAAAGCACCTGCTGTCAAGTATGAAATAGGACTGTGAAATAAAAAGAAACGGATACGCTTTCCGCATCCGTTTCTAGTATGTGTGGATTCTGTTTATTTCACACTGGCATTATTTTTCTGCTTCATCTCCCGGGCACTCTCAATGATGTGCTCCGTCACCTTGTCTCCGCCTAAAATCCGCGCCAGCTCCTTTACCGATCCCTCTTCTGTCAGGCGCTCAATCCCTGTTCTGACAGAATCTCCCTCGGCTTTTTTCTCAATCAGGAAATGTACGTCCGCGACCGCCGCGATCTGGGGCAGATGGGTAATGCAGATCACCTGCCTGCTCTTTCCGATCAGGCTCAGCTTCTCTCCGACCTTCCCCGCCGTGATCCCCGAGATTCCGGCGTCAATCTCGTCAAAAATCAGAGTCGGCGTATCCTCCTCATCCGCCAGCACAGCCTTGATCGCCAGCATGATTCTGGAAAGTTCGCCTCCGGAGGCAATGTTCCCCAGAGCTTTTAACGGTTCCCCCGGATTAACCGCAATATAGAACTCTGCCTCATCCTTTCCGTTTGAACTGTAGCGCCCTGTATCGGTAATGCGCATCTCAAGCCTCGTGTCAAGGAAGTTGAGCTCCGCCATCTGTCCGCGGATCTCCTCCGCAAAAGAAAGGGCATATTTTTCTCTGATTTTATGCAGTTTCTCTGCCGTCTGCTCCACTTTTTTAAAAGCAAGTTCTTTCTTCTCCTGTAATTCTCTCCGAAAAGAATCATAATCATTCAGCTCTTCTATTCTTTTCTTTTTCTTCTCGCAGTATTCCAGGATATCACTGACACTATTTCCATATTTTGCCTTTAAATGATTCAGAAGATTCAGGCGGTCCTCCGTCTCCTTGAACTCTTCCTCCGAGAACTCGAATCCTTTGGCATACTCTGAGAGTTCCCGGTTAAAATCGTTGAGCAGACTGTCCACATCAAGGAGCTGGCTGTAAAGCCCTGCGCCCGCCTCGTCGAACTCCGACGCTTCCTGGAAGGCACGGATCGCCCTGCTCAGAAGATCGCTCGCATTCTCCCCGCCGTCGCCTCCCGTATAACGGTAGGCTTCTGATACAGATTCGGTAATCCTGCGGCTCTCCGTCATTCTCCGATAGAGGGACTCCACTTCCTCGTCCTCTCCGGGTGCGGGAGCTGCTTCTTCGATTTCATTTACTTCAAACTCAGCGAGGGAGAGCTCACGTCTCCGCCCCTCTTCATCAAGGGCGGACTCTTCCTCCTGACGGCAGATCTCCTGGTACTCCCGGAAACATTCCTTCATCTTCTCCCGGTACGGGCGCACTTCCTCTCCGGCATAGAGATCGAGAAGCGCCAGATGATTCTTCCGGTTTAAGAGCGTCTGGCTGTCATGCTGGCCGTGAATGTCTATAAGGAGCCCGGCCACATTTTTCAGCACAGCCATGCTGACGTTCTCACCATTGATCCTGGCAACGGACCTGGCCCCCATCAGACGCCGGCTCAGAGTGATCATCCCGTCCTCCGGGAAGATATCCATAGCTTTTAACTTATCTTCGATCTTCTGATCCTCCACGGAAAACGTGAGTTCAACAAGCCCGTTCTGCTCGCCGTTCCTGAGCATATCCGCACTGTATTTCCCGCCCAGGGCAAGCCCCACGGAACCTAAAAGGATGGACTTTCCGGCTCCGGTCTCTCCGGTCAGTACATTGAGTCCCTCTCCGAAATCCACTTCCGTCTCGTCGATCAGCGCCAGATTTTTTACATGTAAATTCTGCAGCATATTGATACCTATTCCCCTCCAGAAACGATCTTCCGTATCTTCTCCATCACAGCCGCCGTATCTTCCACGGTCCGGATCGCGCACATGATCGTGTCGTCCCCGGCGATACAGCCTACCACTTCGTGCCACTTCATCGCGTCCACAGCGGCTGCAACGGCCATGGCCATGCCGGATACCGTTTTGATGACAAGAATGTTCTGGGCCATATCCATGGACACGTATCCGTCACGGAGCACTCTTATATATTTCTCATTCATGCCGGATTCATCCTGCCGGTGGAGAATATATTTCTGCTTGCCACCGCTCACTGAGATCTTCGTAAGCTTTAAGTCCCGGATATCTCTGGACACCGTAGCCTGTGTCACCTTGAATCCGGCACTGTTTAAGTATTCCGCCAGTTCTTCCTGCGTTTCAATGTCATACTGGCTGATCAGTTCGATTATTTTTGCATGACGGCTGACTTTCATGATCCTAATTTCCTTTCATTTTTCTGCGCATTGTCTTCATAAAGCTCTCCCGGCTCAGCTTAATCAGTCTGGCCGACTGCTCCGCCCGCCTGATACAGACTTTCTCTCCCGTAACGAGAGTCGTCTGCTCTGCCCCGTCGAAACACAGAGATACCTGCTCCTGTCTTCCGTAGCGTCCCTCACAGATCTCCACCTCTATGACATCCTCCGCCGAGAGCACCACACTGCTCGTATTGAGCGCATGGGAACAGATCGGTGTGATCACGATCATCTGCGCAGTGGGCTCGACGATGGGACCTCCGGCAGAGAGATTATACCCCGTACTTCCCGTGGGGGTTGAGATGATAATCCCGTCCGCGTGATACGTATTCAAAAGGGCGCCGTTTACATACAGATTAAAGCTTACAATGCGCACCTTTCCTTCTCTGGTCAGTACAATATCGTTCATAGCCATATCGACCCGGTTGTTCCGGAACGTGCCCGAGAGCATCATCCGCTCTTCCACCTCCGGCTCTCCGGCAAAAAGCATATCCAGGGCAGAACGGAAATCTTTTAACTCCACATCCGTCAGATACCCCAGCATCCCCATATTGATTCCGAGCAGGGGAAGGCTTCTCTCTCCCAGATCCCGGACCGCGCGGATCAGTGTCCCGTCCCCGCCGAGCACCAGGCCGCACTGAACCTCATCCGGCACAGTTCCGGGTATGATATGCCCCTCCGAATCCTTTTCCGAGAGGAAACATTTCCTGCCGTGGCTTTCAATATACGCTCTTATCTCGTTCGTAATCCTGTAGTCTTTGTCTTTCAGTTTGTTCGTAATAATATAAAAACAGTCCATGCCGCACCTCGTGTTGTCTGTTTTTTATCTCGTCAGTGTATCGAACGCACGATCCACCACTGCATCCGGGTCAGGACTTCTGTTTTCCCCAGTCTCTTTCCCGCTCTTTTTCAGATGAATCAGATATTCAATATTCCCCTCAGGTCCGCGGATCGGCGAAAAGTCGAGATCACACAGGTCGAATCCGATGGACATGGCATAGTCCATCACCTTTCTGATCACTTCCCTGTGGGTGCTCTTCTCCCGCACCACGCCTTTCTTCCCGACCTTTTCTCTTCCCGCCTCAAACTGCGGCTTAATCAGGGCAACGATCTCGCCGTCCTCTTTCAAATAGTCCCTGACCGGCACCAGAACCTTTGTAAGAGAGATGAAGGAGACGTCGATCGAAGAAAAATCGACAGGCTCCCCGATGTCCTCCGGGGTCACGTAGCGGATATTCGTCTTCTCCATGCACACCACACGGGGATCGTTTCTCAATTTCCAGTCAAGCTGTCCCCGCCCCACGTCGATGGCAAATACTTTCACCGCGCCGTTCTGCAGCATACAGTCTGTAAAGCCCCCTGTAGAAGAGCCTACGTCTGTGCACACCTTTCCCTTCACATCCACATCAAAATTCGCCAGCGCCTTCTCAAGCTTCAAGCCGCCCCGGCTCACATAGGGAAGGGTATGCCCCCTCACCTCGATGGCTGCCTCCTCGGGAAATGTACTCCCCGCCTTATCCTCTTTCTGGCCGTCCACGTAGACACATCCGGACATGATAACCGCTTTCGCCTTTTCTCGTGATTCTGCCAGATTTCTTTTCACCAGTAATATATCCAGGCGTTCTTTCATGAATGTTTTCCTTCCTTTATCATCAGATAATCCGCCGTCGCCTGCTTGACGATCGCATCGCAGTCCAGACCGACTTCCCTTCGCAGAACCTCCACGTTCCCATGCTCCACATAGTCGTCGGAAATCCCGATATTGCGGACATGAACATCGAGCTTTGCCCGGGATACATAATCCATCACCTGTTCGCCGAATCCGCCTGTCAGAACATTCTCCTCGATCGTGACAAACAGGCAGTGATCCTTCGCAAGCATCTCCAGGATTCCCGTATCCAGCGGTTTGACAAACCTGGCATTGATAAGACTGCAGCTGTATCCCGTTTCCTTTAGCTTCCTTCTCACCTGATCTGCCAGCTCCGCCATATGCCCCACGAAGATCACGGCGATCTCATCTTCCTCATAGAGCACCTCGCTCTTTGCGTATTCGATGGGGGCTCTGAATTCCTTCATCCCCTCATAGGCTTCTCCTCTGGGATAGCGGATGGCTATAGGATACTGGAAATCCACGGCAAACCGGAGCATATCCGCCAGTTCCCACCTGTTCTTCGGCGAAATCACCGTCATGTTCGGGATCGTAGATAAAAATGAGAGGTCAAATACACCCTGGTGGGTCTCCCCGTCGCTTCCCACAAGTCCTGCCCGGTCCACGGCGATCACTACCGGAAGATTCTGGAGACAGACGTCATGGAGCGTCTGGTCATACGCCCTCTGCAGGAAAGAAGAGTACACAGCGAACACCGGCTTCATTCCTCCGGCCGCCAGCCCTGCCGCAAAGGTCATGGCGTGTTCTTCCGCGATTCCCACGTCGAAGAACCGGTTCGGAAAATGCCGTGCAAACGGCGCAAGTCCTGTACCGTCCGCCATAGCGGCCGTGATGGCGGCCACTTTTTCATCTTTTCTTGCAATATCCAGAAGCACCTTGGAAAAGACCTCTGTGTAAGTATCCCGCGTGCTTACGGTTTTCGGCTCGCCCGTCTCAATATGAAACGGACCCGGACCATGAAACCGGGCGGGATTTTTCTCTGCCGGAGCATAGCCCTTCCCTTTCTTTGTAAGCACATGGACGAGGACCGCATGATCCACCCGCTTCGCCTCATTTAACACCTTGACCAGTTTCCGGACGTCATGACCGTCCACCGGGCCAAGATAAGTGATATCCATATCCTCAAAAAACATTCCCGGCACAAGGAGCTGCTTTACCCCGCTCTTCGTCTTCCGGATCTGGCTGACAATCCGCTCGCCTTTCCCGGGAATCCGTTTCAGCGTATCCTCAACGCCCTTTTTCAACTCTGTATACGCCTGGGCCGTCCGGATTCCGCTCAGATATTTTGACATGCCTCCCACATTCTCTGAGATCGACATGTTATTGTCATTCAGCACGATAATAAAATTGCTCTTTAACCGGGATGCGTTATTGAGCGCCTCGTAAGCCATCCCTCCGGTGAGAGATCCGTCCCCGATCACCGAGACTACCGTATGATCCTCTCCCAGAATCTCCCGGGCAGCCACATACCCCATCCCTGCCGAGATGGAAGTAGAACTGTGGCCCGTGTCAAAGGCATCGCAGTCGCTCTCCTTACGCTTCGGGAACCCGCTTAATCCCCCGTATTTCCTCAGGTCGTCAAACCCGTCCTTTCTCCCGGTGAGCAGCTTATGCGTATAGGACTGGTGGCCTACATCCCAGATCAGCTTATCCTCCGGGAAATCCAGCGTCAGATGAAGCGCCATGGTCAGCTCAACCACGCCCAGGTTGGAGGCGAGATGTCCTCCGGTCCTGCTGATCTTCTCGATCAGGAACTGGCGGATCTCATCTGCCAGAGCGGCAAGCTGCTCTGCATTCAGCTTCTTTATATCGTTTGGTTTCTGGATCATTTCAAGTACCATCTCAGTTCCCCCTGCCTGTCTCCTCGCCTATTTATCTCTGTATACAAGCCAGTTTAAGATCTCTTTGAAAAAGCCGCACTCTCTCCCCAGGCTGTCCAGTTCATCTACCGCCTCCGCCGTCATGCGCTCCACATCGGCACGTGAGGCTTCCAGGCCTTTCCAGGTGACATAAGTCGTCTTCTCATTTTTTTCATCACTGTGAACCGGCTTTCCGAGCGCTTCCGTCGTACTCGTAACATCCAGGATATCGTCCTGGATCTGGAACGCCAGACCGATCTTCTCCGCCACAGACTCCATCCCGGATATCTCATCCTCAGAAGCTCCCGCAAGCACGGCGCCAACCATAACCGAAGATTCGATCAGCGCGCTTGTCTTCAACCGGTAAATAAAATCAAGCATCTCACCGGACACCGGATGGCCGGACTCTTTCACATCCACGACCTGGCCTCCGATCATACCGTAAATTCCCGCTTTGCGCGCCAGGATCTGTAGCGCTTTTCCAATGCGCAGGCTGTGCTCCGGCGCCAGATCAAAAGCGGCGCACGCCGTCTCAAAGGCATAATTTAACAGGGCATCCCCTGCCAGGATTCCCATATCTTCTCCGTACACAACATGGGTCGTCTTTCTGCCCCTGCGGTACTCGTCATTATCCATAGCCGGAAGATCGTCATGCACAAGGGAATAAGTGTGGATCATCTCAATTGCTGCCATAAACGGCTCAATGGTCTCCCCTTCCCCGCCGAACATCCGGAAACTCTCCCCCATCAACATGGGACGCAGGCGCTTGCCCCCGGCCATCAGGCTGTACTCCATGGCCTCCATAATCAGCTTCTGGTACCCCGCCTGCTCAGGGAGATATTTCTCCAGGATTTTCTCGATCTCTCTTGTCCGTTCCTCATATCTTTCTTTAAAATTCATGGGTCTCTCCATCCTCATCCAGCACGAGTACTTTTTTCTCCACTTCGTCAATCGTCTGGCTGCATTTTTTCAAAAGGGTCATACCCTTGTTGTATAATTCAAAGGAATCCTCCAGAGAAGTGTCCGCTTCCTCCATCTGACGGATCACCGTCTCAAGACTTCCGAACAGTTCCTCAAGAGTCTCCTTATTTTTCTGTTCTTCCACCGTATTCCTCCTTCTGCGCTGACCTGACCTCAGCCCGGATACAGCCGTCGCTCACATAAATATTCAGCAATTCTCCCGGTTCTGCCTGGGAGACGCTTCTTATATTTTCTCCATCCTCCGTCTGTACATACGAATACCCCTGTCCCAGTTTTAAAAGCGGGGACAGCCCCTTCATTTTCTCGATGTAAAGAGCCAGCCTGTGCCGCTGTCCTGTCAGTCTGTTTTCCATGCAGGAACGCATCCTGTTTTCCAGATCAATAAGATACTGGCGGTTTTCATTCAGCTTCTGGCGTGGATGAGACATTTTAAGCCTCATCTGGTACCGCTCGGTCCTTGCCCGGCTCTCCTGGATTTTCCAGGACATCCTCTGCCCCAGCAGTCTCTCCCGCTCACGCATATAGTCGAGCGTATCCCTCACGCTGTAAACCGCAAGCTCCGCCGCGGCCGACGGCGTAGGCGCCCGCATATCCGCCACGAAATCTGCGATCGTCGTATCCGTCTCGTGCCCCACTGCAGAGATCACCGGAACCGAACACTCAAAGATGGCCCTCGCCACAATCTCTTCGTTGAAGGCCCAGAGGTCTTCGATACTTCCGCCGCCTCGTCCGACGATCATCACATCCACCTGCTGTTCCTCCAGCGCGCGGATTCCCTTCACAATACTGAGCGCCGCTCCCTCGCCCTGGACCTGGGCAGGATATAGAATAAGCTGGACATAAGGATTGCGACGTGCGGATATGTTCATAATATCCCTCACTGCCGCTCCGGTGGGCGCGGTGACAATTCCGACTGTGCGCGCGTACCTGGGAATGGGCTGCTTGTACTCCGGAGCGAACATCCCCATCTCTTCCAGCTCTTTTTTCAGAGCCTCGAACTTCTCATAGAGCGCACCCGCCCCGTCCTGCACGATCTCCCTTGCATAGAGCTGGTACTTTCCGTCCCGCTCATATACGCTGACCGATCCGAGAACAATCACCTGGAGTCCGTCCCGCAATTGAAAAGAAAGCCCTGACCTGTTTCCTGCGAACATCACGCAGGCGATCATGCCGGACTCGTCTTTCAGGGAAAAATATATGTGACCCGATGTATGATATTTACAGTTGGAAACCTCGCCCTTGACGTAAATCCGGCTCAGCATGAAATCCTGTGTGAACATGTTTCACCTGCCGCACCGTGTAGACATTCTTCATTTTCCGGGCTCCTGTTTCGCAAGCTTTCCGAGCACTCCGTTTACAAAGGAAGAGCTGCTCTCCCCTCCGAAGCGCTTCGCCAGCTCTACCGCTTCGTTGATGGCAACGCCTACAGGTACGTCTTCATCCCACTTAATTTCATAGACGGCAAGCCTCAGAATCGTAAGGTCCACCTTATTCATCCGGGTGGTTTTCCATCCTGTTATATTCTCATTTAAAATTGTGTCGATCTCTTCTATTCTGGAGGCA
>JAHZHF010000039.1 GCA_019420405.1 Clostridiales bacterium
CGATCACAAGGAACACTGATCCCACTTTCACACGCCGGTAAGCGCCCGTAATAAAGAGCGCCGCCGATTCCATCTCGGAAGCCATACATCCCATCTTGATCCAGGCATCCCACTTCTGCGTCAGTTCATAGCTGACCGGATGCATCTGGGGCTGATGCTGTCCATAGAAAGAATCCTTACACTGCACAACACCAGTATGGTACGGAGCGCCGCACTTCTGCGCCGCGCGTACAAGCGCATTCGTCACGCCCAGATCCGGAACTGCGGGATATTCGATCGGCGCATACTCCCGGCTTGTCCCCTCCATGCGTATAGCTCCGGTTGCGATCACGAGATCCCCGCCGCACACCTCTGTCTGCATTCCTCCACAGGTTCCGACTCTGATAAATGTATCTGCGCCGCAGTTCACCAGTTCTTCCAGCGCAATCGACGCGGAGGGGCCTCCTATCCCCGTACTGGTCACACTCACTTTCTCGCCCTCAAGAGTTCCGGTGTAAGTGACGAATTCCCTGCTGTCCGCCACAAGAACCGGATCATCAAAGAACTCTGCGATCTTTCTGCAGCGCTTCGGATCTCCTGGAAGAATCACATATTTCCCCACTTCGCCCCCTCGCACTCCGATATGATACTGATATCCGGCGCCTTCTGTGTAATCTACCATCCTTTTTTCCTCCTTTATCATTCAGAAATCCGGTCTGACCTACCTGTCTGCCCGGCTCTCTATAATCGAAATCCCATCGGTACAAGTTCTTCCAGTGTAAAGACCTGATACTCCTCCCGCCCCGAAGCCAGTATAATCTGAAATTCCGGACAGCAGAACTCCAGCATAACCTGTCTGCACACGCCGCACGGCGGGCAGAGTTCGTGAGGTTCCTCTCCCTTGGGAGCTCCCACGATACAGATCGCCCGAAAATCTTTTACTCCTTCGCTGACCGCCTTGAAAATAGCTGTGCGTTCCGCGCAGTTTCCAGGACTGTACGCTCCGTTCTCGATATTACATCCGGTATAGATCTGTCCGTTTTCCGCCAGAAGCGCCGCTCCTACACAAAAGTGCGAATAAGGCGCGTAGGAAAATTTTCTCTGTTCGAAAGCTGTGTTGATCAGATTGAGTATTGTGTTTTGTTCGAGCATATATTCAGTCCTTTCTATTTATAAATCTTTCTTTATCATTGTGATATATGTTCTTTATATCGCTCCAAGCCCTCCTGATCGATCATAGACTGCTGCACTCCAACGCGTGTAATACTCACTCCTGCCGCATAGGTTGCCAGTTCCATAGCCTGCACAATATCCTGATTCTTGCTCAGTTCTACTGTCAAAGCGCTAATAAATGCATCGGTCACACCGAGAGCATCCACAGCGGGAAATTGTTCTGTCTCAAAAAATCTGGAGTACTGTTCATTTTTTAAATAACTCTTATTATATGCCGTTGTAATAATAACATTTTTTATTCCTTTTTTTATCAACGCATCAGCCCGTTCTTCCACCGGCATATCTCCGGGCATGATTCTCCCGGCTTCCTCCTCATTGGCAATAAGATAATCTATCTTGCTCAAAATCTCCTCTGATATCCGTTCAGTAGACGGACCTTTGACAATCAGTTTTATCCCTTTTTCACAGCATAAAGCAGCCGTTTCTAAAATTGCTTCTGACGGGATCTCCATACTCAGCAGGCAGAATTGCGCGTTTTCAAAAATATTACTGCATTTTCTGATATATTCGCCGCTCAAGCTGTTATTTGCTCCCTCCTGCAGAATCACTTCTTCCTTTCCGTCAGCATCAAGCACAATGTAGGCTTTCCCCGTGGCAGCAGAATTTGTAATCAGAACACCTTCTGTTTCCACTCCTGCATCCGTCAGACCGTTTAAAATCATCTTGCCGTCCTTGTCATTTCCAAGACATCCGATCATGGACGCATATCCTCCCAATTTTCCAATGCCCACTGCCTGATTAGCGCCTTCTCCCCCTGGGAAAAACATAGTATTTTTAATTCTTATCGTACTGTCACGTTTAATCATATCATTGGAAATAAAATAATAGTCTGCATTCATACTTCCTATTACAACTATTTTTCCACTCTTCTGACCGGCAAAAGGTAATACACTCCCTCGGTCAACTACTTCGGGTTCGACAGTCATATTAAACCTGTGGCCGGGTTCCTGACGTTCCATCATACTGACCAGCATTCCGACCGCATATTCCGCCATCCTGGATATCGGAAGTTCTACGGAAGTAATCTGCGGAGACAAATACTCTGCCATTCCCCGATTTCCAATACAGATCATCGAAATCTGTTCCGGCACACGAATTCCATGAAACCGGAACCGGTCACATACTAAACTGCATATTTCTATATCCGAACAGATCACAGCCGTAATCTCATCGGCTATGCATACACTGATCATCTCGTCCAATTTCTCTCTGTCCCACTGAAATATCCACTCAGATTTCGGCTTGGTAAATATCTCTTCATATGCATCTATATATCCCGCTTTTATCTCTTTTTCTCCCGATTTAAGGAAGCATGCAATATTTTTATGCTTCGCGTCAAACAGATATTTCACAGCAAGATAGCCCATTCTGGCAATATCATATCGGATCACCGCATTCATATCATTTTCTTCTGACTGCTCTTCTCCTAATATAGACACTGACGGTATACTATCCTGATTTCTTTCTGCCGGGCACAGCGTAATCAGGCCGTTTATCCCCTTATTTTCGAGAATGTGGTAATATTTCTGCTGTTCTTTTTTACTGCTGATATTACACAGAATAACACTATAAGAATTCTTGAACGCTTCCCGTTCGATTTGGTACAGAAGCTCCTTCTCAAATCCGGTATCTGAAAGCATTACAGAAATGATATTCATCCTCGGACCGGTTCCTTTTAAAACAGCAGAATAAGGAACATAATTATATTCTTTTACAACGCTTAAAACCTTTTCTCTCGTTTCACTGCTGATCGCTCCTTCATTGTGCAGAACTTTTGATACAGTAGCTGTAGAAACCCCACAGATTTTTGCGATATCTCTGATATTCATCTCTTACCTTCTCCTTTAAAGCTGACAGATGGCAGCATCAGTGCACAAGGGACACCCTTAATACACCGATGTCATTTCTATTATATGAATATCTACACTGTTTTTCAAATGTTCTTTTCTGTAAGACAGTAAAACAGATCACCGAACACAAAATTTCTCCAGCAATATGTAGCTGCTTTTATAACATGTCTGTCCTCCGCCTGTCCATATGTCAAATCCTGATTTAAGATTGGAGCCGGAACATATTTTGACAGTATCCAGTTCGGATTTTTAAGAAATGCAATTACAGAGATATCCCAAATAATCCTGCTCCAGCTGATATGTGATGTCTCAAACTGTGACAAATACTCTTCATCATAATCTTCACGTCCCCTTAAATACCCTCCCCTGTCTACTTTCATAAAGGACTTTTCCGATTCTATATCTTTAAATTGCTCTGCCACAGTTCTATATAAGTAATCACTGATCTCATTTTTCCCTTTCAGGTTCTCTCTGAGTTCCGATTCTGATACGCTTAACATGGAAGCTACATTCATACACGGAATAACAACCAGGGGCACGCCGCAGTCTAAAAGTATTTGCGATGCTTTTAAATCCTGCATCATATTGAATTCCAGACCATGTCCAAATTCAAGAGGCTGCCCCCCAAGCCAGATAACAACAAGATTCTCCACGATCTCCGGTGCTATAAGTATGGCTGATGCAATGTTGGTAACCGCACCAAGCGCAGCTACATACAAAGTTTCTTTACTTTCACGTGCCCGCCGAACCAGGTCATGAGCCGCTTCACTTATGACCGGATTGCCGTCCTCGCCGATATATCTTTCAGATCCATAAAACACTCTTCCCTGGCAGTCTATATTCATTAGCTCATATATTTTTTTAATCTCATCATAGCTCTGCCGCATCCCATCCGCAGGATCTTTCGCGCTCCCAAGTACAGAACTGGTCTGTTGAACATCTTCTTTTGATGCCTCAAAATTTTTATGGCATTCATGAAAAAATGGTGCTGCATATACTGCTTCTACTTCAAATCTTTCCGGTGATCTCAGGGCCCACGCAATGGCAAACTGATCATCAACTTCATTTTTTGCATCAGTATCTATGATAAGTCTTATCTTTCCCGGCGGAATCTTTAGTTTTTGCTTTCTGATCTCATTATTCATGTTCTCGCCTCCCTGTTATCCTTTTACTCCTCCGCTTGTAATGCCCTGCACAAAATATTTCTGGAACGGCAGGAACAATCCAATCGGAATCAACGCAGAAATAGATGCTGCGGCATAGATGTACCCCCAATGGATTACATTCTGCTCTTTAAAATTTGCCACCGCAAGGGTAACAACTTTTACATCATCTGATCGTGCCACCAGGAGCGGCCAGAGATAATCATTCCACTGAGTCACAAAAATCATAAGTCCCGCTGTAATAATGATTGGTTTTGACAAAGGAAGCACAATCTTTGTAAAACATGTCCACCATCCTCCACCGTCAATCTCCACGGATTCCAGCAATGCCTTTGGAGTCTCACTGAAAAACTGAACAAACAGGAACAGAACAAGCCCGTTTGCCAGAGCCGGCAGAATCAGTCCCGCATAAGTATTTACCAGTCCCATCGAATTCACAAGTGAATACATCGGCAGAGCAATCGCCTCTCCCGGTATCATAAAAGTGAGAAGAAACATGGTAAAAAGCTGTTTCTTAAAACGGAAATTATAAAAAGCAAACGCATACGCCGCAAGCGCACAGATTGCTATAGTACAAGGCACTGTGACTATAATCATAATCAGTGTATTTTTTAAATACCTGAGGAAATCATACTCCCGGAAAATTGCAATATAATTTTCCAGCGTCCAGTCAATCGGAAAGATCGTCTTCCAACTGAACGGCGCCATATTGGCAAACAGCTCATTATCTGTTCTGAATGATGAAAATAACGGATATAAAATCGGGAACAGGGAAATAAACAGTACCAGAATCAAAATAGCATATGTTAAAATCTTATCAGCCGATTTTTTATTCTTCATATTCATTGCCCCCTAATCTTCCTGATTTGTAAACTTAAACTGGAAAAACACTATAATCAGGATAAGCACAACCAGAACACAGGTTGTCGCCGCGCCTTTTTCATAACTCCCATAACGGAATGCCTGTTTATATGCCTCATACATCAATACATTTGTAGAATTATTCGGGCCTCCGTTTGTAATAAGCTGCGACGGTGCAAACAAAAGAATATTGATGCTCGTATCAGCCACCATTACAAAAAGAGTCGTCTTCTTTACCAGCGGTATTGTAATATTCCACAGTGTCCGAAGCGTTCCAGCCCCATCGATTTTCGCTGCTTCATACACAGCAGTGTCTATATTTTTAAGGCCTGCGAGGAAAAACAGCATCCAATAACCACATCCCCGCCATGTGCACAGTGCAACAATACACCAGAGTGCCTGATTTGGATCTGTAAAAAATCCCTGTGCAGTACCACCTAACGATTCAATAAAGCTATTGGCAAGTCCATTGTTAAAAGACAGCATCAAACTCCAACAAATCGCTGTCACCGGCATAGAAATCGTATTGGGGAGGTAGTAGAGGGTGCGAAACACCCCCACACCTCTCACTGTCCTGTTTACGAGCAGCGCCATCAGAAAGGAAAGCACAATCTGCAGCGGCGTCATCACAATATTAATTTTTATTGTCACCCAAAGAGATTGCCAGAACGTTGGATTTTCAAATAAAATCTGAAATGTACGCACCGACCATTCTCCTTTATAATGAAAGCCCTGGACAAAACAGTAAAATAATGGATATATTTTAAAAATCAATGCAAACGCCAGAGCGGGGAGCAGCAGGCAGTATGGCAGAGCCGCTTTTTTGAATCTTCTTCCCGATAATGCAGATTGTCTCATTTGGCCTTCCTCCCTGTCACTTATTTCTTATTCATTGTACTCTGCAAGAGCAGCATCTATCTGCTGCACTGCATTTTCCAGCGATGAATCAATATCTGATCCATTTCTGATGTCTTCCCACATAGTCGCAAGAGCATTTGAGTATTCATTAAATGCCGGCGTCACTGCACGTGCAACCGCTGTATTAGCAGCCTCATACCGTTCAATTTCGAGACACGGATTTGTCTCAATCAATTCATCTGTGAATCTGGAATCCATATTCGGTCCCATTCCCGAAAGCGGAAGAAAGATATCGTTTCCTTCTCCATATGTCATATAATTTACAAACTTGCCTGCCTCTTCTTTATTTTCCGAAAAAGCGCTTACGCAGAGCGTCCAGTTGCCGCATCCTGTAGCAACCTCATCCTCATGCCCTTCAAAGCACGGCTGATAAGTCCATCCAAAATCATCAGTCGTCATATCGGCATCCAGACAATATATATATGAATCTGCTGTCATAAGCTCAAATACGCAGTTTCCTGCATAGAAGTTGCTGTATGTTTCCATACCGGACACGCCTCTTGAAAATATTCCTTCCTCTACAAGCCCCTGATACCACTCACATGCTTCTTTCCATTCGTCGCTGTCTATCACACCGGAAACTGTAGTTCCGTCGTCACTGATGTTCTTGCCACCAAGACTGTTCGGGAACAGATTCATCTGATATGCCGAACTCACCTGGCCGATTTCAATTCCATAGATTCCCTGTGTTCCATCCGGATCAAGAGCATTTACTGCTTCTCTCGCAATATCAACCAGCTCTTCATATGTAATACGGTTTTCTCCTGTATACTGAGACCAGTCAATATCAATCCCCGCTTGAGCGAGTAAGTTTTTGTTATAAAAAAGCGCGGTCGAACTATCCCCCAATGGTGCTGCATAGAATGTATCCTGATAAGTACCCTGGTCAATCAGCGCCGGAGAAAACGTGTAAATCTCCTCCTGAGTAAAATAATCTGTCAACGGCTCCAGATACCCCCGGCTTACATATGCTGCTGTATTGGGTCCGTCAGCCATAATCAGATCGTACTCCGAAGAACCAGAACTTAAAACAACTTCCAGGGTATCTCCGATGTTCTCATAGCTTGTCTCTTCGATTTCCAGCTTTACCCCCGTCTCTTCCTCATACTGAGCCGCTGCTGCTTCGAAAGCATCCCCATAGTGGGTTAGGATTCTAAGTGTTGTCTGCCCCGAATCTCCCCCATCATCTCCGTCAGAAGAGGACGAAGAATTACATCCGAACAGAACCGCTGCCATACTGACGCAAAGTAACATACACACAATTTTCTTTTTCATCTTTGCTCCTCCTTTTTTGTGCAAAATAGTTAGGTAACAGTTTTACTTAACACTTTTCTTTAAATAATATATATCATGTTTTAATCCAAAAATCAATAGTTTTCATCAAAATAAATAAAGAAGAGAAATTTCATCTGTTCCAAAACAAAAAGGACTCCCTTCATTTAGGGAATCCCTCTGTTTTTCTATCACTGGTTCATTTCCGAAGCTACGGATACAGAATTGAAACAAATTACCAATTCAAACGTTCTTCAATTTCCTCTCTGGACGGCATACCGCTTTGTGCCCCCATTTTCTCTGTGGAAAGGCCCGCGCCTGTATTCGCATAGAGTATAGCCTTCTCAAGAGGCCACTCCTCCGCGATCAGCGCAGTCAGTATCCCATTGAATGTATCTCCCGCGCCCGTCGTGTCGCACACGGTGACTTTCCCCGCCGGGACTCTCAAGATCTCTCCGGACAGACCGGACGCCGCCGCCCCCTTCTCTCCGAGGGTTACGACCAGCTTGTGAGGATATTTCCCGAGCAGATCTTCCAGCATCTCTCCCGGGAAGATGAGCCCCGTCTCATGCTCATTCGGTGTCAGATAGTCTGCTGCTTCCAGTGTCTCTCTGCGGATCTCTCTGGCCGGAGCCGGGTTCAGCACTGTCGTAATCCCCTTCCCGTGACACAGCTCGATCACGTAGTCCACCGTCTCCGCAGGGATCTCCTGCTGGATCAGCACTGCATCCATCTCTGAGAGCGCAGGCCAGATCCGGTCAATGTATTCACAGGTTACACAGTCATTCGCACCCGGAATGACTATAATTGTATTGTCTCCGTCTCCCACTGTGATTATCGCAAGCCCGGTGGGCACATCCTTCACCGTTTCGATATACTGTACATCCACGCCTGCTGATTTCAAATTTTCTACCATCACCCTGCCGTTCGCATCATCGCCTACGCAGCCGAACATCGCCGTATCGGCTCCGAATCTCGCCGCAGCATAAGCCTGGTTCGCGCCTTTTCCTCCCGCAGAATACATTACGCCGCTTCCCATCAATGTTTCTCCACGTCCAGGAATCCGCTCAGCAGTCAACGTCATGTCTGCGTTAATGCTTCCTACTACTCCAATCTTATGCGACATCTTTTTTCCTTTCACCTTTGAATATATTGATTATTCTGTTATTCTTATTTTTCCCACATAGTATTCCGGTCCTATTTGATTCATATTTTTATCATATAACGAGCAGAATATCGTAATTTCCTGATTTAAATCCACAAGATTCTTTCCAAAGGACAGCACATGTGCACATTCAACTTCCGATCTCTCAACTTCTCCCGTATTAAGTACTCTTGTCAGTCCGAAATTTCCTTTAACAACGTGCTGAATATTAGTCCCATTAACTTCGGAACGGTATACCGCTTTATGTATTTTACTATCGTATTGGTAAGTCGAATCCGGATTACGCACTAGTTCATCTACCTGAAGAGGCCTGCATACCCCTATCAGACGTACACATCGTGATGAATTATCCGGTAATTCAAGATGATCAAAATCATATTGTGAAATCACGTCCCCGAACTTTGTGCAGTCTTCCTCACCATCTTTAATGTGTTCTGGCAAAACATCCATTCTGGTGAAAACAATAGGCGCAATACTGCCATATCTTTGCCTCATCGGAGCATCAACAAACCTCCAGAAATGTCCAGATAAATCACTATTTAATATTTCCGGTTCACTTATATTATAATAATGTATCTCCAATCTTTCAGGATTCTCAATATCCTTTTGTTCCTGCAAAACCCCAAGTTCTACTGCATAGGAGGTGCTGTCCGCCTTTGTATCATAAGCATAAAAATGTATTTTCCCACTTACATATTCAAGTCCGTCATTATATTTCCACTTTGCTGTATTATCTGCTATACAATCCACTCCCCACTCCGGATTAAACATTTGTGTATCCCAATATCCCGGAAATGGGTCTAAAAACATAGTGTATCCCATTCTTTCAGCTTCTTCAATCATTTTTCGACGATGATCCATAGGATGAAATCGTGCTAAAATTTTATTCGGCAGAGTACCTATTGTAATTCTCTGCTTTAACCAGCATTTGCCTATACACACTGATAATTCATAATCTCCCTCCGGCAATTCCGTCAATTCCCTACCATTTTGATCCGTTGTAAGGATATCTTTTTTATATTTTCCACCAAAGATTAAACAAGTAAAAACTTTATCTGTATAATAGCATTTATTCCAAGTATATTGATACGACATTGGATCCGCAGGATCATATACTAAATCTGGCATACATGAATTTTGGCGAAAGTATTCTTTATCCCCTGAAATCTCTATTCCGGGGAAATCGAGATATAGGCCGGAAACGTTATTCTTTATATTAGTTGACACTCTCCTCAGCTCTTCGCCTGTCTCCAAGCTCGTTACCGTAACGACCATTTCCGCTCCCTCAGGAATCGACTCAGTGATTTGTCCTATTACATAAAAATCGCGCCCCTTAGCTATCGTAAGCTGTCCCTCTGACGGATATTGCAGAGCTAACCCCTCACCTCTTCTCTCTTCCGGAATGGCAGAAACATGCGATCTTCGATATTCGTTTAAAACGATATTAATATTGTAATTGTATTTGCGCGGCTTAAACATGAACGTTCCTCCTTTATTTTTTTGAGCGAAAAGTAATCTGTTACCTAAACCTATTTCTCTTTATATCATATTCTAATTCATATATCAACAGTTATTTTATTGCAAAACAAATTTATTCCAACTTTTTTCTGTCTATTTAAACCTTTTTTCTTTTTTTGCATAACAAAAGCGCCCTCTCCAGGCGCTTTCGAAAATCTTATATTTTTACTTCAATTTTCAGTTCTCCCACTGCCATTCCATCCGACCTTTCCGAGTTCACACCATTTTTGTCACACTCCCGCGCACTCCATCCAGCGCAAACGCCACCACCAGCAATATAACCGCTCCCGCCAGAATCCCCACTCCCATCGGCGCTGTCACCGCCGCCACTTCAAAGAGCGAGGGAAGGATCAGGAGTGCGCCGAATGTCCCGATCACCATAGTAACGCAGATAAATGCGCGCAGCCTGGTGAACGGCACACAGCTCTTTATCACCGCTGTCATGGAAATTACTATCAGCAGAAGGTACATCACCGTCCGGTTCTCTTCCGCCGAAAACGGAGCAGTCAGGCTGATTACTGCGATCATCGTTGCCGCTACAATTCCAAACGGCGCGGCATGAGCAAGAGCCGTTTTCAGGAAGCTTCCCCGGATTCGCCGGGTATCTGATTCCAGAATCGTCACAAAGGACGGATACGCCTCAATGCACGCGTCTATCAATGTGATCTGGATCGGGATGAACGGAAACGGCACATTCGCAATCAGACAGAAGATGGACACAAGCACGGAGTAGATTGTCTTAATGAAGAAGACTCCTGCTGTCCTGGTCACGTTGTGGATGACTTTGCGCCCTTCCATAACTACCTGCGGAAGGTGGGTGAAGTCCGAGTCGAGAAGCACCACCTGGGAGATCTGCCTGCTGGCGTCACTTCCATCCGCCATTGCGATGGAGCAGTCCGCCTCGCGCAGTGCAAGCAGGTCATTCACTCCATCTCCGGTCATAGCTACCTGATGCCCCTGACGCTTCAGCGCCTTCACGAGCTCCTGCTTCTGCTTTGGCGTTACCCGGGCAAACACGGAATATTCCCGGACAAGCTCATCATAATCAGGGGCTTCCCCCTGAGTGGACATATCAACCGCCCTTTTCCACTTCTCAAGTCCTGTTCTTCTCGCAATCATGGAAACCGTCTTCACATGATCTCCTGAAATCACCCTGACGTCCACGCCTTCCCGCCGGAAGAACTGAAGGGTTTTCTCTGCGTTCTTCCGGATCGTATCTTCCAGCACAACGCCGTACAGCGGCATGAGCCCTACCGGAAGGGATGATTCATCCTCCCACTCATCTCCGTAATATCCGACGATAATCACTCTCCGTCCCCGCTCCAGCTCACGTTCCAGCTTCTGTGGGAGCTCCTCCGTCATCCGCTCCGGCGCCCCTACAAAGACTGTCCCCGCTCCTTCAAAACTGATACATCCCCATTTTCTTTTGGAAGAGAATGGAATCTTATTCACCGGACGGTAATACTCATTCTCAGGGAAACTTTCCTTAAGCGCCTGAAATGTCGCGTTGTTGTCGTCACATGCAGCCATATAAGACTGCACAACCGCCCTGACTTCTCCCTCCGGCAGTTCGCTCAGCGGATGCACCCTGACAGTTTTCAGCTTCCCGCTTGTGATCGTCCCCGTCTTATCCAGGCAGAGTGTGTCCACATGCGCCAGCGTCTCAAGGGAATAGATATTCTGCACGAGAATCTTCTTTTTCGCCAGTCGGATCACTCCGTTAGCCAGAGAAACAGAGATCAGCAGTACCAGTCCTTTCGGAAGCATCCCCAAAAGAGCGGCGGCAGATGAGACAACCGCCTCGTCCGCCGGCGTCCCTCTTAAAAGAAGTGCCTCCAGAAACAGCACAATCCCCAGCGGGATGATAAAGAAACTGGTAAATCCTGTCACCCTTCGCATGGAGCCGAGAAGTTCGGAATAGACCCTCTTTTCTTTTTTCACTTCGTTTGCAAGCTTCGTCGCATAATTCTCACTTCCGACGTGAGTCACTCTGGCGTATGCCTTTCCCGAGATCACAGAGCTTCCCGAGAGGATCTCTGCTCCCACTTCCTTTACAATCGCGTCGCTCTCCCCGGTCAGAAGTGATTCATTGACTTCCAGCGTTCCGGCTGCAATCACCGCATCACTGCAGATCTGGCTTCCGCTTGACAAGACCATCAGGTCATCCCTGACAATCTCCTCAAGCCCGACTTTCACCTCTTCCCCATCCCGCATCACATACACGGAAGGGCGATTCAGAATCGAAAGTTCATCAACCAGTTTTTCGCTTTCAGCTCCTGATAGATCCCGATCACAATATTAAGAATAATAATCGCGATAAAAAATATATTGGAATACGCACCCACAGCAAAGAGAAGCGCCGCGATCAGGAAATTAAGGAAATTAAACAGGGTGCATAGATTCTCCCTGACGATCTGAGATTTCGTCTTTGTGATCTGTTACGCCTAATTTTCCCCGTCTCCCTCTGCGCGGCGCTTTAACACCTCCCGGGTGGATAATCCGGATAATTTTTCTTTCATTATATAACGCCTCCTGATATTCTGTCAGAGCGCACGGCATTCCCTTGCCGCACGCCCCGAATTTTCAAGAACAGACTATCACGGACGCTTTAATAATCTTCTGATAAATTCTAAACATTTTTTAAACTGTTTTGTCAGTTCTTTCTTCCGAAAGCAAACAGGCGATTTGATACAGTTATTACAAAACGCCGTATTAGGACACCCTTCCGTTATCCATCTCATACACGATATCCGCCAGATTCATGGTAGATTTCCTGTGAGATACAAGCAGCACTGTCTTATTGCCCTTTCCTTCGCTCAGAGATTTCAGGATAATCCCTTCATTCAGGGAATCCAGGTTGCTGGTCGGTTCGTCCAGCAGAAGGAAAGGCGCGTCATGCAGGAACGCCCTTGCGATCCCGATTCTCTGTTTCTCACCGCCAGACAGCGTATCACCCAGCTCTCCGACCTCCGTGTCATATCCCTTCGGCAGGGTCATAATAAAATCATGAATGGACGCTTTCTTTGCCGCCTCCATGATCTCTTCCCTTGATGCGCCGTTTTTCCCTATAGCGATATTATTTGCGATGGAATCATGGAACAGCACAGTCTCCTGCGTCACGAAGGACTCCATTTCCCGCAGGTCCCGGGTGTTGATTCCCCGGACATCCCGCCCGGATATCCGGATCTGTCCGCCCTGCACATCCCAGAACCGCATCAGAAGTTTCAGCAGTGTAGATTTTCCGGACCCGCTGGCTCCGTGGATGCCGACGACTTTTCCCTCCGGTATACGAATGGAATAATTCTTAAGAATCTGCTCTTCATCATACGAGAAATCGGCCTCATCCGCCTCTGCATCTGTAAAGGAAACAGGGGCTGCCCCTGTCACTTCCTCCACCTTTGGCTCTTCCTCAAGGATCGAGAGCACACGTTCTCCGCTCGCCAGCGTCTGGTTCAGGTTATTTGACAGACTGGCAAGTGCGGTTACCGGCCCGAAGGAGCCCATCATGGCGATCGTTCCGGTCAGCATACCGGCAAGATCCACTCTCCCCGTCTGCCTCAGCGCAATCATCAGAAACAGCATGGCAAAGGAAAACAGGAGGATCACCAGGTTCGTCACCGACCTTTGGGCCGCTTCCAGCCGGTTCAGCTTTTTCTGTACTCCTCCAAGCCTGTCAGAGCGTTCTGCCATCTCCTTCCGCCGCTTCTCCCCCTGGCCGTACTGAATCGTCTCATCCAGGCCCCGGAGTGAGTCCAGAATAAAGCTGTTCAGATCTCCGAAGCCGTTTCTGAACTCCATGCCTCTGTCAGCGCCTCTGCTCCCGAAGTAGAGCGGGATCACCGCGCCAACCACCAGGTATCCCGCCAGCGCAAGAACCGCCGCCAGGAGCGAAATTCGTCCGATAAACAGGATCATCACAAGGGAAGTAAGCACTGCGATGGCAACAGGAGAGATCGTATGGGCGTAAAAAACCTCCAGAAGCTCAATATCCGAAGTAATAACAGAGATCAGATTTCCTTTATCCCGCCCTTCCAGCTTCGCCGGACAGAGCTTCCGCAGCGCGGCAAATACCTCGTGCCGGATGATCGCCAGCAGTTTGAACGCAATGAAATGGTTGCAGTACTGTTCTCCGTAGTGCAGAATCCCCCGCATCACTGCCATCACAACCAGAGCGATGAACAGCGTTTTCAGTTCCATTTGCATAACCAGTCCGAATCCCGCGAAGATCGTAAGAAAGATGGCGCACAGATATCCGGCGGTTCCAAGCACGATGGCAAGGAGCATCACCGGAAGGAGCGGCTTCACCAGTCCGATGAGCTGTCCCATAATACGGATACCACTCCTGCGGGAACCGCTCTTCCCGCTCTGTCCTGCTGATGCAGCAGCACGCATTTCTTCCCTCATGCCGTCGCCTCCTTTCCATACTGTTCCAGTTCCATCTGTGACCGGTACAGGTTTGCATAATCACCGTTTTGTTCCATCAACTCTCTGTGGGTCCCTGTTTCGCTGACCGATCCGTCCTTCATCATATAGATCCGGTCTGCGTTCACCACATTGGCAAGGCGGTGTGAGATCAGGATAACCGTCTTCGTCCTGGCAAGCGCATAGATCACGTCCATAATCATCTCCTCACTCTCCGCATCAATATTTGACGTCGCCTCGTCAAAAATATAAACCGGCGTATCGTGAAGAAGCGCCCGGGCAATGGCAAGTCTCTGGCACTGACCGCCGGAGAAATTGCTTCCCCGCTCCAGAACCGGCGTAGAAAGCCCCTGCTGTGCCTGCAGAAATCCCCACAGGTTCACCTTCTCAAGCGCTTCCTTCATCTCATCCTCCGAGGCATCCGGTTTTCCCATCCGCAGGTTGTCTTTCACTGTCCCCTTGAAAAGATAGCTGTTGTGGCTGACCAGAGTGATCCGGTCCATCAGGCTGCTCTCCCGAATCCCGGAGAGCTCTCTCCCTGCAATAGTCACACTTCCCTCATATCCGTGATTGCGTCCCATCAGAATCGCCGCAGCCGTACTCTTACCGCAGCCGGAAGTTCCCACAATGGAAGTAAAGCTTCCCGCGGGAAAGACCATATCGATGCCCTTTAATATCTCCCGCTCTTCTCCATATGAGAAATGCACTCCGGAAAACTCTATGTTCATCGCCCCGCCGTCAAGGGATTCGGTCTTTTCTTCCGGTTCCGGCAGATCGAGCAGCGCAAAAATCTTATCGCTTGCCGCCATCCCGTTCATGGCGATATGGAAGAACGAGCCCAGAAGCCGCAGCGGAATAAAGAACTCCGACGCCAGCAGGATCAGCATCAGCGCTCCGTGAACACTTACATTTCCCTTCATAAACTGAACAAGCGTCACGATCATTCCCACCGCTGCGCCGCCGTAGGCGATGATATCCATCACGCTGGTGGAATTGAGCTGCATGGTCAGCACCTTCATGGTAATCTGGCGGAACCGCTGGGACTCCTCATCCATCTCTTCCGCTTTCTTCTCGTCCGAACGGTAGATCTTTAACGTCGTCAATCCCTGCAGGTTCTCAAGGAAACTGTCCCCTAATTCTGTATAAATTCCCCAGTATTTATTCAGCAGCTTCTTCGCGATCTTCTGAACCGCTACAATGGAAATGGGAATCAGCGGAACGCAGATAAGCAGAACGAGGCTGGCCTGCCAGTTCACAAAGGACAAAATAATGAACAAGGTCACAGGCGCCAGCAGACTGTAGAAAAGCTGGGAGAGATATTTTCCGAAATACGTCTCCAGCTGCTCCACTCCTTCCGCCGCCGTCTGCACGACTTCGGATGTAGTCACCTTTTCCCTGTAAGCAGCCCCCAGGCGGAGCAGCTTACTGTAAATCTTGTCCCTTAAGATCCGTTTCACATCCACGCTTGCCCGGTAGGACGCATGAGACGCCTGCCTGTCACAGAAAAACCGCAAGATCAGCGCTGCAAAAACGATCCCGCCAAAAGAAAGCGCCATCCGAGCCGTCACATTTCCAAACAGCCCGGCCTCAAGAA
>JAHZHF010000004.1 GCA_019420405.1 Clostridiales bacterium
GCCTTCTAAGATCTTCCGACAGATTCCTCCAAAGGCGCATGTCCCTCCTGCCCCTTCCTCAGAAAGTATATCTCAATTATCCGCTCCGCTTCCTGGATTGCACAAACAGGAAGTGTTACTGCCTAAACAGGCTGACAAACGCAGAATACGTCTTGGTAAAGACTCTGTTTTCGGATGTTTTTCAAAAGGACGTTAGTGAACTTTATAACTGCTGCCTCACGGTATTTTCTTGCAATACAATTATTCCGATGCTATTATGATGTCATAACAGAAGTGTTGACGATCAGGGGACAGCAAATTCGATGGAGGGCAGGTGTTACAGTGAGTTATGAAGAGAATGAACTGCAGCTTCATTACGAAAGATACCGGGAAATTATAAAAGGGCTCACACTGATGAGTGATACTTTTATGAGAAATGTTCTGAAAAAAGCGGAATGTGCGGAATATGTGCTTCGTATTATTCTGGAGAAAGATCTGAAAGTCGTCCATGTAGTTGTACAGCAGGATAATAAAAATCTGCAGGGCCGCTCAGCTATACTGGACTGCGTTGCACAAGATGAATCCGGCAATCGATTCGATGTGGAAGTGCAGCAGGAAAATGAAGGAGCGTCTCCAAAGCGCGCGAGATATCACAGCGGTCTGCTCGATATGAATACGCTGAATCCGGGGGAAGACTTTGACGGGCTGCCGGAATCCTATGTAATCTTTATCACTAAAAACGATACTTTAAAAGGCGGTTTTCCGATCTATCATATCGAGAGAAAGATTAAGGAAACGGGCGAAAGTTTTGGAGATCAGTCACATATTATATATGTAAACTCCCAGATTCAGGAGGATACTGAATTGGGACGGCTGATGTACGATTTTCGTTGTAAGAGTGCAGATCAGATGCACAGTGAAACGCTCGCACGCCGGGTACGGGAATTGAAAGAGACACCGGAAGGAGTTGAAATCATGTGTCAGGAAATGGAAAAGATTTATAATGAGGGGATAGAAAAAGGAATAGAGAAGGGGATAGAAAGAGGAATAGAAAGAGGACGCAGGGAAACGGCTGTTAACCTGTCCGAGATGGGGATGTCCGTGGAAAATATAGCCAAAGCTGTGAAAGTCAGTGTTTCTGTCGTTCAGGAGTGGCTTGCCGGAGGCAGAAAGCCTGTATAGTTATTGTTTTCCGGCGTAATCCCGCGGAGAATATTGATAAAATTTCCTGAAAGCTTTGTAAAAGTTGCTGCTATTGCTGTAACCGAGCATGGCGGCGATTTCCTCGACAGAAAGCTTGGTTCCTTTCAGCAGGAATACGGCGCGCTCCATCCGCTGTTCCAGAAGAATCTCCGAAAAGGATTTTCCGATTTCACGGTGCAGCAGAGTGGAAATATAGTTTGGGTGGTAAGAAAAATGTTTTGATATATCTTTTAATGTCACAACGTCAGAGTGCTCCCCTATATAGCGGACGATTCTTTCTGACAGCCGTTCATCTTTCGGAACGGGGATCGAACGCTTATACTGTCTTGCTGCTATCATCAGCAGCGTCAATACCATAGGCTGGAGAATGGCCTGGGTATCCGCCTGCGGATTGGCATATTCAATTACCATCATTTCCAGAAGGGTGCGGATACAGCAGGAGTCATCGAAGCGAAGGTGAATAAATTCTTCGGAATACTCATTGGTCTGCGGATCGAGGAAAAAGTGGAACAGCTTCGTATCCGCGGACAGCACTGGCAGGAACACCCGGAAAAATGTTTCTTTTTGAATCAGGATACCAATGATGATAATGTCCTTTTCACTGTGTGCCGAGAGCGCATATCCGGCAAATGGCTGGCCGATATAACACTCATTTTCGTGAATCGTAATATGATTGTCGTATTTATAGCTCAGTGCGCCATAATCGCCTGAATAAGCGAAGTTAAAGAAGAAAAAATCCTGGCGGTGAAACATTTCCTGAATGTCCGGGCCTTTATGTACACAGATCATAATATTCTCTTCCTGGGGACCGGGCCAGGCATAGGACTTCTCCATTGGACTTCCGGCGGGAACATCAAGATAGCTCCAGTTCCGTTTTGCAAATTGTTCCCCCAGTTTTTCAATCGCTGTATCTAAAGTTGGATTATTCATTATACACACTCCCTGTTCAGTATCCATCCGAAATCACAGCCGGATCCTTTTATTCCAGCGGGCAATGAGCCGGGCGGACATGTCCGCGTGGCTGTTTGGCAGCTGCTGCGAGGGCTTTTGACTTACAGTATACTATGAGATATTAGAAAAAGCCACAATAATTATTAAGTTCTGGTGCTGACATAGATATTTTACTGTTCTATATTGAAACGGTTGGGTTCAGAGGAAAAGAGGAGGAATATGATGTCAGCAAAAATACAGAACAGCCGGAATACTATTTTTTACCGAAAACTTTTTTCCCTTGTACTGCCGATTGCTTTTCAGCAGTTTATGTTGGCGGCGGTCAGCGCATCCGATGCGTTGATGCTGGGAGTGATCAGCCAGGATGCACTTTCCGCAGTTTCGCTGGCAGGACAGATTACGTTTGTGTTTAATCTGTTTATGGGCGGTCTGACGCTGGGGACAAGTGTTCTGGCCGCGCAATATTATGGCAAGGGGGATAGAGAGTCGATTGAGAAAATTTTCGGCTATGTGACGAGGCTCTCCTTTCTGATTTCTGTTGTCTTTTTTTGTGCCTCGTTTTTTACGCCTTCTATGCTTATGCGGATATTTACCGGCGAAACGCAGCTTATTTCGGGCGGCGCGGGCTATCTTCGCATTGTGTCTGTTTCTTACCTGTTTACGGGTATCTCACAAATTTATCTATGTATCCTGAAAAACACAGATTATGCAATGAAAAGCATGGTTATCGGCTCCAGTGCGGTGGTAATCAACCTCTTTTTGAATGCGGCCCTGATCTACGGGATGTGGTTTTTCCCTGAATTGGGGATCGCGGGCGCTGCGCTGGCTACTTCCACTTCCAAACTAATTGAAATGGTTTGGGCCTGTGCGGAATCTTTACAGAAAGACCATATTCGGCTCCATATCAAATATTGTATTTCCACAGAGCGATGGCTGGTACGGGATTACTGGAAATACACCCTGCCTATGCTGGGGGATTACCTGGTATGGGGTGTGGGATTCTCCATGTATTCTGTTATCATGGGACACCTTGGCAGCGATGCGATCGCCGCAAATTCTATCGCTAATATTGCCAAAAATCTGATAGTGAGTTTCTGTACAGGTCTTGGCAACGGCGGCGGGATCATTGTAGGGAATGAACTGGGAATGGGAAATCTGGAGCAGGCGAAACGATATGGCGGGCTGTTATGGAAATTGTCTGTTGCCAGCGGAGTTGTATCCGGGCTTCTTCTGGTTGCGCTGTCACCGTTGATTCTGAATGTTACGGATCTCACGGCACAGGCTTCCGGATATCTGCAGTGGATGCTCATTCTCTGCGCCTGCTACATGGTGGCGAAAGCAATCAACACAACGACAATCGCAGGCATTTTTCCGGCTGGTGGCGATTCCGAATTTGGATTAATATGCGATACGGTTACCATGTGGCTGTTTGCTGTTCCCATTGGTTTTCTTGCGGCATTCTGTCTTGAACTGCCGGTGGCAATTGTGTTCCTGATTATTAATTTGGACGAAGTAGTAAAGGTTCCTGCGGCGATCCTCCATTACAAAAAATATGGCTGGCTGAGAAACATAACACGGGAGCAGGCAGAGCGAAATGAGGATTTGACACTATAAACATTAAGATCTAGCGTCGAAATTGCCGGCAGGGGACGCTATACTTGAAACGTAATCTGAACACACAAGCAAAATATTAGTATCGTATGGAGGTTTTCAAGATGAAAGATTTTATTTTTAACATGCCAACCCGTGTGCTTTTTGGAGCCGGTCAGCTCGGGGCTCTGCATGAGCAGAACCTCCCCGGAAAGAAGGCGCTGATCATCACATCCAACGGACAGTCAGTCAAGAAGTATGGCTATCTGGCCCGCACGGAGAAGGAGCTGGAGCTTGCTGGCGTTGAGCACTTCCTGTTTGACGAGATCCGTCCCAACCCCACTCGTGAGAACGTCATGGATGGAGCAAAGGCGGTGAAAGAAAACGGCTGTGATTTCGTGGTGGCCCTGGGCGGCGGTTCTGTCATGGACTGTGCGAAATGCATTGCGCTGATGGCAACGAATCCCGGCGACATCTGGGACTATTCCCTCAGTAGCCAGGGCGGGAAAAAGAACGCCGAATTTGACGCTATTCCCATTGTGGCAATCACGACCTCTGCGGGAACCGGCAGCGAAGTAGATATTGCCGCAGTTATCTCCAATGACGCCACAAAGGAAAAGACAGGCATCTTCTTCCCCTCCATGTTCCCGGCCCTCTCCATCGTCGATCCCGACCTGATGATGAGCGTGCCGCCGAAATTTACGGCCTATCAGGGCATGGACGCTTTCTTCCATGCTTCGGAGAGCGTCATCAATAAGAACGAGCATGTTGTAGCAGAGATGTTCGCCTTGAAAGCGATTGAGCTGATCGCAAAATATCTGCCCATCGCCTGCAAAGATGGAAATAACAAAGAGGCCCGTTACTATATGGCCATTGCGAACACGCTGGCGGGTTATTACATGAACTGCACCTCTGCCCATACGATGGAACATGTCATGGGCAGCTATCACGAGGATCTGATCCACGGCGCAGGACTGATCATGATTGCCCACGTCTATTATGATTTCTTTGCAGAGCGTAAGGCTGCCGAGGAGCCGATGATCAAGATGGCGCGGGCGATGGGTGTGGAGAATCCCGCTTCCGGCAAAGACTTTATCCGCGCTCTGGACGCTCTGCTGGAATCCATCGGCTGCGCGGATCTGAAAATGAGCGAGGCCGGAATTACCGGAGAAGAAATAAAACTGTATCCGCAGCGTGTCCATGAGGTGCTCGGCGGGGACATTGCCGCTGATCCGCTGCCGCTGTCTGATGAAGATTATCTGGAAATTTATGAAAAGTCTTTCCGATAAGCAGGGAGCGTGGACATGGAAGAAAAACTGAAACTGGCCGGGCAGGCATATGGCAGCAGCTGTACCTGTTCCCAGGCTGTATTCTGCGCCTTTGCAGATGATATGGGGCTGGATGAAACGACTGCCTATAAGCTGATGGAAGGCTTCGGCGGCGGGGTCGGAGCTATGCAGGAGGTGTGCGGCGCGTTCTGCGCCGCAGCCGCCGTCATCAGCTACTATACCAGCAGCGGCAGCATGGATGGGAAAAGCAAAGGAAAAACCTACAAAGCAATCCGCCGGGCTGCCGAGATTTATGAACAGGAATACGGCTCCATCCGATGCCGGGAAATTCTCGATGGGAACGCCCCGAAAGCCTTCCGGTGCGGGATGAAAGTAAAGGATGCCGTACTGATAGTGAATAAGGTGCTGGCGGAGGAACAGACATTAATATAACGAATGGATTGCCGCTTAATAAGGTAACTAATATCAGGTGCATACTGGCCCTCGACGTTACTGTACGCCGGGGGCTTGTGTGGTAATGTTTTTTATCACGAAAACGGAAGGGGAAAGAGGAATGCAGGCAAAGGATGGTTTAAAAATCTATTCCGCATCAGATTTATCACGGCTCGTACAGGAATATGGATTTCTCCCACTGTTCAAAAATCAGATTCCGGGATTTTCCGTGGAAGAACATACGCCGCCGGAGCTGTGGTTTGCAGATGGAGTGGAAGGTCCCTGGGAATGGAAGGGGCCTGTGATCCGGGAAACAGGCTGCGCCTACGGGTAATTTTTTCATGGGAAAGCCGGCTTTATCAGCATGGAATGGTTTCCTGATTTCGCAAATTACCGCAGGGACGGCTATGACTTTGGCGCCAGGTATGATGACGGGCTTGCCAGGCATCAGGACAAACTGGTTTATGATGTCCTGGTGGAATATCCTTCGCTGCTGTCAAAGGAATGGAGAACGCTGACAGGTATCAAGAAGCGTGGGGAATTTGATTCTGCCGTTACCCGTCTGCAAATGCTGGGATATGTAACCACGATTGACTTTGAGTATGCAAAAGACCGATATGGTAAAGCCTACGGTTGGGGGCTGGCACGATATGCAACGCCGGAAGCGCATTTTGGAAACGCTTTTACCGGGCGGGTTTATAACCGGGAGCCCAGGGAATCGAAAAAGAGAATCCGGGAACATCTGCGCATACTTTTCCCCATGGCAACAGAGCCCTGGATTGAAAAATTGATTGGATAGTAGGAGGTAGTCATAATGACCGAACTTGAAAAACTGGATGCCGGGGTTGCGGTGATGAAAGATGTTCCGGATAACTGTGCTGTTGGAGGCGTACCGGCAAAAGTAATCCGGGAAAATGACGGTGATACGGAGGAAAACAAACAATGAGCTTTAAGGATATGCCCAAACTGGGGTTTGGTCTTATGCGGCTCCCTGAAAAAGACGGAGCCATTGACATGGAAACAGTTCGGAAAATGGCAGACACCTATATGGGAAGTGGGTTCAACTATTTTGATACCGCGTATGTTTATCATGGAGGAAATTCCGAGCGGGCGGTTAAAGAGGCTCTTGTGGCACGCTATCCCAGAGAGGACTTTTACCTTGCCACGAAGCTTCCAGCATGGGCTATGAAAGGTCCGGAGGACAGAGACAGAATTTTCCAGGAGCAGCTGGAACGGTGCGGCGTGGAGTATTTTGACTTTTATCTGCTGCACAGTCTGGAGGACGGAAACAACTATGATGCCTACGAGAAATATGACTGCTTCTGGTGGGCGATGGAGAAAAAAGAAAAGGGACAGATCCGGCATTTCGGCTTTTCCTATCGTGGTTCGCCGGAGCTGCTGGATCGGGTGCTGGATAAACATCCGGAGGTGGAGTTTGTTCAGATTCAGTTGAATTACGCGGACTGGAACAATCAGGTGGTGCGGTCCGGGGAATTATATGAAATCCTGCACAGGCGCAGTATCCCTATGATCATCATGGAACCTGTAAAAGGCGGAATGCTGGCGAATCTGCAGCCGGAGCTGGAGGCTGTGCTGAAGAAAGCCCGGCCGGACGCGCCGGCGGCTTCCTGGGCGCTGCGTTTTGCAGGTTCTCTGGACGGCGTTATGACGATATTGAGCGGGATGTCTACCCGGGAGCAGATGGCGGATAATCTGGACACGATGCGGAATTTTGAACCACTGACAGAACAGGAAAAGCAGGTAATTCAGGCAGTTGTGCAGAAAATGCAGGATATGCCCCTGATTCAGTGTACATCCTGCCGCTACTGTTGTGATGGCTGCCCTATGTCGATCCGCATACCTGACATTTTCCGGGCGTTAAATACTGCAAGGCTGTATAAAAAGGATAACCGCCCCAAAATGTTCTATAATAGCCTGATTAGAGCAGGTTCGGGGAAAGCCGGCGACTGTATCGGCTGCAGACAATGTGAGAGTGTATGCCCGCAGCATCTCCCCATCATTGAATTGTTGAAAGAAGCTGCGGAGACACTGGAATAACGCGGCTTAATTATGCGTTCGCCAAAGTAATAGCAAAGCAATGGAATAGCATATTTTTACGCCCTGACAGCTTTCTGCCGTCAGGGCGCTTTTTTGGATTGCTGTCCGGGTGCTAGCGCAGCGGCCGGAAGCTTTGACGTATTACCAGGTTTGACAAAACGTGAGTTTCTGTGTAACAGGAACTTTTGTTATTGATTTTTTCAATTAAGCGGTCTACTGCGATGCGTCCGATATCGGTGCGGTTGATCTGGATTGTTGAAAGCGACGGTTCACTGATCAGACATGCGTCGATATCTTCGTATCCGATAATGGAAACATCATCCGGGATTGCGTAACCGGCTTCTTTTAATGATTTCATGGCGCCGAGGGCGATATAGTCCAGGTCGGAAAGAAACAATGTCGGCATCCTGAAATCCTCCGGCGGATGCTCCAGGAATTTCTTCATTGATTCATAGGAACCGTTGATGTCCGGCGGCAGCGTGATTACAGGATGATTGTCTCTCTCTGAACAGCAATAATGAATCCCCCGCTGAAAACCGGCAAAGTGATGCCCGAAGTTTATGATCGGAGTGGAACCTTTCAGGAATCCGATGTCTCTGTGCCCGTGCTCGTAGGCGTAGAGGAATGCATTGAAAAAGGAGCGTTCATCGTCCAGAGAGACGGAATCAAAATGCGAAAGATCGAATACAGAGTCAATGAGTACGATGGGGAAAGGAAGCTGTTTGTACTTGTCCAGATCATCGTAATCCATCTCTGTCGCCTGCAGCAATATTCCGTCTGTGCTGGTGGCGGACAGCTGCTGGATGTATGCGTCCAGATCCTGGTCCTGGGAGTAGTGCGTGATCGTCAGTGCATAGGAACGGAGCGAAGCCTCGGACTGGATGGATTCGACCAGGGATGAGAAAAAGGGCTTATCCACCATGATTTCGCCGCTTTTCTTGTGCACGACAAGTGTTAAAGAACCATTATAAATATTTTTAGGTGTATCCGCGATATATGAATTCTGCAGTTCGGTTAATACACGCTGTCTTGTCTCATCGGACACGCCGGGTTTGTTGTTGATCGCCAGCGATACGGCGGTGGTTGATATTCCGAGCTTTCTTGCGATATCTATATTTTTTATTCTCATTTTAAAATCCTTTCTTAATATTTCCTGTCCCGCTTTTAACTATACCATATAAATTAAATAAAGTAAATATTTAGTTAACGTTTAGATCGGAAAAATCTGAAAAATACATACAAATTGTACAATTATAATTGAATATAGTAAAAATACACATTTTATTTGGGGAAAAAGTACATAAAAATAAATTATATTTATATATTACTTATAAAAATATATTTACAGATTGACAAAAATAAAATAAAATGCTAAATTATATTTAGTTCAAAGGAGAAAAAATAAAGGAAAGAAGGAGTCAGAATTGCAATTAAAAGTCAAAGAACTAACGCAGGAAAATTTTAAAGATTATGGAACAGTAATTGATCTGCCTGAATCGGAACCGACAGCTGTACTGAAAGGATTAAGATGCTGGCATCATGTTGACCGTCTGCAAACTCCGGGAGAAATTGATATCGGACTGCTGCAGATCGAAAAGCAGGAGATGGTTTTTACTCAGATTGAACGGCATTTTGAATCTCACGAGATGTTCAGTCCGGTTCACGGGCAAGGCGTGATGATTTTTGCACCGGAAGGGGACTTTGATCCATCTAAGATGGAGGCTTTTTATATAGATGGAACAAAAGCTTTCACTGTTAATATTGGAGTCTGGCATTATCCTCCGATTCCGGTTATAGATTATATACGTCTGACGATGGCGTTCCCGGTTGGGATAAAAGATGATGTAGAACTGCTCCCGTTGGGACAGCCGGTAACAATTGAGCTGTAAAAAGAGCCCCGGAAGCGGGGGCAGGCGGCTTCGATTTTATGAAACTATAAATTAGATCTGACAGAAAGGAAAAAATGAAAATGAGCGTGCAGGATAAAGTGATTTTGAGCAATGGATATGGCATACCGTGTGTTGGATATGGAACTTACCGGACTCCGGACGGAAAGGTTGCGGAGGAAGCTGTGAAAACAGCATTGGAAACCGGGTATCGCCATATTGACGCGGCAGCGGTTTATCAGAATGAGGTCAGCGTCGGAAAAGGGATAAAAGAAAGCGGCGTTTCCAGAAATGATATTTTCCTTACGAGCAAGGTGTGGAATACCAACCGCGGATACGATAAGACTATGGCGGCTTTTGAACAGACAATCAAAGATCTTGGAGTTGACTATCTTGATCTTTATCTTGTCCACTGGCCGGCAAATGAACTCAACTATGGCGATCAGTGGAAAAGCGTGAATGCTTCTACATGGAAGGCAATGGAAGAATTGTACAGGAGCGGAAAGGTAAAAGCAATCGGAGTCAGCAATTTCCTCCCGCATCATCTTGAAGCGTTAAAAGAGACTGCACAGGTAATGCCTATGGTTAACCAGATCGAAATACATCCGGGACAGATGCAGGAGGAAGTGCAGGAATACTGCCGGCAAAATAATATTGCAATAGAAGCGTGGGCGCCGCTTGGAGCCGGGGCAGTTCTTAAGAATGAGACGCTGACCGCTCTTGCCGGAAAGTATAACAAGTCCGTGGCACAGATTTGCCTGCGCTGGTGTGTACAGCACGATGTGATTCCGCTTCCGAAATCTGTGACCAGAGAAAGGATTCAGCAGAATACAGAGATTTTTGATTTTGTAATCAGTGACGAGGATATGGCGTTAATTGACGCGATTCCATATTGTGGAGGATCTGGCCTGAATCCGGATACGTTTGTTGATGACTGATATATGGAGGTGAGAACGGATATGTCGGAATACTTGCTTTCCATGCAGCATATCAGCAAAAGTTTTGGCCCGGTAAAAGTTCTAAATGATGTGGAATTCAATGTGAAACCAGGAGAGGTTCACGTCCTGATCGGAGAAAACGGAGCGGGGAAATCAACTCTGATGAAGATACTGATCGGACTGTATGAAGCGGATCAGGGCGAGATTTATTTTAAGGGTGAACTCCTGAAACCGGAAAAGATGCGGAACCGTCTGGATCACGGAATTGCGATGATTCACCAGGAACTTAATCCGGAACTGGATATGACAGTGGCGGAAAACGTCTTTATGGGAAGAGAAATGTGCGGAAAAGGCGGGTTTGTAAAAGATAAAGTAATGAAAGAGAAAACCCGTGAGCTTCTCGATATGATGGGCGGCGAGGGAATACGTCCTTCTATGAAAATGAGGGAGCTGAGCGTGGCCCAGATGCAGATGATCGAGATTGTAAAAGCTGTTTCACAGAACGCGGATCTGATTATTATGGATGAGCCGACTTCTGCTATTACTCAGGAGGAAGTGGAGAAACTTTTTAAAGTGATACGGCAGCTCAAAGAAAAAGGAGCAGGCATCGTTTACATTTCTCATAAAATGGACGAAATCTTTACGATAGGAGACCGTATTACAGTACTCAGAGACGGCAGTTATATCGGAACGCGGGAAGTGAAAGATACGACTCACGCAGAATTGGTTAAGATGATGGTCGGACGCGAACTCAATGAAATCTACCAGCATACATGCCATGCTTCGGACGAGGTCGTTTTCGAACTCCGGGATTTTTCTAAGGAAAAGCTTTTCAGCGGAATCAACCTTGAGCTGCACGCCGGTGAAATATTGGGAATAGCGGGCCTTATGGGGGCCGGGAGATCCGAGATTGTAGAGACGGCATTTGGAATCAGAGGGAAATATACAGGGAAGATCTTTGTGAAAGGGAAAGAAGTCAGAATGCACTCGGAGAGAGTGGCGATTTCCAACAGGATTGCCCTTGTTACGGAGGACAGAAAGGCCAGCGGGCTGTTCCTCGGGCTTCCTATTAAACATAACATCTCAGTGAGTAATCTGAAAAAGCTTTGCAGATATGGCTGGATCAGCAAAAAACGGGAGAACGAGGAAACGGATAGAATGATAAAGCAGCTGAATGTAAAGACAGCGGACAGTATGAATGAAGTCAGGACTTTATCTGGCGGGAATATGCAGAAAGTCGTTCTGTCTAAATGGCTGATGATGGATCCGGATATCATTATTTTTGATGAACCGACAAGAGGAATCGATATCGGCGCAAAAGCGGAAATATACAAAATAATGGAGGATCTCGCAGCTCAGGGTAAAGGCGTGATAATGATTTCTTCCGAACTACCGGAAATTATGGGGATGAGCGACCGTATTCTTGTGGTCTGCGACGGAAAGCTGACCGGAGAAGTCGGAGCGGAGGAATTCAGCCAGGAAAAAATCATGATGCTGGCAACGGGATGTGTGCAGGAATAGTGCAGGAGGAGCGGAGAATGAAACAGAAAACAGGACAGATAAATTTTATGCAAATTTATCAAAAATATGGCATCTACATAATTCTGCTTGTGATGATCATTGTGCTTTCATTTCTTTCGGACAATTTCTTTACAAGTGGAAATATTATCAATGTTTTGAGACAGATCACTGTTAACGGAATTATGACACTTGGGGTGACTATGATTCTTGTAACAGGCGGGATTGATCTGTCTGTAGGAGGAATTATGGCGCTGGCCGGCGTATACGCAACCAGCTTCGCGCGTGCGGACAGTTCTGTGCCGATGGCTGTTGTTCTTCTGATCGGAATAGCAGTAGGAGGATTATTTGGACTGATGAACGGCCTGATTATCTCCTATACCAATATCAGCCCGTTTATTGTAACACTCGGAATGGAATCCATAACAAGAGGTCTCTGCCTGATATACACACAGGGCAGCCCGGTTACGGATCTGATGCCTTCGTTTAAAGTGCTCGGTCAGGGATACACCTTTGGAATACCGAATCAGATATATGTGTTCCTTCTGATGATCATACTGTCATATATCATTCTTCACAAAGTCAGGTTCGGACGCCATGTATTTGCGATCGGCGGTAATGAGACGGCAGCAAAAGTATCAGGAATCGCAGTAAAAAGAGTAAAAACAACAGTATATCTGTATGCAGGACTTCTGTACGGTCTTGTCGGCGTCATGCTCGCTTCCAGAACGAACGCCGCAACACCGAACGCAGGAACGGGATATGAGCTGGACGCCATCTCAGCAGCGGTAATCGGCGGCGTGAGCATAAACGGTGGAAAAGGCGGAATCCTCGGAGCGATTGTGGGTGTTTTCATCATCGGCATATTGAGCAATGGTATGGACATCCTGAATATATCATCTTACATCCAGCAGATTATTACAGGGGTTATTATTATCGGCGCTGTCTGCATTGATCAGTTCAGGCCGAAGGAGTAACAGGCACTGTATAAGGGAAGGAGGGCAGGAGCGGATTATACAGGAGTTTACAGTACATAAAATAAGGAGGATTAATATGAAGAAGAAAATTTTAGCACTGCTTATGGCGGGCGCAATGGTAATGTCTCTGGCAGCATGCAGTTCATCTGATTCTGAAACGTCCAGTACAGACAGCGGATCAGACGGTGACACAATGACCATAGGATGTGTATGGTTCAATCTGACAACAGAGTTTCAGGCGAAAGTCCGCAACAAGATTATGGAGGAATTTGAGGCCAATTATCCGGATGTAGAAGTTGTGGAAATCGATGGAAATTCAGATGCAAATACACAGATTACAGGAGTTGAGAACCTGATTTCCCAGGATGTGGACTGCATTATTTTAAGCCCGTTCGACGCAGAACAGCTTGTTCCGGCGGTTCAGAGCGCGAAAGAAGCGGGAATCCCGCTGATTGAGATCACAGTAGCTACAAATGCCAGTGATGATGAGAAAACATCATATGTCGGCGGCGATGATGTTCAGGCAGGTTCGCTGTGTATGGAGTATCTGGCAGAGCAGGCGGGATATGAAGGAGGCGTTGTGATTCTTCAGGGCCCGGCAGGGCAGAACTCCCAGATCCAGCGTTATGAGGGAGCAAAAAGCGTAATCGACCAGTATGAAAATATGGAGATTGCTGCAGAACAGTTCTGCGACTGGGACCGTGCGGCGGCGATGGAAGCGGTTGAGAACTATATCCAGTCCGGGCTTGAGTTCAGCTGCATCTACTGTGAGAATGATGAAATGGCCCTTGGAGCTGCGGCGGCAATTGCAGGAACAGATCTGGAAGGCCAGGTGTTTATCGGCGGCGTAGACGGTATTAACGATGGAATTAACGCGATTTCAGATGGAACATTGACGTGTACTTCCTATTATAATGCAGACGGCATTGCCCAGACTGCGACAGAAGTTGCTGTCAATGCAGCTTCCGGAGAAACAGTGGACAGCTGGTATGAAGTGCCGTTTGAGCTGGTAAACAGCGAGAATGTCAGCGACTATGAAGGCCAGTAAAAATTAAACAGCATAATTTACCGGAGCCTCCGGGCTCTGGAAACAAAATAAAAATAAAATAAAAAGGAGAATGAATTATGGAACTTTATGATTACAAAGGAAATCCGGTGAGACATGCGCGCGCACGTGTAAATGGAATCCGTATGCATTACGTAATTGCGGGAGAAGGAGAGCCGCTCCTGCTGCTTCACGGCACCCCGAAAACTCATACATACTGGGCGAAAGTAATGCCGCTTTTAACGAAGAATTTTAAGGTAATCGCTCCGGATCTCCGCGGATTCGGCGATACGGACAAGCCCGCTCCGACAAACATGATCGGATATGATTCACTGACAAACGCAAAGGATATGATTGAACTGATGGATCAGCTTGGAATTGATAAATTCCATGTGCACGGCGAGGACAGAGGAGCAGAATTTGCATATGTGCTTGCGGCAGCCTACCGTGACAGAGTGAAGACGCTTTCTTTCTGCGAAATGAATCTTTCCGGATTCGGACTGGAGAAATGGGTTCAGTTTAATGAGGACAATGTACGGGCAAAATATGAGCACCGCGGCGCATGGCAGTGGCACATTTCTTTCTTCTGGCTGCGTGATATCGCTGAATTCCTGATTCAGGGCAAAGAGCGCACCTTCTGGGAGTGGTGGATGAGAGCTGAGATGTGGAATCCGACCGCGCTGGAAGATGAGTTCCTTGACGAGTGGATTGAGAGACTCTGCGAGCCGGGCGGCGAACGCGGATGTATGGAAACATATTATGCTACGCTTGAAAACGCAAGGATCAACAGAGAACTTGCGAAAAACAAGCTGACACTTCCGATTCAGTGCATTGGCTCTTACGAGTTTATGAATACAACTGTAAAAGAAGAGATGGAACAGGTTGCTGAAAGCGTGGAGAAAGAAGTGATCTTTGAGGACTGCGGACATAGTCTGGCGCTCGAACAGCCGGAGCGTCTCGCAGAGGAACTGACGGAGTTCATGCTCAAGCATGCATAAAGGCAGCAGGAACACAGAAAAATCTGGATAATTCATGAAAATAAATATATGAGGTGAAGATTATGGAAATCAAGATTAAACCGCTGACAAAAGAAACCTATGCGAAATTTGGTACAGTAATTGTAAAACCGGATGGACCGGCAGATTTTAATACAGATACGATTCACAGCTGGAATCACGTGGCAAAGCTGGATATTCCGAATCCGTATGCAGGACTGCTTGTTCTCGACAAACAGGATATCGTGTTTACAAGCATGGAAAGACACAAAAACACAATGGAACTGTTTAATCCTATGGACGGCGAGGGGGTTCTCTTAATGGCTCCGGAAGGAGACAAAATTGACCCGGATTCCATCGAGGCATTCTATGTGGACAGCACAGTATCATTTACGATTAACAAAGGAGTGTGGCACTGCCCGCCTTTCCCGCTGGGAGATTCGATCAAACTGACTCTGGTGTTCCCGTACGAAATTATAGATGACAAGGAAGACCAGGAGATTGAACCGGTTACAGTTCAGGTATAATCTCAGTCCGGGATCTTAAATGAGAGGATATAGAAATGCTTAGTACCATTATTCCTATTATTTTACTGATTGTACTTGGTATGTATTGTAAGGCAAAGCAGGTATTTACGGGAAACGGTGCTGAGGCTTTAAAAAATGTATCCGTTAAATTTCTGTGGCCGCTGGTATTGTTTTATGCTTTTTTCACCGCAGAATATGATTATAGAACAGTTTTCTATGCGGCCACAGTTTTTATTCTTCTGACTTGTACATTTTTTATAACACGTCAATTTTTCAGGAAGAGAGTACATTCCCATCCGTTGTTGCTTCCCTATCTGACCGTGGGTTCAGAAATAGGCATGCTGGGCTACTCTTTGTATATTCTGCTTTTCGGTTCGGAAAATGTGTTCCGGCTTGCTCTGTTTGACGTAGGACATGCACTGTTTATTTTTCCTGTTTATCTTGGGATGCTGAATGCGGAACAGGGGGAAGGGGATTTTAAAAAGTCCATTATCGATATGTTGAAATCGCCTTTGATTATTATGCTGGCGGCGGGGCTTGTCCTTGGACTTACCGGCGTGAGCACATGGATAATGGGCGGCCCTGCCGCGGATGTGATCAACAGGGTCTATGATCTGTCCACATCTGCAAATATCGTTCTGATGCTGATTTCCATGGGATACAGCCTCTCTTTCTCCAGAAAACAGATTGTTGACTGTTTGGGCTTCATTGCCGCGAGGATAGCGGCCATGGCTGTCTGTACCTGTATCGGCCTGCTGTTTATATACAGCACGATCGGCCTGGATCTGTACACTGCCTGTGCACTGATTCTGACATTCAGCCTGCCGCCTGTATATATGCTTTCCGTATATATCAAGGACAGAAATGAAAATGAGTTTTCTGCAACAATGACATCTATCTATACAATTATTACGATTATAGTATTTATGGTTATGACAATCATTGTGAAATAGAATCGGAAAGGAAGGAGAAAATGAAAAATTTAAAAGCTTTATCATATAAACTCCGTGAAGATGCCGTTAATATTATCATGGCCGGGGGCGGCGGGCATATTGGCGGGGATATGAGCGTCATGGATATTCTGATGGAACTTTATCTGCGGGAAATGAATTTTACGCCTGATAATCAGGACAAAACAGACCGGGATCATTTCCTGCTCAGCAAAGGACATGCGATGGAGGCCTATTATGCGGTCCTGTGTGAGGCCGGTTTCCTTGACCTTAAGGAAGTGACGGAACAGTTTTCAAAGTTTGGCTCGAAATATATCGGACATCCCAATAATCATCTGCCGGGAATCGAGATGAACTCAGGCTCCCTGGGACACGGCCTGTCTGATGCCGTCGGCATGGCGCTGGCGGGAAAGATGGACCGGAAAGATTACCGGGTTTATGTAGTGATCGGAGACGGAGAGCTTGCGGAAGGATCTGTGTGGGAAGGATTTATGGCAGCAGGCCATTATAAGCTGGATAACCTCTGTGCCGTGATAGATTTTAATAATCTGCAGATATCCGGGACGCTCGACGAGGTTATGACCCACAGGAATATTGCGAAGCAGGCCGAAAGCTTCGAGTGGAATGTTATCGAGACGGACGGGCATGATTTTGAAAAGCTTCATGAAGCTTTTCAAAAGGCGCGGGAAATGAAAGGAAAACCGACCTGTATTATCGCTCATACGATTAAAGGGTACGGGGCTTCAATTATGGAAAACAAAGCTTCATGGCATCATCATCTTCCGGATGAGAAAGAATACCAGTGCATTATGAAAGAACTGGAAGAGAGAAAGGAGGCAACCGGATTATGAATAAGATTACAAACCGAAAAGTAATATGCGACGTTCTTCTGGAACACGCTGAAACAGATAAAGACCTGGTTGTACTGTGCAGTGATTCAAGAGGCTCTGCCTCTTTAACCCCCTTTTTTGATACATATCCGGAGCAGAGCGTGGAGGTCGGGATTGCCGAGCAAAATCTTGTAAGTATAGCGGCAGGACTTGCGGCAGTGGGCAAGAAGCCGTATGCGGCATCTCCGGCAAGCTTTCTTACGACGCGCAGCTATGAACAGTGCAAGGTTGACTGCGCATATTCTGATACGAACGTCAAACTGATCGGAATCTCGGGCGGAATCAGTTATGGAGCACTGGGAATGAGCCATCATTCTGCACAGGATATTGCAGCTATGAGCGCGATTCCGAATATGAGGGTATATCTTCCGAGCGACCGTTTTCAGACAAGAAAATTATTCGAAGCACTGCTTGCTGATGAGAAATGTGCCTATATTCGTGTGGGAAGAAATGCAGTAGAGGATGTATACACAGAGGATGACTGCCCGTTTGTTATGAATCAGGCGGTCTGGGTGACAGATAACGCTGATGAGAAAGTGGACGCTGCGGTTATTGCCTGTGGGGAACTGGTAGTACAGGCAAAAGAGGCGGCCGCGCTTCTGAAAGAGAAAGGAATATCAGTATCAGTAATTGATATGTACTGCGTGAAGCCTCTGGATGAAGCGGCAGTAGTAAAGGCGGCGGAAAATGCGAAGATTGTAGTGACCGCTGAGGAACATTCGCCGTTTGGCGGCCTGGGATCGATGGTGTCGCAGGTTGTGGGGCGCAGCTGCCCGAAGCAGGTCTATAACATAGCTTTGCCGGATGCGCCTGTCATTACCGGAAAAAGCGCGGAAGTGTTCCGGTATTACAAGATGGATGCGGAGGGAATCGCAGCGCGTATTTCCGAGTGGCTGGGAAAATAAAAGTTTGTGTGAAAGTATGAGGTGAATTTATGGGCAGTATAATACGTGAGACATTTGAAAAAAACGGCGGTATTCTGAGGATGATTCCGAATTTTATTCCCGTTTCGTTCGGAGTTCCCGGCAGGAGATTAAAGATACATCCGAATGATTATTTAAAGTTCGGCGCGGATTCAGGGATGATCATGGAAAGATGGTTCTGCGCGGTGAATCCGTCCAGGAAGAAAAACCCGAAAAATCCGAATCAGGGGCTCAGCTATGTGCTGGCTGATGACGGATCGAAGTTCCTTCTCAGAGATGCTATATTGGAATTAAAGGAGGAAATCATAGGGAAACAGCTGCAGGAAAAATATGGAATGATGCCGGTTTACTCGAAGATATTTGACTATGAGACTCCGCTGTATTTCCATTTCCATCCGGATAATGAGGTGGCCGGAAGAGTAGGGTGCCAGGCAAAACCGGAGTGCTACTATTTCCCGCCGCAGCTGAATAATTATGAAGGACGGCGGCCGTCAACTTATATCGGATTTAACTCTGATGTGACAAAAGAACAGGTCCGCTCCTGTATAGAACATTTTGGCGATTATGATACGCACATTACACATCTTTCGCGGGCGTTTGACCTTGAAATCGGTACAGGCTGGTATGTACCTGCCGGAGTGATACACGCTCCGGGATCTCTGCTTACATATGAGCCCCAGTGGTGCACAGATCTGAACTGCGTTCTGGAAAATGTTGTCTGCGGTGAAATATTTGACGAGTCCTATATGCTGGATATCGTTCCTGATGATGTGGAAAACAAGGTGGATTACATTATGGACGCGATTGACTGGGATACCAATTTTGATCCTGATTTCAAGGAGCATTATTTCAGGCCGCCGTTTGAACTTCCCAAAGTGCAGGAAGGGCTGACTGAGAAATGGGTCTGCTACGGCAATGAATATATTACGGCAAAAGAAGTAACGGTTGCCCCGGACAGTGAGGCTGTGCTGAAAGATAAGGCTGCTTACGGCTGCTTTATCGTACAGGGCTTCGGAAAGTTCGGTGCATATGACGCGGAAGCCGTCAACATGATGAGAGTAGGAGATCTGACCGCAGACGAGTACTTTGTAAGCAAAGACCGGGCAAATGAGGGCGTTCGCATTGTGAATAAAAGTAAAGTTGAGCCGCTTGTTCTTTTACAGCATTTTGGCCCGGATAATATCGTATACAAGGAGAAATAGATGGAGCGTTATATATTAGCAGTCGACCAGAGCACCCAGGGAACGAAAGCACTGCTGTTTAACCGCTTCGGTGAGCTGGTGGGCCGGTGTGACCGCGCTCACCGGCAGATTATAAATGAAAAAGGCTGGGTGTCTCATGATGCGGAGGAAATCTACAGAAACCTGATCCTCTGTGTGCAGGATGTTGTCAGGAAAGCAAAGATAAAAAAATCAGATATTGTCTGTATGGGAATCAGCAACCAAAGGGAAACAGCGCTTACGTGGGATAAGAAAACAGGCATTCCTGTCGGAGAAGCTGTTGTATGGCAGTGTTCCAGAGCGAAAGATATCTGTGAGGAAATTGAGGCCCGGGGAGAGGGCGGGTTGATACGGGAAAAAACAGGAATCCCTGTTTCACCCTATTTCCCGGCTGCGAAATTAAGATGGATTCTGGAAAATAATCCGGAGGCGGGACAGAAAGCAAAAAATCATCAGCTGTGCATGGGAACCGTGGACTCTTATCTGATATACCGTCTGACAGGCGGGAAAAGTTATAAGACAGACTATTCTAATGCATCCAGGACACAGCTTTTCAATATCAGAGAACTTATGTGGGATAAAGACATGTGCCGCATCTTTCATATCCCGGAAGAGGATCTTCCGGAAGTCTGTGATTCGGACTCCGTGTTTGGCCTGACAGATCTGGAAGGCTATCTGGACAGCCCGGTTTCGATCCATGCAGTCCTGGGAGATTCGCATGGGGCGCTGTTCGGCCAGGGTTGCCTCCGCCAGGGCATGTGTAAGGCCACATACGGGACAGGAACGTCTGTTATGCTGAATATCGGGGAAAAACCGATGCTGAGTACACACGGCCTGGTGACATCTCTGGCATGGAAAGTGCGGGGAAAGGTGCAGTATGTGATGGAAGGAAATATTAATTATACCGGCGCGACAATCACCTGGCTCAAGGACAGTGTGAATCTGCTGTCATCTTCCGCAGAATCAGAAAAGCTGGCAGAAGCGGCGTCGAAAGAAGATACTACTTATCTTGTTCCTGCATTCTCAGGGCTGGGAGCGCCTTATTGGAAGAATGATGCAAAGGCAGTCATCTGTGGGATGACCCGTCTGACAGGAAAAGCGGAAATTGTCCGTGCAGGCTTGGAGAGTATTGCCTACCAGATAACGGATGTGATACGGGCAATGGAAGTAGACTGTAAAATGAAGCTTTCGGAACTCAGAATAGATGGCGGAGCAGCGAAAAACGGGTATCTCGTTCAATTTCAAAGTGATATTTTAAACAGTGACGTGCTGCTTCCGGACGCAGAGGAACTCTCGGGAATAGGAGCGGCATATCTGGCCGGGATTTCTTCAGGATATTATAACGATGATGTATTTCAAGTCCTGCGTTATAAAAAATATATGTCGCATATGGAAAATGAAGTGAGAGAAGAAAAGTATGCCGGCTGGACGGAAGCGGTAAAAAGAAGCAGAATATAAGGCAGGATATACCGGACAAAATCCCCTATACCGGCATCATCTGAGACATGATGCCGGTGCTTACTTCAGCAGCTATTTTCGTGGCGGTAATGTTGGCGATATTGTCTCGAACCCTTGTGCACCTCCGGGTACATATATGGCATTACAACAAATCCTTCTTTGCCAGGATCTCTATGGCGCGGGCTGAATTGTTACTTCTTTGGTTACTTCTTTCTCTTTCATTTTTACAACTTCCTATTGACTTTTATGCTCTGATGCTGTATCGTCTGTTTGTAAACAGAAAATAAATAATCAGACTTTCTCTTATTCAGAGCAGTGGAGATACAAAGGATCTGTGAAGCTGCGGCAACCCCTTATTAAGGAAGGTGCCAACCTGAGCGAGCAATCGAACAATAAGAGGATTGTTACCATAAACAACAGTCCGCTTATGCGGGCTTTATTTTTTGGCAGAAGGAATGATCCCGAAGGAGAAAGTTGTACGCCAGGCCGTGGAAGGCGCGGCAGGAAAGGAGAACGAATGGAAAAATTATTATTTACATCAGAATCGGTTACAGAGGGACACCCGGATAAGATGTGCGATCAGATCTCAGACGCGATTCTGGATGCGCTGATGGAGCAGGATCCGATGAGCCGTGTGGCGTGTGAGACATGCTGTACCACAGGTATGGTTATGGTAATGGGCGAGATTACTACGAAAGCATATGTGGATATTCCGAAGATTGTGCGCGATACGGTGAGAGAGATCGGATATACACGCGGGAAATACGGATTTGATGCGGATACATGCGGTGTAATCACAACGATTGACGAACAGTCCGCAGATATCGCGCTGGGAGTGGATAAAGCGCTTGAGGCGAAGGAACATAAGATGTCGGAAGATGACATTGAAGCGATCGGAGCAGGGGATCAGGGAATGATGTTCGGATATGCGTCAAACGAGACGGAAGAATATATGCCGTATCCGATTGCCATGGCGCACAGGCTTGCACGCCGGCTCACAGAGGTGAGAAAAGACGGAACGCTTCCTTATCTCAGGCCGGATGGAAAAACGCAGGTGACAGTGGAGTATGATGAGAGTCATATGCCGAAGAGGATTGACGCGGTAGTTCTTTCCACTCAGCATGATCCGGACGTGACGCAGGAGCAGATTCATGCGGACATTAAAAAATGTGTTTTCGATGAGGTTATTCCGGCAGATATGGTGGATGATAAGACAAAGTTCTTCATCAATCCCACGGGCCGGTTTGTGATCGGCGGACCGCATGGAGACAGCGGTCTGACCGGGCGTAAGATCATTGTAGATACTTACGGCGGAATGGCCCGCCACGGCGGCGGTGCATTCTCCGGAAAGGACTGTACAAAAGTAGACCGTTCGGCGGCGTATGCCGCGCGCTATGCGGCGAAGAATATCGTAGCGGCAGGACTTGCGCAGCGGTGTGAGATCCAGCTGTCTTACGCTATCGGAGTTGCACAGCCTACGTCAATTTCGGTGGATACATTCGGAACAGGAAAAGTTTCCGACGGAAAGCTGGTTGAGATTATCCGTGAGAACTTTGACCTTCGCCCTGCGGGGATCATCCGGATGCTGGATCTCCGCAGGCCGATCTATAAGCAGACTGCAGCGTACGGACACTTCGGACGCCCTGATCTGGAACTGCCGTGGGAGAAGCTGGATAAGGTTGACGCATTGAAAAAATATCTGTAAACAAAGTCGGCTGTGGGCGGGGTGAAATTAAATTTCACCCCGCCCACACAATCTTTTATTCTGAAAAGTAATCATAAACGAACTGTACATACGCCGCCATACTGACCGGGAGGCAGTCTTCGTCGATATCGAAGCTCCCATGGTGATGGGGCGCTGTAATTCCCAGTTTTTCATTACGCGATCCCACGTTCAAGTAGGTTACGGGACATACGGCCTGATATTCTGCGAAATCTTCCGCGCCCAGGCTTAAGGGCTGCTCTGTGACATTCCCTTTTCCGAGGATCTTTTCCGAAGCGCTGACGGCGATATCGGTGAGCCGGCTGTCGTTGTAAACAACCTTGGCTGTGGTCTCAAATTCGATCCTGGCGGTGCAGCGGTATGCGGCGGCCGTGGATTCTGCCATACGGCGGATGGCGGCGCGGTTTACTTCCCTCTGCTCCTCTTCCAGGGTGCGGATGCTGCCTTCCATATAGGCGTTCTCCGGAAGAATGTTGAAGGCGGTCCCGCTTTGGAGGATGCCGATGGTCATGACTGTGGGCTTTAAAGGATCGCTCTCGCGGCTGATGACCGTCTGAAACGTCTGGGCGAGGGCGGAGGCGGCGAGCAGGGCATCCGCTCCGTTCTGGGGCGCGGAGCCGTGGCAGCCCTTCCCGTGGATCCAGATCCGGAACTTATCGTTGGCGGAGGACATAACTCCTTTGCGGATGGTGGCTGTCCCGGTGGGAAGGGAGCTGGAGACATGGAGGCCGAAGATCCCCTCTACATCGTCGATGGCGCCGCTTTCTACAACGGAGCGCGCTCCCTGTCCGTTTTCCTCGCCGGGTTGGAAGATCAGTTTCACTACACCGGAGAAATTGCTCCGGTGCGCGTTCAGATACACGGCGGCTCCGAGAAGGGCGGCCGTGTGGCCATCGTGACCGCAGGCGTGCATGAGGCCGGGGTTCTGGGAACAGTAGGGAGTCTTCCGGAGTTCATCCATCTCCAAGGCGTCGATATCTCCCCGGAGTCCGATGACATGGCCGGAGGACGAAGAAGTCCCGCCGGACGGCACTTCTCCCCGGACTACGGCCACGGTTCCGGTTTCACCGGCAGGGACCCAGGCAATTTGTTTTTCATCCAGATACTTCCGGATCCATGCCGTAGTTTCATATTCCTTCATGCTGGCCTCGGGATGGCGGTGGAGATACCGCCTTATGCGGATCAGTTCTTCCTTTTCCTGTTTTGCGTCTTCGTAAATGTTCATAGCTGTTTAACCTTTGACCCCTTTCCGGACATTCTCGACCCAGTTGTCGTAGGTGTCGTAAATGTGCTGCTTATTTTTTTCATAGATACGGTTCAGTTGCTGAACGGCATCCGGATTGTCGTCAACCCGGAAATCAATATAAGGGAAACCCTGTACCTTCTCCACACGCACGACGGCGGCCTGCTTCCCGCGCCGGTCGCCTCCGCATTGGTCTGCGGCGAGCATGGCGCTCATGAGGCGGTCGGCCAGCGGCCCTTCGGCGGAAAGAAAGGCTTTCTCCATTTCCGTAAGAACGTCCTCACCGGTCAGGATATTCCCTGCAATCACATAGCCGTCTCCGCGGATGTGCATTTTGACCGGATCGTTTTCGCTTCCGGTGAAGGCGGCTGTACGCCCTTTAGAATCTACGACGGAGATCTGACGAAGCTGTGCTCCTTTATCTTCCGTCAGCGCCTGATGTAGTGCGCTCTCGGCTGACTCTCCGCGCTCCAGGCGGCCCATGACTTCCTCGTTCAGGAAGGGATTGACCCACCCCTGGGAGGCAATGACGCCCCGGGAGAGCCGGATATATGGGGAAAACGCGCCCAGCCCCGGGAAGCGGGATGCGGCGGCTCCGCCCATGCATCCGGTCTCCCGGCATACCGCGATGATTGAATATGTATTTAATTTCATGCTGATTCTCCATTCTTTTTATCTTCATACTTCCAGCAGGCTGCGAAATGTTCAGGCTCGTATTCTTTCAGTGAGGGGACTCCGCGTCTGCAGACATCCGTCGCGTGAGGGCACCTCAGATGGAATGCGCATCCCCCGGGCAGATGTATGGGGCTCGGTACTTCGCCGGAGAGCCGGTCTGGACGCTTCCGTCCCGGAACCGGAACTGGAATGGCGGCGATGAGGGCCTGTGTGTAGGGGTGCATCGGCGCATCGTACAGGCGGTCCGCAGAGGCAATTTCAACGATGCGCCCCAGATACATAACCGCCACTTTGTGGCTGACGTATTGGACGGATGCCAGGTTATGTGAGATGAAGATCATGGACATCCGGTACTGCGCCTGAAGATCTTTCATCAGATTCAGGATCTGTGCCTGGATCGAGACGTCCAGGGCGGAGACGGGCTCGTCAGCCACGATGAGTTTCGGGTTTAAGAGAAGCGCCCGGGCGATGCTGATCCTCTGACGCTGGCCGCCGGAAAATTCGTGGGGATAGCGGCTCAGAGCATCGCGGGAAATCCCGGTGACGCGGAGGATATCGCCGATCTGCTTCTCCCAGTTCTCTTTCGGGATATGATAGGTTTTCAGCGGCTCCTCCAGGATTTTCTGTACGGTCATCCGGGGATTGAACGCAGCGTAAGGATCCTGGAAGATCATCTGGAAATCTTTCCTCTTTGTCCGGAGCGCGCGCCCGGAGAGGGAGGTGAGTTCTGTGCCGTTCAGGAACACCTTACCGGCCGTGGGTTCGATCAGCCGCATGATGAGGCGGCCGAGGGTCGATTTCCCGCAACCGGATTCGCCGACGATCCCGAGCGTCTCCCCCTCGGATACGGTGAAGGAGACGTCCTGTACAGCTTTCAACCTCTCTTTCTCCCCGGTCAGGCTTTTTTTCTTTACGTCAAATTCTTTGGAAAGTCCTTCGACTTTCAGAATGGTTTTTTCACTCATGGCATTCTCCCTTCTGCACCGCCTGTGTTCTCCAGCAGGCGGCAAAGTGCTCCGGAGCTGCTTCGGTGAGGGGATTATCCCCATCGCATTTCCCTTCGGCATATCCAGGACAGCGCGGGGCAAACTTACAGCCCGGCCGTTTCTCATAGAGCTTCGGCGGATGTCCCGGGATGGGGATCAGCTTCTCCTGCCGCCCGGGAACCGGGATACACCGGAGCAGTCCTTTTGTGTACGGGTGAAGAGGATTCTCGAAGAGATCCTTCACAGGCGCTTTCTCCACGATCTCTCCGGCATACATGACCGCTACCGTGTCACAGAGCTCGGCCACCACACCCATGTCGTGGGTAATCAGGATGATCGCCACATCGTTTTTCTCCCGCAGCTCCCGGAGCAGATCCAGGATCTGAGCCTGGATGGTCACATCCAGAGCTGTGGTCGGTTCGTCCGCGATGAGAATCTCCGGTTCGCACATCAGCGAGGAGGCGATCACCGCCCGCTGGCGCATCCCGCCGGAAAACTGGAAGGGATAGTCCTTCGCACGTTCATTCGCAGAGGGAATCCCTACCCGGACGAGCTGGCGCACGGCCGCCTCAAATGCTTCTTTTTTCGATTTCTTCCGATGGATCTCCAGAGTCTCGCCTACCTGGCGGCCGACCTTTGCCACAGGGTCAAGGGCGGTCATAGGATCCTGGAAGATCATGGAGATCTTGTTGCCCCGCAGCTTCTGCTGTTCTTTCTCTGTCTCTTTTAAAATATCATTTCCGTGGAATAAAATTTTCCCGGAAACTTTTTCGTGTCTTGCCTTTCCGATCAATCCGAGGATCGTATTCGCTGTGACGGATTTCCCGCAGCCGGATTCTCCGACCAGACCTAAGATCTCTCCTTTACGAAGGGAGAAGTTCACGCCTCTGACGGCGTACATGGTTCCCTGCCTCATGTGAAATTCTACCTGCAGATCCTTCACTTCAAGGAGGGGGATTGTATTTTCTTTTCTGTCCTGCATTGTATTCCTCCTTTAATCTTCCACATTTCTCAGGCGGGGATCAAGAACGTCCCGAAGCCCGTCGCCCAGGATATTGAATCCCAAGACTGCCAGCGCGATGGCGATGCCGGGAAATACGCCAACCCACCAGGCGATCTCGATCCAGGCTTTGCCGTTGTTGAGCATGATGCCCCAGGAGGGGATATCGGGCTCAACGCCGATCCCCAGGAAACTCAAGGAAGCTTCCGAGAGGATGGCAAAGGCCAGGGACAGAGTGATCTGCACCAGGATCGGAGACAGGATGTTGGGAAGGATATGCCGCACGATGATGATACTGTCCTTCACGCCGATGGAGCGCGCCGCTTCCACGTAAAGAGAATCTTTGACAGAAAGAACCGCGCCCCGGGTGATCCGGGCGAAGATCGGGGTGTAGACGATCCCGATGGCGATCATGATATTGTTGAGGCTGGGCCCCAGGATGGACATGATCAACAGAGCCAGGAGGACTTCCGGGAAGGCAAACATGATCTCCAGGATACGGGAGATGATCCCATCTGTGAATTTTCCGAAGTATCCGGCGACCACTCCCAGGATAACTCCGGCCGCTGTGGCGATGGATACGGAGACTATGGAAACTTTAAGGGAGATCTGCGCCCCGTAGAAGATCCTCGAGAGGATATCCCGGCCCATGTTGTCCGTCCCCAGCAGATGTTCCGCCGATGGCGGAGCAAGTGTTGCCGACGCATCCATATAATATGGATCATAGGGCGCGATCACCGGCGCGAGAACGGCCATTAAGATGAACAGGATCAGGATGACACCGCCGGTCACTGCGAGTTTATTATGGATCAGTCTGTAAAAAAAGTCTTTCATGGCGACACCTCCTAATATCGGATCTGCGGGTTGACCGCACAGTACAGCAGGTCGACGATCAGGTTGATCAGCACGAACATGGTCGAGATAAACAGGACCGTGCCCTGCAGCACGAGATAATCACGGTTGTTGATGGACTGCAGCGCCAGGGATCCGATCCCCGGCAGGGAGAAGATCTGTTCGATCACCACTGAGCCTCCGAGGAGGGAGCCGGTTTGCAGTCCCAGGATCGTCAGCACGTTCACCATGGTGTTCTTGATCCCGTGGCGGAAGATCAGACCTGTTCCGGAGAGGCCCTTCGCCTTCGCCATCTTCATGTATTCCTGGCCTGTGACTTCCACCATGGCGGAGCGGGAGGAGCGCATGACCACCGCGCTCACTGCAAGCCCCAGGGCTACGGCGGGAAGCGCCATACAGCGGAGATTCTCAAGGAGGCCTTCGCCAAGCGGCACAAAGCCTCCGGAGGGGAACCACTTGAGCTTTAAGGAGAACAGAAGGATAAACATGGTCCCGAGCCAGAAGTTGGGGATGGAGATTCCCAGAAGCCCGGTGACAGTGGCGGCGGAGTCCGGCGCCTTATTCCTCTTGCAGGCAGCCCAGTAGCCCATAGGGATGCCGAAGAGTACGGCCAGGAGGAGGCTTAAGAAAGTCAGCTCCAGAGTGACCGGGAGGCGGGAAAATAAAAGGGCGCCTACCGGCTGGTTGGAGATATAGGAATAACCGAAGTCGCCTGTGAGCACGCCGCCAAGCCAGATGAAATACTGAGTGATGAGCGGGCCGTCCAGCCCGTATTGCGCCCTCAGCGCCGCTGCAGCTTCCTCTGTGTACTGAGTGCCGAGCATGACGGTGGTGAAGTCGCCCGGAATCAGCCGCACTGCCAGGAATACAACCACAGAGATCCCGAGAAGGACCGGGATGATGCTGAGGATTCGTTTGATAATATATCGGATCATATCTGCTCCTTTCGTGAAAATTGTTCCGGAGGGGGATGGGGCGCCCATCAGGACGCCATCACGCCAGAAGTGCCGCATCACTGAGGATGCGGCACCTCCTGTCCGGAAGTCATTGGTTCAGGGCATCCCTCCGGAGAGAGCGCGTCTGTGATCTGCCTATTCGAAATAGACGTCTTTCATAAAGATTGTAGCCATGGTCGGATGTACGGTGTAGCCTTTTACATTATCCCGCATCGCAACCGTGAAGCTGTTCATATAGAGGAATGCCATCGGAGCATCTTCCGCAATAATGCGCTGAGCCTCTTTGTATATCTCTTTTCTCTGTGTCTCGTCGAGAGTTACGCGGCCTTGTTCCAGAAGCTCGTCCACCTCGGGGTTCGAATATTTCTGCTGGTTGTAAGCGCCGTTCGTGGTGAACAGGTCGTAGAGATACTCGTCTGCGTCTACGAATCCGGACCAGCCGCATACTGTCAGGTCAAAGTCGCCGGCGTTGAGTCCGTCAAAGTACACGCCGGATTCCAGCGCGGAGATCTCGGAGTTAATCCCGACTTCTTCCAACTGCTGCTTTACCATCTGCGCCGCGTCTACCTGGTACTGCCAGTCGCTTCCGGCTGTGATCTTCAGGTTCAGGGAGCCTTCCGCGACGCCGGCTTCCGCGAGAAGCGCTTTTGCTTTCTCCACATCTCTCTGTGCGTAGATTTCATCGCCGCCAAAGTACTCGTGAGTGGAAGGAATATCCGTCTCGGTCAGGACAGTGGCGCTTCCCATCTTTACAGCCGTGTTGATCGCCTCCCGGTCGATAGCGTAGGCGATGGCCTGACGTACCTTCGGATCCTTTAAGGATTCGGACTGGCAGTTCATTCCCACATACTCCCAGAAGGTGCCGGGGACGGACTCAAGTACGACGCCCTCCGCTCCTTCGAGAACAGCCTTTTCCTGGTCAACGGCGTCGATGATCATGTCGATCTCACCGTTTCTCAATGCAGTCGCGCGGGCTGTCGCGTCTGTGATCGTCCGGAGGGTAAGCGTGTCAACCTGAGGTTTGCCTTCCTCCCAGTAATCTGCGAACGCCTCCATATCTACGCTGGAACCCTCGTTCCATGCAGTAAGGGCGAAGGGGCCGCTTCCCGCGTCTACATTGGCGAGATTTCCACCGTTCTCTTCTGTGACCGCCTGGTCAACGATGGCGTTCAGCGGATTGGCGAGATAGGTGAGGAAAGGCGCGTACTGTGAAGACAGAGTAATCACCACTGTGTTGTCGTCCGGTGTTTCAATCGAGCTGATCTTCTCCATCTGGGAAGCCCTGGCGCCGGAATTTTTGATCCGCTCCAGCGAGTATTTTACATCTGCGCTCGTCATGGTGTTTCCGCTGTGGAACTTCACGCCTTCGTGGAGATGCATGGTATAGGTGAGGCCATCCTCGGAGATCTCATAGGTGTCTACAAGAGAAGGAACAGCCTCTCCGTAAGTCTCTGTGTAGGTGAACAGGGTGTTGTACAGGTTCTCGATGGCGATGCCCGCCGCGCGGTCTGTCACCATGTGCGGGTCCAGACCCGTCGGATCCGACTGGATCGCTACCGTAAGGTCGTTATCCCCGGAACCGCTCTCGGCCGCTGCTCCGCCACCCTCGCCGGAATCACCGTACTCCGCCGGAGCGCCGGAACATCCTGTGAGGAGCAGGCCGGCGGATAAAAGGACTGCTGTCAGAAGTTTCCATTTTTTCATAATAACTCTCCATTCTCCCGCCGCACCTACGGGGGTGTCTGGGACGGTGTGCGTAAAGTCTGTCTGATCCGTCCCGGTATATATCAGAAAAGAAGGATCTGAAGATGTAGATCTCTTCTGACATATTTGAAATTAATTTTCTGATGGAAATAAAAGAACATACTTAATAAAATAAAGTTTAAATGCGTATAAAATAAATATTATATAGACACAGGTGTATAGTAACAGATTTTCAAAAGATTGTCAATAAATGCGCCACTGCAGGAAAATATTTGTCCGTTGGCGGAAGGTGTGATATGATATAGAAGCCGGCAGAGTCCGGCAGAATGACTATACAATATTAAGGAAAGTTTTGAAATTAAAATGGACAGATTAGACGCTAAAATACTAAAGCTTTTAAGCTCAAATGCAAGGATGTCGTTAAAGCAGATATCTTCTCTTGTGGGCCTGACGTCTCCGGCAGTGAAGAGCAGGATTGAAAGGCTGGAAAAAGAAGGGATCATCCGGGGATATTATGCGGATTTCGACAGGAAGGCCGCCGGATTTATGGTGATGGCTTTTGTCAATGTGGCGGTGGATACCGGCTGCAAGAAGGAGTTTGACGATTTTATCAGGGAAAATCCTAATGTTCTGGAATGTTACGGGATTACAGGCAATTATTTTGCGCTGCTGAAAGTGTTGTTCAGAAGTACGATGGAGCTGGATAATTTCCTCCATTATATTCAGAAATACGGGGAGACGAGCACCAATATCGTACTGTCGGAATACAAGGATTCCCACGGGTATATCGCATTGGAGGAGAGAGAAGAAGAGGCAAAGATACAGTGTGGCGCTCCGGTGGATGGCGGCAGGATTTGACCGAATTCCGGGAGAAGAAAAAGGCGGCGGAAATCGTGCGTCACAAGGAGGGCAGGGAGAGGAGATTGGAAAGATGAAGCTTCGAACAAAACTAATTATTGTGTTTACTGCGGTTATGATTCTTCCAACAATATTTACCTCAGTAGCGATGCGGACTTTTGCGCCGGAGAGGGTCAATGAGATACAGCAGGTATATTTGACGGCGGTATTTCTCACGACGGGACTTCTGATCTACTGGATCTATCGAAGTATCTCTGTACCTCTGTCCAAGCTCCAGAAAGCGGCGCGGAATATTCGCGAGGGCAATCTGGATTTTGAGATCCGGCAGGAGTCGGACGATGAGATCGGACAGCTCTGCCAGGATTTTGAGGAAATGCGGCTGAGGCTGAAAGCGAACGCGGAGGAGCGGGTCGCGTACGAGCGGGAAAACAAGGAGCTGATCAGCAACATTTCCCACGATCTTAAAACTCCTATCACCGCCATTAAAGGGTATGTGGAAGGAATTATGGACGGGGTCGCAGACACGCCGGAAAAGATGGACAGATATATCAAGACCATTTATAATAAAGCTAATGAGATGGACCTTCTCATTAACGAGCTGACTCTGTATTCCAAGATCGACACGAACAGAATCCCATACAATTTTGCGACGATCTCGGCGAAGGATTATTTCGAGGACTGTGCAGAAGACCTTCATATGGAACTGGAGGCGAAGGGTGTGGACTTCACGTACCGGAACTGGATGGAGGAGGACTGCAAGGTAATCGTGGATCCGGAGCAGCTTCGGAGAGTTATCAATAACATTGTGTCAAATTCACTGAAATATGTGGATAAGCCGCAGACGCGGCTCACAATGGAGGTAAAGGACGTGGGAGATTTCATCCAGGTTGAGATGGGTGATAACGGAAAAGGGATCGCGGCCAAGGATCTGCCGTATATTTTCGACAGATTTTACCGCACGGATGCCTCACGCAATTCCTCGAAGGGAGGAAGCGGCATCGGCCTTTCCATCGTAAAGAAGATCGTGGAGGAACACGGAGGAAATATCTGGGCCACCAGTGAAGAGGGCACTGGTACGACAATGTATTTCGTAATAAGAAAATATCAGGAGGTACCGATTGATGAGTAAGCGTATTTTGATTGTCGAAGACGAAGAGAGCATTGCGGATCTGGAGAAGGACTATCTGGAACTGAGCAACTTTGAAGTTGAGGTTGCTAACGACGGAGTAGAAGGCTTGAGAAAAGGGCTGGAAGAGGATTTTGACCTGATTATTCTGGATCTGATGCTCCCGGGAGTGGATGGGTTCGAGATCTGCCGCCAGATCAGAGATCAGAAGAATACACCGATTATCATGGTGTCGGCGAAGAAAGATGATATCGATAAAATCAGAGGACTCGGACTGGGCGCGGATGATTATATGACAAAGCCGTTCAGCCCCAGCGAGCTGGTTGCCCGCGTGAAGGCGCATCTTGCCAGATATGAGCGCCTGATCGGAAGCACGGTTGAGGAAAATAAGGTGATTGAGATCCGCGGATTAAAGATTGATACCACCGCGAGGCGCGTGTGGGTCGGCGGGGAAGAGAGATCCTTTACGACGAAAGAGTTCGATCTTCTGACATTTCTGGCAAGCCACCCGAACCACGTATATACAAAGGAAGAACTGTTCCGGGAGATCTGGGATATGGAATCCATCGGGGATATCGCGACGGTGACAGTGCATATCAAGAAGATCAGAGAAAAGATCGAATATGATACATCTCACCCGCAGTATATTGAGACAATCTGGGGAGTGGGATACCGCTTTAAAGTTTAAGGGGAGTTTCAGCTATTTGGTTCATTAACTCCCGGATGAAAAACGTCCGAAAACAGGGGGGATTTCTGAAACGTATTCTACGGGGATGGAGGATGGCTCAGGATTCCGCTCCAGGGATATAAGTGAAACTAAAAGTTCCAGTGACGGACTAAATACAAGGGCTGACGGTGGACAACTCGCTTCGCTCAGACAATTCCACCATCAGCCCTAACGTCCCTCGCTGGAACTCTAAGTTTCACTAATACCCTTCCGAAGTCATCCATCGCCATCCTCCATCCCCGCAGAATTTTTCTTGAAATGGGGCTGTTTTCTGAGCTTTTCAGGACGGAAGTTAATGAATATATAGCTTTCAGAAGTAAGGCGCGGCCGGAAGACTTTCTCAATGAAAAGTCCCCAAGCCGCGCCAATTCGCGCTTTACAGCCTATTTAGGGCAATAACACTTCCGTC